>CAYRXM010000189.1:0-7277 GCA_964428175.1 uncultured Anaerolineae bacterium
TTTGACAAGTCCAATTAGGAAAGCCAGGGTATTGTGACAAGTGTCGCAAACGAAATATCCCTTGCCCCAGATGGCCAATTCTTGAATTTGCTCTACGTTCTGCGGCGTGATCGGCTCCACCGGCAGCGGCGCCGGCGTGCCGGCCAGGACGGGCAGGGCTACGGTGGGCGTGGCGGTGGGAGTAGAGGTCGGGAAGGGTGTGGAAGAGGGGGCAAGGGTCGGCGTTGGGGTCGGCTGGGGGGTAGTGATCTGCGTGGTCGGCGTGGGGGTAAACACATCCGTCACGGGCAGCGGGGTGCCCCGACAGGCAGCAAGGATCAGGGCGAACAGCAGAAACACGCCGGTATGCCGGCGCACAATGGCCTCGATCATGTTCAACACCTCCGTCACTGTGTGGGAGCGTAGGAACGCGCATCTTGTAGCGAGGCATCCCAAGACGGAATCAGCCGGTTGAACCTGACCTTGCGGTTCGCGTATTCCGGCCAACGAACTCTGCATGAGGGACGCCTCGCCCCTACTTGAGCTTTTCCTGATGCTGCCCGAAATCTCGCCCGGGCGAGAGCTGCGCCAATGTGTCTCGATCCGTCTCAATGGTCGTACCCTGCACCATCCGTGCCACCAATTCCCCCAACCCCGGCCCGAGCATAAAGCCCTGCCCGCACATCCCCACCGCCAGCAAGAATCCTTCCACGCCCTCCGCCCAGCCGACCAGGGGCAGTCCGTCCGGCGTCATCGGGTACAGGCCGCGCCAGACGCGCCGCACACGGATCGACCTTAGCCGGGGCATTACCGCGATCATTCGCCGGGCGACCAGGGGCAAGAACTGGCTCGTTTCGCGCGTGTCGTCGCCCCAGGCGTTGGGCGACGGGGTGATGCAAAAGATGATCTGCCCGGTATAGTGCTGGTAAAAGTAGAAATTCGACGAGCCGTGCGCCGGGCGGATGTCGACGATCATCGGATTGAGGAAGCGCGCCACCGGCTCGGTGACGCCCGCCTCGTGCGCGTCGGGATGGACGGGCACATCAATGCCCACTAATGCCGCCAGCGGCCGCGCCCAGGCCCCGGCGGCATTGATCACCACGTCGGCCGCATAGCGCCCGCCGTCGGTGGCGATCCCGCGCACGCGGCCGCCTTCGACCACAATCTCGCTCACCGTCTCGCCGAATCGAAATTCGACGCCCAGCCGCCTGGCGTGCCGGTAAAAAGCGTGTGCGGCCAGCAGCGGCGAAGCGTTGCCGTCGTCCGGCGAAAGGGTGCCGCCGAGCAGCCCATCCGGGTTGAGGTCGGGCGCGACCTGGCGCAGCGCGTGCGCGTCCAGCCACTCGATGTTCAGGCCATAGCTGTGCTGCACGGCGATCAGCGCTCTCAGCGTTTCGGCTTCATGCTCGCGGTAGGCGACGAACGAATACCCGCCCCGGTACCACTCGATCTCGTCGCCGCAAGTTTCTTTCCAGGCGCTCAACATCTCGATGCTGCGCTGGCACAGGCGAATCTTGGCCGCGTCGGAGTGGGTGGCGCGGATGCCGCCGATGGCGTGCTTGTTCGAGCCTTGTCCGGGGCTGGGCATGCGCTCGACGACCAGCGTCCTGACGCCGGCCTGAGCCAGCGCCCAGGCAATCGGCAGACCCACGCTGCCCGCGCCGACGACGATGACTTGATAATGCTTAGACACTGCTGACACTTGGATCACCTACCCGGTTTGTAATATGAATGCGGATCAAAACATGTCATTCCCGCACGTTTTTAGCGGGAATCTAGTTTTTCGTCTTTGTGGATGCCCGATAAACTCATTCGGGCATGACAAACACCAAGAAGCCCAAAATGTGACCGGCCTCTAATCACCATCGACGTCCTCCAACCCGGCAAAGGCGCCCAGCGCCGCTTCGACGAACAGGGGGCGCTCGACGTGCTCGACGATTTGATCGGCGGGAACTCCCTCCTGCCGGAAAAGCTGCCGGATCAACGGCATGCAGGTCTTGCCGCCGCACGGCCCCATGCCCACGCGAGTGATCGCCTTGAGTTCGTTGATGTCGTGGTGTCCGGCGCGGATCAGGATGCGCAGTTCGCCCGCCGTCACCCGCTCGCAGCGACAGATGACTGTGTCGTCGGCGATGCGATCCACAAACTGCGCCAGGGGTTCGCCGGCGGACTCCGGCTGTACGCGGATTCCGGCCGCCCGGCAGGCCCACGCCGCCGGCGCCTGCACGCGGATCACCCGGGTGCGGTCGTCGGCGCGGCGCGGCGCGCGCACCCCAACGACGGCGGCCCGGCCCAACGGCTGGCCTTCGCTGTCGGTCACCTCGACCCAATCGCCAACCGCCACCGCCGCGCCCAACTCGTAGGGAATCGACACCGCTGGTCGCCCGGCGTCCTGCCGGTAATCGACCAGGGTGATCGCCAGGCCGGGACAGCCGATCACGCAGCGTTCGCAGCCGATGCAGGTGTGCTCGTCTCCGCTAAAGTGGGGCAGGTGGCGGATATCGCCGTCAATTCGAATGGCTTGGCGGGGGCACAACGCGGTGCAGGGATCGCAGGGGATTTCTTGCGCGCAGTGGAACACCGGTACGACGCCCGACCTTTGCGCGGGCAGGCATTCCGGCGCCGTCGCGCCCGGCCTCGATTTGAGTATCTCCGCCGTTTCATACCACGCGGCGGGCGGCGGCTCGACCGAACAGCCCAGCGCGCGGGCGATCTCGACGCCGCGAATTTTGCCGGTCAGCATCGCCGCCGAAGCTTCGGCGATTTCTTCGGCGTCGCCGGCGCTGTAGACCGGCAGGCCGAACTGGCGTGCTTTGTGAACAAACTCATCGACCGGGTTCAGCCCCACGGCGATCAGCACCGTGTCGCAGGCAAAGGAGCGCTCCGTGCCGGGGATGGGGTGAAACTGCGCGTCGACCTGAGCAATCGTCACCGACTCGACCTGCCCGGTGCCGTTCGCGCTGAGGATCGTGTGCGAGGTGTAAATGGGCACGCCGAGCCGGGCCAGCTTGTCGCGGTGAACCTTGTAGCCGCCGCACTCGGGCAGCGCCTCGACCAGGCCGACTACCGCGATCCCCGCTTGCAGCGCATGATAGCCGGCGATCAATCCCACGTTGCCTCCGCCGACGATGAACAGCCGCCCGGCGGCGCGGACGAGGTCGCGGTTGACCAGCGTCTGGAACGCGCCCGCGCCATAGACGCCGGGCAGAGTGTTGCCTCGGAAGGCCAGCGACCGCTCGCGTGCGCCGGCAGCGACAAGCAGGATTTGTGGTTCGACCAGACTATAGGTGTTCCCGCCGCGCAAAATCCCCACCTGCCGGTCGGCGAACACGGCCAGCACGGTGCTGTCGGGCCAGACGCGGACGCTGTCCAGCGCGCGCACCTGGGCTTCGAGTTTGGCGGCGATGTCGATCCCGCGCGTGCCCGCGTACACTGTTTCGACCGAGCCGAAAAAACGGTGCGTTTGCAGCACCAGTTTTCCCCCCAGGCGGTGCTTGTCGTCGACCAACACCGTTTCGACGCCCAACCGGCCCAGTTCGATCGCCGCCGACAATCCTGCCGGGCCGCCGCCGCCGATCAAGACCGGCACGGCAATCCGTTCGATCTCAGCCATCGTGTCCGCAGCGACATTGTGAACCGGCAGGACGGGCAGCCCGTCCATCGGCTCGACGCGCATGCCGGGCCGGACGAGGGTCATGCAGGCCTTGACCGGCCGGCCATCGGCCAGCACCAGGCACTGTGCGCACTGGCCGTTGGCGCAAAAGATGCCCTGCGGCGCGCCGTCCTTGGGATGGTGGCCGAACGTCCGCACCCCATACGCAAAAAGGGCCGACGCAATCGTCTCGCCCTCTTGTGCGGCCATCGCCCGGCCCTGCCAGAAAAATGGAACCTCCCGGCCCGGCTCCACCGGTAAAATGGGATGATTTTGAATTCGATACCCGGCTTGATCCATTCTCGATTGTCCTGTTCAAAGCGGAACGCGCCAGAAAAAGGCCGAGGCCCTTGTGGCGCGTTCCTTGTCAGTGCGCCATTGCACTTTTGCCCAAGCATATCATACAATTCGGGGGTTGTCAAACCGGGTTGTGCTTTGACCGCATTTCAATCCTGGGGCAAGTTTTCGAGGAGTCAGGCACGCCTCGTGCCTGACGATGCAATACGATACGCAATCGAGGCGGCACGGGGCATGCCGCTCTCCTCGTTTGGAATCTTTCGCCAAACTGCTCCCACATTGAAGGATACTCGAACCGGGTTGTGCTTTGACCTGCTTTGTGGACTATGCTAAAATAGGGCGATATCGGAAACGAAAATCCACTTGAATTGGAAACGCCATGTCGCATCAATCGCAGCCTTTATCGTCGAATTACCTGGTCATCGGACACCTGACCAAAGACCTTTATCCCGGTGGATACAAGATCGGCGGGACGGTCACGTTTAGCGCGCTGACCGCTCGCAACCTGGGCCACCAGGCGCGCATCGTCACCTGTTGCAGCGACGACATTGACCTTTCAAGACTGCCGGGCGACGTGCAGATCGAAGCGCAGCGTTGTGAGTCGACGACGACCTTTGAAAACATCTATCACGACGGGCGCCGGCGGCAGTTTCTCCGCGCCCGCGCTCGCTCGCTGACCTGCGCCGACGTGCCCGAAGCCTGGCAGGCCAGTAGAATCGTCCATTTTGGGCCGCTCGACCAGGAAGTGGATGAAAAGCTGATCGATTGTTTCCCCGATGCGTTGATCGGCCTGACGCCGCAAGGCTGGATGCGCCGCTGGGATGAGCAGGGTCTCGTCTCGCCGACCGTCTGGTCGCCCTCCGACGCGCTGCTGGCCCGCGCCGACGCAGTCATCTTGAGCGAAGAAGATGTCGGCGGCGACCTGGCGCTGGTCGAATCGTTTGCCCGGCAGGTCAGGGTGCTGGTGCTCACCGCCGGCTGGCAGGGATCGACCGTGTACGCCGGCGGGCGGGTGCGTGCCTTTCCCTCGCCGCAGGTCAGCGAGGTCGATCCCACCGGCGCGGGCGACATTTTCGCCGCCGCGTTTCTGAGCGCGTTGGCCCAAACGGGCAACCCCTGGCGCGCGGCGCAGTTTGCCAACTGTGTGGCCGCGCACTCGGTCGAGCGCAGCGGCCTGGACAGCATCCCCACGCGCGACGAGATTGCACGCTGCCGCGCGTTATTTAACCTCTGATTTCGACACGAGGCGTTATGACCAAAATCTATGCGTTGGCCAACCAAAAAGGCGGTGTGGGCAAAACGACCACGGCAGTCAACCTGGGCGCGTATCTGTCGACGTTGGGGATCAAGGTCATGATCGTCGATCTCGATCCGCAGTCCAATGCCACCTCCAGCCTGGGCATCGACAAAAACGGCGTAGCGCACTCGACCTATAACGTGCTGATCGACCGGCTGCCTCTCGCCGATGTGGTTGTGCCTACCGGCTGGAAGCATCTGTCCCTGGCCCCCGCGTCGCCCGTTTTGGCCGGGGCCGAGGTCGAGCTGGTCAGCATCATTGCCCGCGAGTTTTTGCTGCGCAAAGCGCTGGAGCAGATGGACGATGACTATGCTTACATCCTGATCGACTGCCCGCCGTCGCTGGGGCTGCTCACCGTCAATGCGCTCAGCGCCGCCGCCGACGGGGTGATCATTCCCGTCCAATGCGAATACCTGGCCCTGGAGGGATTGTCGGAGCTGCTGAACACGATCCGTCTGGTGCGCGAAAGCCTCAACCCGCAGTTGGTCATCCGCGGGCTGCTGATGACCATGTATGACGCGCGCACCAACCTGGCCAACCAGGTGGTCGAAGAGGTCAAGCGCTATTTCCCTGACCAGGTATTCAAGAGCATCATCCCGCGCAACATCCGTCTCGGCGAAGCGCCCAGTTTTGGCAAGCCGATCATGGATTACGATCCCAAATCGGCCGGGGCGCGGGCCTACCAGACATTGACCGTCGAACTGCTGCGCGGCGACGGCTGGAAACTGCCGGCCGCGGCAAAAACTCAAGCAGACGAGAAAGGGCATTTGCAATGAGCAAAAAACAGGCTTTAGGGCGCGGCCTGGGGGCGCTGATCCCCGTCGCTGAAGAACAAGCGCCGCCACCCGGCGAAGGCTTGCGCCGGGCGGCGGTCGATGCGATTGCGCCCAACCCGCACCAGCCCCGCCAGAGCTTTGACCCCGACGCGCTGGCCGAGCTGGCCGCGTCGATCCGCGAGCACGGGGTGATCCAGCCGCTCATTGTCACCGCCAATCCGGGTGCTGCCGGACAATACCTGCTCATCGCCGGCGAGCGGCGCTTGCAGGCCGCCCGGCTGGCCGGGCTGTCCGAGGTGCCGGTGATCGTCCAGGAAGCCACGCCGCAGCAGCAGCTCGAACTGGCCCTGGTCGAAAACATCCAGCGCGCCGATCTGAACCCGCTCGAAGAGGCCGCCGCCTACCAGCAGTTGACCGACGAGTTCGGCCTGACCCAGCAGGAGATCGCCGACCGGGTGGGGCGCGGACGGGTTTCGGTGGCCAACTCGCTGCGCCTGCTGCGCCTGCCCGACTTTGTCAAGAGCGTGCTCGCCGCCGGTCAGATCAGCGAGGGGCACGCGCGCGCGCTGCTCCCGCTCGAAGAGGATGTGGAAGCGCTGAAACTGGTGCTCAAGCGGGTGATCGCCCAGCGCCTGAGCGTGCGCCAGACCGAAGAACTGGTGCGGCGGCTCTCCACCGCGCCGGCCTCGCCCAAAGCCACGCGCACCGTGCCGCCGGAGACGCGCGCGATCGAAGCCGAGTTCGCCCGCTCGCTGGGCACCAAAGTCAACCTGTCGCGCAGCAAAAAGGGCGGCCGGCTGACCATCCATTTCTACTCCGAAGACGACCTGCAACGGCTGTACGATCGGCTGGTCGAGCAGGAAGCGTAAATGCACCATCGCTCCACTCGCCTGGCGGCGGGCGGGCTGGCCCTGCTCGGCGGGCTGTTTGCCAGCTATGCGTTTCAGGTCGAACCCCGCTGGCCCGAGATCGTGCGCCTGGAACTGCCCCTGCCCAACCTGCCGCGCCAGTTCGACGGCCTGACCCTGGCCCAGATCAGCGATCTGCATGCCGGCGACCCCTTTCCGCGCGCGCTGGTTCGCCGCTCGGTCGATCTGGTCAACACCCTCGGCGCGGACCTGATCGCCATCACCGGCGATTCGTTCCAGGCCTCGCCCCAGGATGCCCGCATGTGCGCCGAAGCGCTGTCGGCGCTGCGCGCGCCGCTTGGCGTCTACCTCGTGCTAGGAGACCGCTGAAAAACCCCCTTGTTGAGGGCATTTGCACCTTGAAAACA
>CAYRXM010000190.1:0-7159 GCA_964428175.1 uncultured Anaerolineae bacterium
TGTTTTCAAGGTGCAAATGCCCTCAACAAGGGGGTTTTTCAGCGGTCTCCTAGGGCGATACCAACACCTCGATGCTGGCCGTATCCCACAAACCCACAAGCCAGTTGCGAAAGGTGGCCTCTTTGAGCGCCTGCCACGATTCTTCGGTCAGGGTCATGTCCGGCACGCGCTCGATCACCTGGACAATGTGGTAGCCCATCGCGCTGGCGATCACGTCGCTGATTTGGCCGGCGGCCAGCCCAAAGGCTGCATTTTCCACCTCGGGCACCACCAATGTCCCGCGCGGGAAAAAGCCCAGGTCGCCGCCGCTGGATTGCGTACTCGGATCGAGCGAATACTGCGCCGCCAGCGTGACAAAGTCCGCCCCGCCCTGGAGCTGCGCCAGAATGTTCCGCGCCTCGTCCTCGGTGGCGACCAGGATGTGCCGCGCATGTACCTGCTCGGCCTTGGTCGGCACATTGCCGGCGATATGGTCGAACATCCGCGAAGCGATCATCATCGAGCGCTGGCGCGATTTATATTCGTCAACCGTCCAATTATTGGCCTGAAGCCAGGCCTCAAACTTGGCCTGACCGCCATTTTCCTCAATGTCGCGTGCGATCACCGCTTCGACGTCCTGGTCCGAAACGACAATGCCGGCCATCGCCGCGGCCTGCTCGATCAACGTCTGCTCGATCATCACATCCAGCACCTGGCGCTTGCCCTGCACGATCATCGCCTGCCTGTCGCCCTCACTCAAGCTGGGGTTTTGGCTCACAAAGGCTGCTTCCCACTCGGCGATTTGTTTTTCATAATCGTGCAGCCAGATCGGCTGGCCGTTGACGCGCGCGGCCAAAGGTTCACCTTCTGCCGGCGGCGGTGTCGCCTCCCCAGAAAACTGGATCGGGGTAGGCGTGGGCGCGATATAGGCAACCGCGGTCGGCACGTCGGATGAGGGCCGGCACCCGCCCAGGAGCGACAGGGCAAGCAGCAGGCAACCTGCTATCACAAACCTGATACGCATACGATCATTCCTCCTCTTCGGCAACCCGATGATAGATGCCGAACCATTTGGTGAACTCGGCGCTTTGGCGCTCGGCCTCGGCCTGTTCTTTGCGCTCGCGATAGGCCATTACCCGCTTGAATATCTCTTGCTGCACTTCTTCCGGGCGGGCCACATAATCAAACGTAAAAGCGTCTTGCTTGGCTGCGGTCGAAATTGTCACCCGCCCGATGCGCAGGATGCGCGCCAGCCAGCCCGGACTGCTGTAATACGTATTCTGGATCGTATCAAACGCGCCTTCGGTGCGCGTTTCCTTGTGCAAATGAAAGGGCGATCCTTCGACATCGATGATCCGGCTTTCGGTCACAATATAGACATCGTTGCGCCAGCCGTCATAGCACCAGACGTACCAGCCAAACGAAGCCAGCACGGCCAGCAGCGACAGGGGAATGAGCAGATACCAGCGCAGCGCATTGGCTACGTCGGGCCAGATAAAAGCCAGGAACAAAAGCGCCAGCGACAGCAAAAAAAGCACAAACTGTGCGCCGGCCTCCTTGAGCAAAATGAGCCAGTGCTTGTGCCAGATGATCTGATCGCGCTTGACGATGCGAAAGCGTGGAACAAAATAGTCCAGCAGTTTCAGCAAAAAGCCCTGTGGTTCGGGCGTGAACGATGGTTTTTCGCCGCTTTCCAGCGGGCTGAGCGCACTGATGACGCCCCGCTCCAGCTCTTTTTGCAGCGACTGGCGGATGCGGCTGCGCTCTTCGACGTTGCGGCGCGTTCGCGCCAGCTTGCGCGAGGTGAAAATCTGGTCGGCGATTCCGGCCGCATCGTCCAGGAACGGAAAGCGGATCGTGCCCGCGCCGGCGGTCTTGATCTCCAGCGAACGCACCCCAAACAGCGGCGTCAGCAGGCCATGATTGCGCGTCGTCACGTCCTGCACCTGGTCGATCGGCGCTTCGTGCCGCTCCACCGGAAACGGCGGCACCAAGACCCGCTCGATGTGAATCAGGCGCTTGGAGGTGACGATAAACTCGTCGTTGCGCCAGTCTTCCACCATCCAGAAAATCCACAGCCCCATCCCGATGGTGATCGCAATGAGCACGCTGATCGTGACCTCAAACACCAACAGGTTATAGGTGCTCAACAGACCCAGCGTGACCCAGGACAGCACAATGATCGCAATGGGAAAAGCCAGCAACTGGATCAGAGCGACCCAGCTTTTGTGGGCCAGAACGATGGAAATTTCATCCCAGTGCTTGCCAGAAAAGGGCCGGTTGCTGTGCTCGATGCGCCTCTGGCTCCAATCGCGCATGTAATTGGCAATTTGCTGGCGCTCGACGATCAGGTCGAACCCTTTTTGGTCAAAACACACCAGTTCAACATCGTCGATCACATCGACCGTTGCCCCGCGCGCTTCGTGCCCTTCGAAAAAAATGAGCTCACCGAAAAAGTCGCCCGCATGGTGATAGTTGCGCAGCTGTCGCAGCCCTTCAGGCGGCTGTATCCACACCCGCACCTGGCCCTCAATGATCACGTAAAAGAACTTGTCGGTATCGCCTTCACGGATGATCACCTGACCGCGTTCATAGCGCACCGTCTTGCCGGTCCGGGCAATGATGGCGAGCTGCTGGCTGTCCAGCGATTCAAACAGCCGCACCCTGGACAGCTTGGCCACCAGGCCGGCGATACGCGCAAGCTCGTCTTGCGGCGTATCTTTGAAGGTTTCCATCCCTTTCAGTTGTTCGATCAACTCTGCGCCCATCGAACACCCCTGGCTCATTTCGAGCCCCAAATGGTCAACACTGACTTGGAGTCTCCCGAAAAAGGGTCGAGTACGACAAACAAACCAAAATGATCAGATCGTCAAATATCTTGGGACCTGGTTTTTCACGTTTAATAAGCGCAAAAACTATGCGCTGTCAGGAACTTTGGCGCATGATCGACCTTTTTTCAGCCAAGTCACTTTATTGTATCACACTTTGGGTGCGAATGCCAACTTTATGTGAACTCGCTTAACACGGGGATGACCACCGGACGGCGCTTGGTCTCCTGATAGAGATACGTTTCCAGGTGACGGCGCAGCGCGGTCTCGAACCGCTCCGTCGCTTCGGGCGGATGATCGGCCAAAAACCCACTCACCTGCTCGGCGATCTGCTCGAACAAATCTTGTGCGTCGGGCTGAAAGACAAACCCCCGCGTGATGACGTGCGGCGCGCCCCGCAGATGGCCGTCGATGAATGGCGGCACAACGACGACAACAAAACCGTCGCGCGCAAGCTGCTCGCGTTCGCGCATCAGCACCGGACCGACGTCGCCGATGCCGCTGCCGTCGACGAACACATAGCCGCCGGGCACGCGCTCGCCGACCGTCGCGCCGACGGCGGTAAAGTGGATGGGGTAGCCATTTTCGACCACCAGCACATTTTGCGGCGCAAAGCCCAGCTCAAAGGCCAGCCGCGCCTGGGCCTTGAGGTGGCGCAGTTCGCCGTGGATGGGCACCAGAAAGCGCGGCCGGATCAGGTTAAAGAGCAGCTTTTGCTCTTCCTGGCTGGCGTGGCCCGAGACGTGTACCGGCGCGATGGGGTGATAGACCACCTCGGCGCCGCGTTGAAAGAGCCGGTTGATATTGCGATGCACCAGTTCTTCGTTGCCCGGAATGGTGTGCGAGGACATGATCACCGTATCGCCGGGCTGGATGTTGACGTGCCGGTGTCGCTGGGTGGCCATCTTGGCCAACGCCGCCGCCGGTTCGCCCTGGGTGCCCGTCGCCAGGATGACGATTTCGTTGGGCGGCAGGCGGCCGATGTCATTCAACGGCAGCAGCGCGCGCGGCGGCACGTCGATGTAACCCAGCTTTTGGGCCATACTCACATTGTCGGCCATCGTGCGCCCGGCAATCGCCACCTTGCGGTTGTGCCGCATCGCGCAGCGAATCACCTGCTGGATGCGCGAGATCAACGAGGCGAACGTGCCCACGATCACCCGCCCCTCAGCCCGGCTGAACACAACATCAAACGCCGCTTCGATCTGCCGCTCCGAGGGCGTAAAACCGGGCTGCTCGGCATTGGTGCTGTCGGCGAGCAGCGCCAGCACGTTGCGCTCACCCAACGAGGCCAGGCCGGCAAAATTGGTCGGCTGGCCGTCTACCGGCGTGTAATCGAATTTATAGTCGCCCGAATGGACGATCAACCCCACCGGCGTGTCGATGGCCAATCCGACGCAATCGGGAATGCTGTGGTTCACGGCAAAAAAGCCAATTTCGAACGGCCCGACGGAGAGCCGGTCGCCGGCCTCGACGGTGCGAAACTCGACCTGATCCAGCAGATGGTGCTGCTTGAGCTTGATCTCGGCCAGGCCGCGCGTCAGCAAGGTGCTGTAAACGGGGGCCTTGATCTCGGCAAGCAGATACGGCAGCGCGCCAATGTGATCTTCGTGCCCGTGCGTGAGCACAATCGCCTTGACCTGCTCTTTCTTGTCCATCAGATAGCCAAAATCGGGGATCACCAGGTCGATGCCCAGCATGTCGTTTTCGGGAAACATCACCCCCGCGTCGATGACCACGATCTGCCGGTCATATTCCAGGATCATCATATTCTTGCCCACCTCGCCCAGCCCGCCGAGGGGAAGCAGAGTCAACGCGCCATCAATGTTCATATTCACTGCCCAACCTGTCTAAAAATTCCTGATCTGCCTGGCTCAAAGCAGCGTCCGGCAACAGATCGGGGCGGCGCTGCCGCGTGCGCAGCAGAGAAGTCTCGCGCCGCCAGCGTGCAACCTGTGCGTGATGTCCGGTCAAAAGCACGTCGGGCACTGCCCAGCCGCGAAAGACCGCCGGGCGGGTGTAATGGGGATGCTCCAGCAGCCCGGCCGCGTGCGAATCTTTGTCCGGCGCTTCCCCGTCGCCCAGCGCGCCGGGCAGCAGCCGCACCACGGCATCGACGACGACCATCGCCGCCAGCTCGCCGCCGGAAAGCACGTAATCGCCAATGCTGATTTCGTCAGTCGCCAGGTGCTCACGCACCCGCTCGTCGACGCCCTCGTAGCGCCCGCAGATCAACGCCAGCCGCTCGTGCGCGGCCAATTCGCGCGCCACCTGCTGCGTTAATGGGCGGCCTTGCGGCGTCATCAAGATCACCGGGCAAGGCGGGGAATCGCCGGGCTGCATGCCCAGCGCCGCCTCGACGGCCCAGAAAACCGGTTCCGGCTTGATCACCATCCCGCCGCCGCCGCCATAAGGCGTGTCGTCGCACTGGTGATGCCGCCCCGGCGCCCAGTCGCGGATGTTGTGTATCGAGATCGAGGCCAGGCCGGCCTCGACGGCGCGCCTGATGATGCTGTCGGCAAACGGCCCGTCAAACATACCCGGAAAAAGCGAAAAAATGTCGATGCGCATCTATGCCTCCAGACAGCCCTATTTTAGCACAGCGCACACAGAACGACAAGATGCAAGATGAAACCCCAATTTGACATTCAAAAATGGTTATGCTATATTAGCTTATCTAGCAGACGCAGAAATGCATGTAAATTTTGAGAGGTGAGCCATCAGCGATAAAAACTATCGGGTAAATGAACAGATTCGTGCCAGACAGGTCCGTCTGGTCGGCGAAAAGGGTGTGATCGGCGTGATGACCGTCCAGGAAGCAATCGTAATTGCCCGCGAAAAGCAGCTCGATCTGGTCGAAGTTGCGCCCAACGCAGACCCGCCGGTGTGCCGGATGATGGACTATGGCAAGTTCCTGTACGAAAAAGCCAAACGAGAACGCAAAGCGCGCAAGGCCAGCAAATCGGTCGAAGTGAAGGGCGTTCGCCTGACCACGCGGACCGGCGAACATGACCTGGAATTCAAATCTCGCGATGCACGGCGTTTTCTGGAAGAAGGCTGCAAGGTCAAGGTGCGAGTCTGGTTCAGAGGCCGCGAGATCACTTACCCGGAATTGGGACAGGAACTGCTGGACAAATTTGCCGCCCGGCTGGTCGACATTGCTGCCGTCGAGACGCCGCCCAAAATGGAAGGGCGCAACATGACCATGCTGCTGACCCCGACGGCCAAAAAATAGTCCGCCTGCTCGCAACCCGTCTCGTTGAAATTTTGCAAACCCGGCAAATATGTGGTATAATGTCGCGTCCTGCATGGCAGGATGCGACCTGTTTTTACAGGTTATTTCGCCGGCACAATGGCAGTTCGTCACCGGATAAAGGGACAGAGAAAGCCAGCTGTCCCTTTGTTGTTGTCAGTTCAAGAGCTAGAAAATTCGGAGGTTGTCATGCCCAAGATCAAGACCTATAAAGGCGCAGCCAAACGCTTCAAATACAGCGGCGGCGGCAAACTGCTTCGCACCCGTGGCGGCGGCAAAAACGGCGCCGGACACCTGCGTCGCAACCGTTCCAAGCGCCGTCTGCGTCAGTTTGGCAGGATGAGCGAGGTCACCGTTCGCGGCGAAGTGAAACGGCTCAAAATTCTCGCGCCATATCTGGACAAATAAGTTGGTGCTTGTTAGCAAGGGGTACATTTCCTCTCCCTTTGTGGACAAGTTAAACTCGAAAATGAAAGGGGAAAAACAATGAGGGTCAAAGGTGGTTTTGTAACACGACGCCGCCACAACAAGATTCTCCGATCCACACGGGGACAGCACAGCGGCAGGCATCGCATATTCAGCGCTGCCAACCAGGCAATGATGAAGGCCGGTGTCTACCAGTACCGTGACCGTCGCAACCGCAAGCGCGATTTTCGCCGCTTGTGGATTCAACGCATCAATGCCGGCGCACGCGAGCATGGGCTTTCTTATAGCCGTTTGATGCACGGTCTCAAGGTAGCCGGTGTGGAATTGAATCGCAAGTTGATGGCCGATATGGCCGTCAGCGACCCGGCGGCGTTTGCCCGGTTGGTGCAAACGGCCAAACAAGCGGTCGGCGACTAGCTGCATCTTACACCAGACAAAAAGCGGGTGAACTCGAGTTCACCCGCTTTTTGTTTGTCTGCAGCATTTCAAGATCACCAGAAACTGGCCTTGTAGTCATAGATGCCGCCCAGTCTGGTTTCGTTAAAGGTGGTGGGCATCATTATTCAGCCGCAGCGGGCAAGCCGAACAACGCCGTGCTGCCCATAGTATACCAGCGACCGGGCGACCAACCAGACCACGGTGCCCTTCTCCGTCTTCCGCGACGCTATCGCGC
>CAYRXM010000191.1:0-7054 GCA_964428175.1 uncultured Anaerolineae bacterium
TTTCGTTTTTTGTTAAGGTTCAGATACCGCTCAAGTGAACTCTAAACTCGAGTACGTTTGAAATGGGGACAATTGTCCCCATTTCAAACACTCGACCAGCGCGACTGCCAGGATGCCCCAAACTCTGCGTGCACCCCCGATTTTCACCTTCCTTGACGCCGCTTTGGTTTATGTGTATACTGTCATTAGCATCCTATCAACCCGATCTAAAAATAGCAGCAGACTAGTACTCGGTCAAACTGAATTTGATATGTAAATTGCGCCCACGGATCGGACTTGAACCTATCAAAATCAGGTCGCAAGAGTACCAGACATTGACGCTTTCTTGAGGGTCAAGCGCCATTCCAGACTAAACGGGGGAGCATGCGTTTCCAGTTGCTGGGCAAATGGGGAATGGTATACTTTGAAGGCCCACAGCGATTGCTGGGCTTTTTGCTTTTGTCGGCCTATGGGCTGATCCTGGTCGCCCTGTTTGTCCGTATCGTTGCCAACTATATCCAGCGCCGCCAGGAATTTCGTGGCACGTGGACGGCCAAGGTGCTGTGGTTGATCGCCTGGCTGGTGTTGAGCATCCTGCTGGCAAACAGTCTGACCATCGAATGGCCGGCCGGCGGCGTCAGCAGGGGATTGTCGCCCGGGCGCGAGACACTGGCCCTTTTGGCTTTTGTGCCGATTGTGCTTGCCGCCGCGCAGTTTGGCGCGGGGGGGGCCATGCTGGCTGGGTTGGCCAGTGGCTGGGTCAGCGGCGCCTATGACACCACCCGCCTGACCCAGATTTTCGAAGTCGCCGCGTTTGGGCTGCTCGCCTCGCTGCTGCTCTACCAGGACTATAAAGGGCGTCTGGGTTACATCTTGCGCCAGCCCTTGATCGCCGTCCCCTGGGCCGGGATGACGATCTGGGTGCTCGGCGTTTTTTCTATTTATGCTTACACCAACGCAGAACTATCGACGCTGTCGGCGGTCAACAACAGCATTGCCGTTTCGGTCGCCAATCTACCCGTTGTGCTGGTCAAATCAGTCGTCGCCGGTGCAGCCTTGCAGACCGCCTATGCCCTGCTGCCCAAACTGCGCGCCGTGCAGACGCCGGCGCGCATTCCGCCCTATGCGCGCAGCATCAGCCTGCGCTTTCTCTTTTTCTTTCTCCCGGCCGCCGCGCTGACCCTGGTGGTCATCTTGTACGCGATGATGGCCCAATCGCTGCGCATCGCCACCGATCAGGCGATCAGCCAGGTGGCCCATGTGGCCCGCAACGTCTCCATCCAGCTGCCCTTTTTCCCCTGGACCGGCCAATCGCTGCTGAGCTGGATCGCCACCGATGCCAGGCTGCAAAGCGCCGAGTATGGCGATCAGGAGACGGCGCTCAAAGAGGGAATGAAGACAATGCCCTTTTTCAACCAGATTGCACTGGTCGAAAAAGATGAGGTATCTTCCGACGGGCAGACGGTGGGCCAGTTGACCTTGCGCATCGTTGGCGTGCCGCCCGAATCGCAGATGGAACTGATGGTGACCGAGGAAGAAATGGACCTGCTCAGGCTCACCCTGCGCGACGGATCGACGCAAATTGCGCCGGTACACAAAAACTGGAACGGGCAGCCAATCATCTCGTTCATCGTGCCGGTCGAGAGCCAGATCATCGGCGGCGAAGTGATCGGCGCGTTGATCGGGCGGGTGCATATCGCCGACAATTTCCAGCTTCAGAGCATGATCAACAACTTGCAGCCGCCTGGCGAATCGGCGCACAGCCGGGGCATCGGCTTTTTGGTCGACGAGCGAGATTACATCGTCGCCGATCCAGATGTCGAGCGCATCCTGGAGCCGTGGCGGGTCAACCCGGACCCGCTGTTGGTTCACGAGACAGATAACCCGTTGGCGACGGTTTACGAGGACATCAACACGCTTGACGGCACGCGGCAGCTGGTATACGTGCAGCGCACCGAGGGCGTCAAGTGGCGCATCGTGGTCATCCGCCCCTACGAAAATGTGCTCACTCAGGCCACCGAAATCTCGTCGCCGCTGCTGATCCTCTTTTTGATCGCCGGCAGCATCGCCTCGATCAGCGTGCCTATCTTTACCGCGCGGCTGACCCGGCCTCTACAGCGGCTTTCGCAGGCCGCCAGCGAGATCGCCGACAACCGGCTGGACATTCCGGTCAACGTGACCGGTGAAGATGAGGTTGGGCAGTTGGGACGCTCTTTTGAACAGATGCGCCAGCGGCTGCAAGAGCGCATGTCAGAGCTTTCTCTGCTGCTTCAGGTCAGCCAGCAGGTTTCGGCCAGCATCGAGTTAGAGCCGTCACTGCTGCCCATCCTGCAAGGCGCTGTCCAGGCCACCGAGGGCGTCGCCGCGCGTATGGTCTTGCTCGACGCGCACGGCGTGCAAGACAAGGCGATCAATTACGGGCAGCTCCAGGTTCAGCAAGCGCTGCCTCGCCTCGACCGGGCAGTCGATACGGTGGTCAAGCGCAACAAAGAGCTGGCGATTGGCGACATTACCTACGCCGGGCCGCCCACGCTGGTCGACCTGCTGCGGGTGGGCATCCGCGCCGTCATCGGCCTGCCGCTGCGCCTTCAAGAGCGTGTGACCGGCGTGCTGTGGGTGTGCTATCATTCAAGCCGCACCTTTGCCAGTTCCGATCTGCATTTTTTGTACACCCTGACCGGGCAGGCCGCCGTCGTCGCCGCCAACGCGCGCCTCTTTGAAGACGTGCAAGGTGAGCAGAGCCGCCTCAAGGCGATCCTCAACAGCACCAACGACGTGGTCGTTGTCGTCGACGGGCAGGGACGCATCTTGCTGTCCAACCCGGCGGCCCGCCAGACTTACGGGCTGGCCGATGAGGATGTGATCGGCAAGCCGGCGCAGCAGGCCGTTCTCGACAAGTCGCTGCTCTCGCTGCTGACCCGCCCGATGGAGCAGGAGAGCGCCCTCACCGACGAAGTCCACGCGCCGGACGGACGCACGTTTTCGGCCAGCGTCTCGTCGCTGTCTACCGGCGGGCGGGTGGTTACGCTGCGCGACATTACCTATCTCAAAGAACTCGACCAGATGAAATCGGACTTTGTGAATACCGTTTCGCACGACCTGCGCTCGCCGTTGACCTATATGCGCGGCTATACGACCATGATCCCGATGGTCGGCGAGGTCAACGAAAAACAGCAGGGCTTTGTCGACAAGATCATCGGCGGCATCGAGCAGATGACGGTGCTGATCGACGACCTGCTGGACATTGGCAAGATCGAAGCCGGCGTGGGCATCGAGATCGAGCGCTGCTGGCTGCCCGGCGTGATCCAGGCCGTCACCGATGACCTGGGCGCGCGCGCCGCCGAAAAACAAATCAAATTGAACGCCTTTTTGCCGCTCGACGTCCCGCCAACGATGGCCGATAACACCCTGGTCCGCCAGGCGATCCAGAATCTGGTCGACAATGCGATCAAGTACACCGCCGGCCCCGGCCAGGTCGATGTCGCCTTGCGGGTTAACAACGATTTTCTGATCGTCCGCGTCCACGACACCGGCATCGGCATCGCCGCCGAGAACCAGCGCCGCCTTTTTGAAAAATTCTACCGCATCAAGCGGCGCGACACGATGCACATCAAGGGCACCGGCCTGGGGCTGGCCATCGTCAAGTCGATTGCCGAACGGCACAAAGGCCGCGTGTGGGTCGAGAGCAAGCTGGGTGAGGGCAGCACGTTCTACTTTGCCATACCGCTGATTTCACCCGACGAACCGGACATACAAACCGTCGACGCCTGACATTCGGCGCTGTACACCACACCTTGTACATTGCGGAGCAGTTCCCCATGATCCCCCACCGATTATATATGCGAAACTTTATGTGCTACCGCGAGCAGTCGCTCGATCTGCGCGGCATCGATCTGGCCTGCCTCACCGGCGACAACGGGCACGGCAAATCGGCCATCCTCGACGCCATCACCTGGGCCTTGTGGGGCTGCTCGCGGCTCGGTGCGCGGCGCGACGACGAGCTGATCCACCTCGGCCAGAGCGAAATGGAAGTCGAATTCGAGTTCAGCCTCGACCCCCAGGTCTATCGCGTGCTGCGCAAGCGCGACAGCCGCAAGCGGGGCAGCACCAGCCTCGAATTGCAGGGCTGGGACGCCTCGGACGGGCGCTACCGCCCGCTCACCGAGCCGACCCTGACCAGGACCCAGCAGGCCATCATCAACCTGCTGCGGATGGATTACGACACCTTTATCAACTCGGCTTTCCTGCTGCAGGGCCGCGCCGACGAGTTCACCATCAAGCCGGCCGGCGAGCGCAAGCGCGTGCTGGGCAGCATCCTTGGCCTGGACATCTATGCCGAATACGAGCAAGCCGCCCGCCAGGCCGTGCGCGACAAGAAAACCCGCGCCGATCAACTCCTGGCTCAAATCGAGCAGATCGATCACGAACTGGCCCGCGAGGACGAGTACAAAACCGCCGTCAAGGCTGCCGAAGCCGAACTGTCCCGCTTGAAAGACGGGCGGGAAACAGTCGAACGAGATTACGAGCAGGCCCGCAGCGGCCTCCAGGCCGCCGAGTTGGCCCAACAACAGTTCGACGATTTGCAGCGACGAATCGGACAGGCCCAGGCCGAGATCGACCGGCTGGATGGCGAGCAAGCCGCGCACCAGGCCCGCCTCGATGCATTGCAAGACGCACTGGCCCACGCCGACGAGATTGCCCGGGGATTTGCCGCCTATGAGCAGGCCGTCGCCGAAAACGAGGCCCTGAACGCCAGGCTTGGCGAGATGGTGGCCCTGCGCGACCGTCGCAGCACGCTCGAAGGGGCATTGGCCCAGGCCCGGCACGCGCTGGACGGACAGCGCATCGCTGCTACCGGGCAGGTTCGCCAGCTCGAACAAACTGCCAGCGCGCTCGACCGCGAGCCGGAATGGGATGCCTTGCGTGTCGACCTGGAGCGGCTGGAAGAACGAGAAGCCGAACGGGAACAGGCGCAGCAAAGCCTGCAAACCCTTAATGCCCAGATCGCCGCCTTGCAGGTCGAAAACAAACAGGCCGAGCAAGATGCCGAGCAGATCAAGGACAAAATCGCCCTGCTGGAAGCCGGCGCCGCCACCGACCAGGCTGCCTGCCCGCTGTGCGGCCAACCGCTGGAAGGCGATGGCTGTGCCCGGCTGACCGCCACCCTGCACACTGAACTGGAACAAAAACGCGAGGAATACCGCAGCCGCAACATCCAGATCAACCTGGCCGCGCAGCAGATCAAGGCTGTCCAGGAAGACATCAAGTCCAGCGAACAGGCCCTGCGCGGGCGAACGGCCCTACAGCGCCAAGAGGCCGCCCTGGCCCACATCGTCGAACAAGCGCGCACGGCCCGGGTTCAACTCGAAGCGGCGCGCGCCGAACTCGATCAGATCGAAACCCGGCTTCAGACCAGCGACTTTGCCCCGGACGTCCGCGCCGAACTGGCCCAGGTCGAGGCCGAGCTGGTCGAACTGGGCTATGATGCCGACGCGCACAACCAGATCAAGGCCGCCGTCGAACGGCTGCGCCCTTTGCAGGCGCAGATGCAGACCTTGCAGGAAGCCCGCTCCAGCCTCGACACGGTGCGCCTGGCGATGAAGCAGCTTACCGCGCAGCGCGACGAGATCGCCCAGCGGCGCAGCACAGATCAGGCCCAGGCCGACCAACTGGCCCCCCTTGTCGCGCGCCTGCCTGAACTGCGCGAGCAGACCGTCCATGCCCAGCAGGCGCTGGAAGCCGCTCACAACCAGGAGCAAGAGGCCAACCTGCGACTGGGCGCAGCGCGCAGCAAGGTCGATTATTGCGCCGATCTGCGCCGTCAACGCGCCAAACGTCGCGAGGAAGAGAAAGGGCTGCGCGAGGAGCAGGGCATCTATCAGGAATTGCAGGAAGCGTTCGGCAAAAACGGCATCCAGGCCATGCTGATCGAGACGGCAATTCCCGACATCGAGCAAGAAGCCAACCGCCTGCTGGCGCGGATGACCGCCGGGCGGATGCAGGTGCGGTTCGAGACCCAGCGTGACACCAAAAAGGGCGATACGGTCGAGACGCTGGACATCCACATCGCCGACGAGTTGGGCACGCGCAGCTATGAAACCTATTCCGGCGGCGAGCGCTACCGGGTCAACTTTGCCATCCGCATTGCCCTCAGCAAGCTGCTCGCCCGTCGCGCCGGGGCCAGGCTGGAAATGCTGGTCATCGACGAGGGCTTTGGCACGCAGGATGCCCAGGGCCGCGATGGCATCCTCGACGCGATCAATGCCGTCAGTGACGATTTCGGCTGCATCCTGGTGATCACACACATCAGCGAACTCAGAGACGCCTTTAACACGCGGATCGAGGTGAAAAAAAGCGGGGAGGGGTCTGAAATTACAGTTGCCTGAGCCAGGCATCTGGTTGGCTTGCGCCCAGATAAAAAAACGCCCTGCACCGCTCGAGCGGTGCAGGGCGTCTGCATTTGCACTCAATTTGCCAGATGGCGCAGTCGGCCCAGGTCTCGTCGAGCGACGCGACGCCGCATAAAACGTCGCATTTGGCGCTCCGCACACCGATGCGCGGCCCGCCGCAGCCGGCGGTACAATCGTCGTAACGGTCGGGGCATCCAAAACATGTCTCTCACCTGCTTTCCAAAGAAAAATCCCGGTTACCGGTAAATCACTGTCGTACGTCGCGACTTGAGCAATGCACCGATCAGCGCGGCGAGCAGCAAAAAGGCCAGGCCAAAGGGCAAAATGATCAGGCCAACGCCCAGCAGCGGGGTGAGCGCAATGCCGAGGATGGAGAGGATGAACCCCACCAGGCCAAAGACAAAAGCCAGAATCACGCCCACGAGCACAAAAGGCAGTTTGATCAATCCAACCAGCAATTCGATCATCGATTTCACCTCCGTAAAAAATATCCTCCGTTCCTTTGCAATGGCATTACGTGCAAGCCCGGCATAGAGTTTCACGGAAAGTATGGGCGCACTTGGCCCCTACAGTTTCTGGTTGCACAGCAGGATTATCTGTGATAGAATACAACTATAGTTTTCCCTAACTGATTATGTAAACTGATTTCCGATTGGGCAAAAACA
>CAYRXM010000192.1:0-7034 GCA_964428175.1 uncultured Anaerolineae bacterium
CTGTTTTCAAGGTGCAAATGCCCTCAACAAGGGGGTTTTTCAGCGGTCTCCTAGCCTTATCTCATCGCATACGCTCTGTCATGCGGTCCAACGGTCAAAAAGACGACCGTCCTGTCCGCCAAGCCTTCGCAAAAACAGTACTCACAATCTGGAATAACACGGCATTCTTCGCAAACAACAAAAATAATACGAAAATTGAGATCAACACGAACGCTGCGACATCCTCGCAAGTTCAATTTTCCGCTCACATCAGCAAGCAATTCCGTGTTTATGTAAGGATCTGCAAGCAATCGCTCAACAAGTTGTTTGATTCGCTGGCGCAAAGAAGCATACCTGCGCAGATTGTCAACAAACTGCTTTTCGTATACCGCAAGGTATTCATCCATCCCAGACCTCTTGATGCGAATACAACTCGGTTTTCTCTTGCAGTTTACGTTCCAGAATTTCCTTCAAATCCTTGTAAAGCGGCATGTCGGGATCGAGATGAAAAACCGCAGTGAGATCTGCCTTGGCAAGTTCTTCTTGCACGACACGACGGATGAGTGGATCAAGGCAACGCACCAGTTCATCCAAGCTAATTGTAATTTGTCGAGACGAAGTTTGACTCACATTTACCTCCGCAGACCAAAGCGACAAACAACCTGGTTCTCACAGTGTTCAGCCGTCAGTGGTCGACAAAGTCACAAATCCACCTCGACCTCGCGTCCCAGCTCTGCCGAGCGCTGGATCGCGTCGAGCACGGCCATCACGGTCAGGCATTCCTCCCCGGAGGCGATCATCGGCGCGGCGGGGTTGCGGATGCAGTCGATGAAATGACGGCGCGGGTTCAACCCTTCGCCCGCCTCGACCTCTTTGATCTCGACCGTGTCGGTATGCAGTTCGCCCCAGCGCGGCTCGGAAAAGACTTTCGGCGGGTAGACCTGCAATCCGGCCTGCGTGCCAAAGACGCGCACGTTGATCTCGTTGTCCTGGTTGGCCGCCCAGCTCACGTCAAACGCAGCGACCGCGCCATTTTCAAAGCGCACAAACGCCGACGACAGCTCGTCCACATCGTACTTGATGCCGCGCCGGGCAAACTCGTCGTTCCACAGGTTGCGATAGCTCGCCGCCGAGACGGTCACAGGTTTAGGATTGCCCATCATCCACCAGGTCAGGTCGAACATGTGCACGCCGATGTCAAACAGCGCGCCCGCACCGGCCTTGTCCCGGTCGACGAACCACGCCCCGCGCCCCATCGAGCCGCCGGATGAAAAATGGATCACCGGCACGCCGCGACGACGAATCCAGGTCGTGCGCGCATAGTAAACCTCGCCCAACTCGCCCCGCTCGACCAAGCCGTGTAGAGCCAGGTTTTCGGGTTTGAAGCGCTGGCTCATGCCGATCATCAACCGCTTGTTCTGCGCCTGGGCCGTCTCGACCATTTTTTTGGCGTCGGCCAGTTTGGTCGCCATCGGCTTTTCGCAGTAGACGTGCAGGCCGCGCTCCAACGCCTCGACGGCGATCTGAGCGTGCAAAAAGTTGGGCACGGCAATGCTGATCGCGTCCAGGTTGGCGACGCCCCACAGATCGTGATAATCGGTGACCACCCTGTCCGCGCCGTATTCCTTGGCGAATTGCTGCGCTTCTTCCTTGTTCAAATCGCACACTGCCGCCAGCTTGACGCCGGGGCACCTGGCAAAATCTTGCATGTGATAGCGGCCCATTCCGGTGCCGATCACCGCCACTCGCAACGGTACTGTCATGGTATGCCTCCTTGCATCAGAATATCGTTCAAATTTCCCGCCGCGTCGAACCACAACGCGGCGCAGCGATCCAGCGCATAGAGCACTTCGGGCGTCAGCGGCGATTTGGGGTGGCGCGAACGGATCGAGATCGGCACGCCGCGCTTGCCCAACAGGTATTTGCTGCCCTGTGGGTGTACAACCCGCTGCGCCAGTTCCAGCGCGCACAGGTGCGCATGCAGGCGATCGGCGCTGGGGTCGCCGCGCTGCCCACGCTCGATCACCGCCTGTACCAAATCCGGCAGCCAGATCGCGGCGATGCCCATCGTGCCCGGCGCGCCGGCGCGGACGGCCTCGAGCAGGTAGGGCGTGTTGGCTTGCAGCAGCGCCAGCGGCGTATCCCTGGTGACTGCCAGCAGCGCCTCGATCTTGGCCCAATCGCAGCTCGTCTCCTTGAAAGCGACAAAATGCCCGCTCCCGGCCAGCGTGCGCACCAGATCGACGCCCAGGTGATACGAGCGCGGCACCGGGCACTCGTACAGCCCCAGCGGCGCGTCCACCCGCTCGGCCAGGGTCAGGTAATAGCGCTCCAGGTCGGCGTCGTCCTCGCAAAACGGGGGCACCACCAGCATCACCACATCGGCGCCGGCCTCGGCCACCCGGCAGCAAAAATCGATGTGCGCCTCGACCGTTTCGCCCAGATTGCCCGTCGCCGCCACCGGCGCACGCCCGCCGGCAACACGCGCAGCCTCGCGCACCAGGGTCAACCGCTCGTCCGGGTCGAGCAGATACATCTCGCTAGACAGGCAGTTGGCGTAAAGCCCGCCCACCCCGTGCGCGATGTACCACTCGAGCATGGCCCGATATGCGCCAACGTCAATGTTCAGATTTTCGTCAAAAGGAGTGACCAGCGTGGGCCACGCGCCGCCGTATACGCTCATGATGTTTTTCCTCGCCGCCGGCGCGTCTGTGATTTCTGTGTGCTGCCGCGATAGGCTGGGGCGATGATGCTCCATATCTGGCAGCGCGAGCGATCGAGCAGGCGGGCGCGGATGCGCGGATCGACCTCGTCGATGGGCTGCGCGGTGGTGATTACAGTGGGCAGGCGTGCATTGTAGCGATAATTGAACAACTGGTACAGCTTTTCCCGCGCCCAGGCCGTCGCGCTTTCCGTGCCCAGATCGTCGAGGATGAGCAGGGGGACGCGGCGAATCTGCACCCACAGTTTATCATAAGACACCGTGCTTTGCGGGCTAAAAGTGGCGCGCAGGTGGTCGAGCAAATCGGGCACGACGATAAAGACGACCGGCTGGCGCTCGGCTGTGCGCTGGTTGCCGATCGCCGCAGCAAGATGGGTCTTGCCGCAGCCATAGGGGCCGGTAAACAGCAGCCAGCCCTCCGGCCGCTGCGCGAATTCCTGGGCTGCGCGAAAGACATTGCGCAGGTTTTCGCGCTCTTCGGCGTCCAGTTCGTCACGGTCGAGGTCAAAGGTGCTGAAGGTTTTGTCCAGGTGCAGAGCCAGGCTGCTCAACTCAGACTGGCTGTCGCTGATCCCGCTGGCGCGATAGTCGGGCGCAAAAATGGGCACCACGTGTACAATGTCCATCGAATTGAGGCGCGAGCGGATTCGCTCGTCGATCTCTTCCAATTCGCAGTTGGTGGTAATCACCGTGGGCAGCTTGGCGTTATAGCGATAGTTGAAAATCTGGAACAGCTTTTCGTCGGCCCAGGGCGTGTTGCTCTGCGTGCCCAGGTCATCGAGGATCAGCAGCGGGTGGTCGCGAATCTCTTCAAAGCGTTCGTTATAGCCGCTGCTGCTGCCGGGGCTGTATGCCGAGCGCAGATAATCGAGCAGGTCAGGCACAACGACGAACAATGCCGGCTGCCCCGCCTGGATGCGTTCGTTGGCAATCGCTGCCGCCAGGTGCGTCTTGCCGCAGCCATAGCCGCCGCGAAACATCAGCCAACCTTGCGGGTCGCGCGCAAAGTTGCAGGCATAGGTAAAGGCCCGACGCAGGTTTTCCTGCTGGTTGGGGTTGAGCGCCGCGCCATCGGGCATAAAAGAAGAAAACGTCATGTGACCGAGATGGTCAAGGTTGCTCATCTTGCGCAGGCGTTCGGCGCGCCGGCGAAAAATCTCGTCTTGCTTGCACTGGCAGGGAAAGAGCTTGCCGAAATCAGGATGGTCCACAGGCACATCCCTGATCACAAAGCCCACGCCCTGGCACACCGGGCAAGCAGCCGGTTCGTTGATTGAATCATGATCTTGAGTCAAATGCTGCCTCTCCCCAACTACTGACACGAGCATTCATTCCGGGGTGGTTCAAATATGAAAGGCTAATGCTCGACGGAATCGGCGTATTCGCCGCCGAGGTAGCGCCGCCGTTCGCGCTTGCCGTCGTCCACGCGCGCGTCGCCCCCCCGCCCCTCACGCGCCCAGCGCTCCAGGATGCCCCGGATGTAAGCCCAGCGGCGCACGTTTTGCTTCACCGCGATACGAAAAGCATCCTCGATCCATTCCGGCGGGTAGGTGCGCTCGGCCTCTTGCAGTTCTTGGACCAGCAGCGGCTGCAACAGGCCAACGTTTTGCTCATAGAGCACGAAAATGTTGGGTCGCTGGGCAACCAGCCGCGCCTCCGGATCGAGGCCCTCCGGCTGCCATTCACCGCGCTCAATCGCCGCCAGCGTCGCCCGCCCGCTCTCGCTGTTCAACAGATACAGCGTCTCGCCGCCTTCGCCCTGCACCGACGCCTGAAGCAGCGTCCCCCGCGCCACCGCGCGCTCGATCCCCTCGCGCAGCAGTTCGAGCGCGTCCAGCCGGGGGTCTTGAAGGTTGTGCAGCAGCGCCGGGTCGCCGGCCAGTTCGCTCCAGGTGAGCGCCTTGTGCAGCCCCGGTTTGTGCTGCAAGGCCCACAGGCAGTGCAGCGTGACCTTGAGTTCGAACAAATCGTCGATCAACGGCAGCAGGTCGCTGAAAAACAGGTCGGGCACGGGCGTGACCTTGAGCTTGCCATCTGGAAAGCCGATAAAGGGGCGCATCGCCTAGTACTCCAATTCCTGGTGAAAAATTTCGACCTCGCGGAATTTGGCCAGTTCTTTTTGGAAATAAAGCGGCACCATCCCGGTGGGGCCGTTGCGGTGCTTGGAAATCAAGATCTCGGCAATGTTGGGCTGCTCGGTCTCCGGCGCATAATATTCGTCACGGTAGATAAAGGCAACGATATCAGCGTCTTGTTCAATGCTTCCGCTTTCGCGCAGGTCCGACAGCATGGGCCGTTTGTCGTTGCGCTGCTCGACGGCGCGAGAAAGCTGCGAGCCGACCACCACCGGCACGTTCAACTCGCGGGCCAGCCCCTTGAGCGAGCGCGAAAGCTGCGAAATTTCCTGCACCCGGTTGTCGATGCGGCGATCGGTCTGCATCAACTGCAAATAATCGATCACGATCATGTCCAGGCCGTGTTCGGCGTACAGCCGGCGCGCCTTGGTGCGCAGTTGCATGTCCGAGATCGACGGCGTATCGTCGATGAAAATCATCGTCTCCGACAGCACGCCCGTCGCGTGGACGAACAACGGCCACTCGTCGTCGCGCAGGTGGCCCAGGCGCAGCCGCTGCGCGTCGATGCCGGTTTCGGAGGCGATCAACCGCTGCACCAACTGCTCGGATGACATTTCCAGGCTGAAAACGGCCACCCGTTGATCATATTTGCGCGCGGCATTTTGGGCGATGGAAAGCATCAGCGAGGTTTTGCCCATGCCCGGCCGCGCGGCGATGATGATCAGGTCCGATTTTTGAAAGCCGCCCAGCAACTTGTCGAGCTGGCGAAACCCGGTCGGCACACCGATCGTCTCGCCCTTGTGCTCGTACAAATAGCTCACGCGATCGTAATATTCGTCGATCACATCGCGGATCGGCACCAGATCGCGCGAGATGTGGCGCTGCGAGACGCCAAACAAGACCTGCTCGGCGCGGTCGACCACGGCACTGGCATCGTCGGTGTCCTCGTAGGCCAGCGCCGCGATCTCGCCGGCCGCGCCGATAAGCTGGCGCAAGATGCTCGTGCGCTCGACAATGTGCCCGTAATACTCGACGTTCAGCGCCGTCGGCGTGGCATTGATCAACCCGGTGATATAGGCCGCGCCGCCGATCTCGACCAACTGCTCGCGCCGCTCAAGTTCATCGCACAGGGTTACA
This sequence comes from uncultured Anaerolineae bacterium, assembly GCA_964428175.1. Lineage (GTDB taxonomy): Bacteria > Chloroflexota > Anaerolineae > JAFGEY01 > JAFGEY01 > CAYRXM01. The sequence goes on from CAYRXM010000192.1 coordinate 5,914, forward strand.
TAGTCCAGCGCCTCGCCACGTTCGTGCAAGGCCACCATCGAGGCATACATCCAGGCATGTTGGGTAACATAGAAATCGTCGGAGCGGAGAAAGGTGCTGACCTTGTAATAGGCGTCGGGGTCGATCAACAACGCGCCCAGCACAGCCCGCTCCGACTCGACATTGTGCGGCACCATCTTGTCGGGGACGGCGGCCTGGTTTCGCTCGCGCCGCTTGTCTACGGCATGGCGGGCAAAGCGCGATTTTTCACCGGACGGCTGCCCGCGCGGCGGCGGCGGGCTGCTCTCGAACCCACCGTTGTCAAGCGCCAGTTCGGGCACATCCGCTTCTTCGGGAGGCACGGGCGGTTCTTCTTGATCCCATTGATAGCCATCATCTTGCCACGCCTGCGAATCGCTCATGCCACCTTTCCAATCTGCCCAATCAGCGCACAAAAAACCGCATCATGGATGCGGCTCAAGAAAACAATATGCCGCATCCGTTATTCGTCGGTCAATCCATCCATGTCGAGTGTATCGACAAAATTGCGAAATTCCGTCAAGGCTTCGTTGTCCACGGGCGACTCTTCCAACGGGTAAATCCCGGCCTGCTCCATCACCGACTCGGCGACGAAAATGGGCACCCTGGCGCGAACGGCCAACGCAATGCTGTCGCTGGGCCGGGCGTCAATCTTGATCTCTTGCTCATCCTGCAAGACGTGCAGCAGGGCAAAAAAAATGTCGTCGCGCAGCTCGCTGACCTGGACAAATTGCAGTTCACCGCCCAACTCTTCGATGACATTTTTGAGCAAATCGTGCGTCAAGGGGCGCGGGTGGCGAGGATAGCCCTGAAGTTCGAGCAAAATGGCGTCGGCCTCGGTCGCGTGGATAAAGATAGGCAATTGGCGCTCATCGCCGACTTCTTTGAGCAAAACAGCGCGTTCGGGACTCATCAAGCTGATGCGAATGCTCTCGATTGTCACTTCGATCATGCTCATCCTCCTGGCCTGAACAAAACCAGAACCAGAAATGGTCCGGCTGTTGACCAGATTATATCACAATCCAAGTGCCGCGACAAGAAAAGGCCGGAAACCGTCACGAGTTGGGGACATCGGCCGACTCCACGGTTAAGGGCCAATCCAG
>CAYRXM010000193.1:0-7022 GCA_964428175.1 uncultured Anaerolineae bacterium
TTCGGTGTTCAAGGCAGCCTTGGTGATACCCAGCAGCACCGCCTGCGCCGTCGCGGGGCGCCCTCCCGAGCGGAGAATCTCCTCATTGATGTCCTGGAAGTTGAGCCTGTTGACGAGCTCGCCGGGCAACAGATGGGTATCTCCGGCCTGGACGACGCGCACCTTGCCCAGCATCTGGCGGATGATGACCTCGATGTGCTTGTCGTTGATGTTCACGCCCTGGCTGCGATATACTTGTTGGATCTCGGCATCCAGGTAGAGCTGAACTGCTTCGCGGCCCATGATCCGCAGCAGGCGGTTGGGATTGATCGAGCCTTCCGTGAGCTGTTGTCCCGAACTCACCAGGCTACCCGGTTCTACGCGCAGCCGGGCTGTGGTCGAAATCTCGTACTCGCGTTCGTCGCGGGTTTCTCGCCGGACATAGACCGTAGCCTGAGGGCGTACAGTCACCGTGCCCGTGGCTTCGGCGGTGATCTGGTGAGCACCGTATTGAGCCACCGCATCGCCCTTGTTCACCTGCTGTCCAGTTTCCACGATGGCCCGATAGTTGGCCGGGATGGGATGTTCCACAGGGTAGGGCGCGTCTTTGGTTTGCACCAGCACGGCCGACGATTCGATGAACACCCGCCCCTGGTTTTCGGCGACGATGGTCTTGTCGCCATACTGGGCGATGATGTCCCCCTCCGATACCGACTGCTCATCTTCGACCAGGAGCCGGTAGTTCTTGGGGATGGGATGTTCGTCGGTAAAGACTTCGCTGTTGACCACTTTGAGCACGCGCACACCGTCGGTGGTGTGCAATTCGAGCCGGCCGTCGATGTCCGAGATGGTGGCTTCGCCCTTGGGGATGCGAGCTTCGAACAGCTCTTGGACGCGGGGCAAGCCATGGGTGATGTCGGATGCGCCCGCCACACCGCCGGTGTGGAAGGTTCGCAGGGTAAGCTGGGTGCCGGGCTCGCCGATGGACTGGGCGGCGATGATGCCCACCGCCTCGCCCACTTGTACGGTGCCTCCGCGTGCCAGGTCGCGGCCGTAGCAGGCGGCGCACATGCCGTGCCGCAGCGCGCAGGTGAGGGGGGACCGCACCAAGACGTTGTCGATGCCTAGTGACTGGACAAGTTCGGCGGCCTCTTCGTCGATCATTTCCCCGCGGGCGACAATGATCTCGCCGGTCTGAGGATGGACGATCGGCGCATTGGCCACGCGGCCCAGAATCCGTTCCGCCATCGTTTGCTGCATCTGCTTGGTTTCTTCGATAGATATATAGATTCCGGCTTTTGTACCGCAATCCTCAGCGTCGATGATCACATCCTGGGCGACGTCGACCAGACGTCGCGTCAGATAGCCGGCATCGGCCGTTCGCAGAGCGGTATCGGCCAGACCCTTGCGCGCGCCGTGGGTCGAGATAAAGTATTCCAGGGCCGTGAGGCCCTCGCGAAAGTTGGAACGGATCGGCAGGGCAATAATGCGGCCTGTTGGATCGGCCATCAAGCCGCGCATGCCGGCCAACTGGCGAATGGGTGTGAATCCACCCTTGGTGGCGCCGGAAACCGCCATGACGCGAATGGGGCCACTGGGATCGAGATGGTCGGCCACAGCAGAGGTGATGTCGTCGGTGGCCTTTGTCCAAAGCTCGACGGTGCGCATGTACTGTTCATCCTCTGTGATGAGGCCGCGCCGGTACTGTTGTTCCACCTGCTTGACCTCGTCTGAAGTGAGTCGGATGATTCCCTCTTTTTCCAACGGTACGGTAATGTCGCTGACGGCGATGCTGATACCCGATTTGGTGGCGTAGCGAAAGCCGGTGGATTTGATATCGTCTACCAGCTTGGCCGTGGCGTCTCCGCCGAGGCGGTGGTAGCACTCGCCCACCAGATCTTGCAGCTTGCCTCGATCCATGGCGTCGTTTACAAAGCGCAGTTGGGGCGGCAGGCTCAGGTTAAAGAGGACGCGCCCAACCGTCGTGTCGATGTAGGGTGTTTTGCTCCGATCCTCAGCTCGATAGCCGACCGCGTAGAGCATGTCGCGGATCTCGAGTTCGTCGTCCTGGTCCAGGCCGGTGATGGTCTGCAAATTGCCCTTGTCCAGCGACTCGATAAGATGGCCACAATCGGCTATCGAAGCTGCCAAAAGGGCCTCTTGCACTTCTTCGCTCACGTCCAGATAGTCCAGGGACATGTGGTCGATCCAGCTTCCGTAACGCAGCCGGATCGGCGTGTGCAGGGTCACCTTGCCCAGGTCTTGGGCCAGCCGAACCTCGTCCATATCCGCAAAGACCGGGGGATGGTCAGCCGGTTGTTCTCTCTCCATGGTCAGGTAGTAACAGCCCAAGACCATGTCCTTGGCGGGGCCCACGATGGGCTCGCCGCTGGCCGGTTTAAGCAGATTGCGCGAGGCGAGCATCAATTCCCGCGCCTCGGCCACTGCCTTCTTGGAAAGGGGAACGTGAACGGCCATTTGGTCGCCGTCAAAGTCGGCATTGAAAGCAGCGCACACCAACGGGTGGATCTGGATGGCATCGCCGTCCACGAGCACCGGCTCAAAGGCCTGAATACCCAGACGGTGCAGGGTGGGGGCGCGGTTCAACAGGACCGGCCGGTCGTGGATGACTTCTTCCAGGACTTCCCAGACCTCGGGTTTTTGCTGTTCGATGATGCGCTTGGCGCCCTTGACGTTGATGGCATAGTTGTATTCGACCAGCCGATTGATGACAAAGGGTTGAAAGAGCTCCAAGGCCATGCTTTTGGGCAGGCCGCATTGGTGCAGCGCCAAGTCGGGGCCGATCACAATGACCGACCGCCCCGAATAGTCCACGCGCTTGCCCAGCAGGTTGCGGCGGAAGCGCCCCTGTTTCCCCTTGAGCATGTCGGATAGCGATTTCAGGGGGCGACGTCCCCGGGCTGAAACGGCTTTGCCCCGCCGGCTGTTGTCGATGAGAGAATCGACGGCCTCTTGCAGCATGCGCTTTTCGTTGCGCACGATCACGTCCGGCGCGCCCAATTCCAGCAGCCGTTTGAGCCGGTTGTTGCGGTTCACCACGCGACGATAGAGGTCGTTGAGGTCCGACGTGGCAAAACGACCGCCGTCCAACTGGATCATCGGGCGCATTTCGGGCGGGATCACGGGCAGGATGGTCAGGATCATCCATTCGGGTCGGTTGGAACTCTTGCGCAAGGCCTCCACGACGCTCAGCCGTTTGGTGGCCTTTTTCTTGAGTTGTTTGGAGCGAGTGGTGCGCATGGTGGCGCGCAGTTCCTTGCTCAGGGCATCAAGGTCCACCTGCTTGCAGATCTGATAAAAGGCCTCGGCGCCCATGGCGGCGTGAAAGACCTGTCCCCACCGCTCGTTCAAGTCGTGGTAGCGGCTTTCGGTCAAGAAGGTCATGATCTTCAGGCCCCGAAGCTCGTCCTTCTTTTCTTCGGCGTCCGCTTCCAGCGCAGCTAACTGCTGCACCAAGCGCTCGTTGAGGATCTCGGTGACCTGTCCAGCCTCATGGCGCAGTTGGTCGCCTTCGGCAGAGATCAGGAGCCCGATATCCTCGGTTTCCTGCCGGATCTCGTCCAAAATCTCATCCAGGCGGCGTGCAGCCACTTCTTGGGGACGGGATAGGTGAGCGCGAGTGATGGTCTCGCCCTTTTGCACGAGCGGCTCGTTGTGAAAGCTGAGCGTCAAGTCTTCGGAGGCCGCTTTGTCCAGAAGCGCTTCCATCTGGGCCTGGATGCTGCGGACCTCGTTAGTGACTGCATCAGTAAGGTTGGCGCCCTTTTCCTCCAGCTCTTCTTCCCGGTTGATGCGGCGTTGTTGGAGGTTTTCCAACGCTTCTTGCAGACGCATCTCGATCTCGGAGATTTTCTCCTGACTCGATCGTTCGAGGCGCGTCCGTTCGCGGACCAGTTCATCGTCCAGGCGTCGCAGCGCTTTACTGCGAGCTTCCTCTTCGACCGAGCAGATGACGTATTGGGCAAAGTATAGGACCCGGTCCATGTTTCGCCGCGAGACATCCAATAGCAGGCCAAGGTAGCTCGGCACGCGGCGGGTGTACCAGATGTGGGCTACAGGTGCGGCCAGTTCGATGTGGCCCATCCGCTCGCGCCGCACCGAAGAGCGAGTGACTTCGACGCCACACCGTTCGCAGGTCACGCCGCGGAATCGGATGTGCTTGTACTTGCCGCAGGCGCACTGCCAGTCTTTGGTCGGACCAAAGATGGCTTCACAAAACAGGCCATCACGCTCCGGGCGCAGGCGCCGGTAGTTGATGGTTTCCGGTTTGGTAACCTCGCCATAGGACCAGGACTTGATCTGTTCTGGCGAAGCCAGGCTGAGCCGTAGGGCCTTGAAATCTTTGAGACTCAAGTTATTCCCTCCAATCACACTAGGGTCGATCTGGCGACGAAGCACGGGCTTTATCGCAAACGTTTACGTACTTTTGAGCTCGTCCTCGGTAGGGCGCAGGTAGCGGATGGTAGTTGCGGTGTGGCGATGCCCCAACAAATCAGTCACATTTTCAAGGTCTCCACAATCGCTGAATACCCTGCGAGCATAGGTGTATCGCAGGGCTTGGGTCGTTAAACCTTCCAGGTGTGCTTCTTGAGCATAGTACCGGAGCAATCTCTGTACTGAGCGTGTTGACAACGGATTCCCATCTCGATTGACAAAGAGATGGTCCACACCCGGAGCTGCACGTCGGATCGGTAGGTATCGGCGCAGTGCGCCAAAGGCTTGGTCGTCTAGGGGGATCGTGCGCCCCGAAAGCTCTGCGTCGCCGCCTACATTGAGGCAGGGTTGCGCGCCATCCAGATGCACATCGGACACGCGCAAATCGGTCAACTCGCTGAGCTTGAGTCCTGTTCCCAAGAACACATGGAGGATGGCCCCATCTCGTTCTCCCCAGCGAGGTCGCGCCTTTTGCACACAGTCAAGCAACCGAGAAATGTCTTGCTCCGTCAGATTACGGGACCGTTGTGATGCGTTTTCGTCCAACAGGCACACATTCTCTGCCGGATTGGTGGAAACCCATCCTTCTGATAATGCATAGCTATAGAATTTTCGCAACGTCTGGATCCGGCGGTTGACCGTAGCCGGCGCGTGGTTCTTTTCCTCTGAAAGAAAGGAGCAATACCGTTGGATGTCATCGCACCCCAATTGCAAAGGCGAACGGTCTGCTTGATTTGTTCCCTCGCCCCATCGCAGGAATGCCCTCAGGTCAGCAACGTAGTTGACTACAGTCGCTGGCGCGAGAGCCGAGCTAGAAAGATGCGCCTCAAACCGCTCCAGTAGCCTCTTGCTATTAATGGTATCCACTCCCGTTCAAATACGCAAGCTAACATTATATCCATTATGAAAACGTTGTCAAATCGCAGGTTAGGGTTGGCGTTTGCCCAGCGGCAATTCACGGAAAGAGGGCGACTCGGTTTCGATATCCAACGCGGTCGCCCTCTTGTTTTGGCAAGGGTGCTATTCTCCGATAGTGAATTGTAGATAGGCCTCGATAAACCCTTGAATATCGCCGTCCAGCACGGCGGCCGTGTTACCGGTTTCATGTCCCGTCCGCAGATCTTTGACCATGTGATAGGGGTGCAACACGTAGGAACGAATCTGGTTTCCCCACCCCGCAGAAATATGGTCGCCTTTGAGCGCTGCCTGTTCCTCGGTCAGCTTTTGCTGTTCCATGTCATACAGTTTGCCGCGGAGGATTTTAAAGGCCACGTCTTTGTTTTGAGTCTGCGAACGCTCATTTTGACAGGAAACCACAATACCTGTCGGCAAGTGGGTGATGCGCACCGCCGTCGAGTTTTTCTGGACGTGCTGCCCCCCCGCTCCCGATGCTTTAAAGACGTCAATCCGGAGGTCTTCGTCGCGGAGGTCGATTTCGATGTCGTCCGGGATTTCGGGCATGGCTTCCACCAGGACAAAAGAGGTGTGGCGACGGTGAGCCTCGTCAAAGGGGGACAGACGAACCAGGCGGTGCACGCCTCGCTCGGCAGCCAGATAGCCGTAGGCGTAGGGTCCCTGCACGCTGATGGTCACACTTTTGTAGCCGGCCTCATTGCCCCGCAACGAGTCCAGAATTTCGGTTCGATAGCCCTGCCTTTCGGCCCAGCGCAGGTACATACGCATCAGGATTTCGACAAAGTCCTGAGAGTCGGTACCGCCCGCCCCGGCGTGCAGCGCTAAAATGGCCGGTCCGCGATCGTAGGGGCCGGACAGGCTGAGTTCGAATTCGTACCGGTCCATTGCGGCTTCGAGGAGGGTGGTTTCCTTTTCGAGTTCAGCCGTAAGCGATTCGTCTTCATCGGCTGCGGCCAACTCGGAGAGTTCCAGAGCATCGGAAATCCGGGTCTGCAACACCTGCCACTGTTCGATTTCGGTGCGAAGGTTGGAAAGGTCCTGCATGGCCTTCTGCGCCGTCATGGAGTCGTTCCAAAAGTCGGGCGACGCTGCCTCCCGCTCCATCTCGGCAAGTTGCTGTTCCTTGTTGGCTAGGTCAAAGACGCCCCCGAATTTCTTGAATCCGTTCGTACAATCCTGTCAGCCTGCTCTGTGCCTCATCCATCTTTTCACCTCTATTCGAATAGTCCTTCTACGAACGCCTCGGGGTCAAACTCGGCCAGGTCATCCATCGTCTCCCCGGTGCCCACAAAGCGCACCGGTACGCCCAACTCGTGGGCAATGGCAAACACGACGCCGCCCTTGGCGGTTCCGTCCAGTTTGGCGACGATCACGCCGGTGACGTTCACTGCATCTTTGAAATGCCGTGCCTGGGACAGAGCATTCTGTCCCGTGGTGGCGTCGAGTACGAGCAGTGTCTCGTGGGGTGCCGCATGCACGCGTTTCTGGGCGACGCCATGAAGCTTGCGCAATTCTTCCATAAGGTTATATTTGGTGTGAAGCCGGCCGGCCGTATCGACGATGAGCAGATCGGCTTTGCGGCTTTGGCTGGCGCGGATCGAATCGTAGACGACGGCTCCTGGATCGGCGCCGGGTTGGTGGGCAATGACCGGGACGTCGATCCGCTCCCCCCA
>CAYRXM010000194.1:0-6972 GCA_964428175.1 uncultured Anaerolineae bacterium
TTTACCCATAGCTGAACTTGGCCCTATACCGCGCCAAGTTAGCGGAAACTATAGAGGGAAGGGTATTCCTTGTTTCCTTTATACTTCAATCCCTTCGCCCACGACCAAGTGCTTGCGATAGTCTTTGGGCAGCGAGATCAGCCCGAAATTGCCGGACATCAGGTGGCTCTTGAACGGGGTCACGTCGACGCGGTCGCGGATCAAACCGGTATAGATGCCGGCGCGGTCGATCTCGCCGATAAACATCGCACCGACCAAGTGGCTGCCGCGCAGGACCAGTTTCTTGTAGGTCAGCGAGTGGCGGTCGTAGCGCTCCATCACTTCGTAAGCCGGATCGTCGGCGGGTGGGCTGGTAATGCCCACCGAGATGGTGGGCACATCGCACACGCCGATGGCGTTCATGGGCGGGCCGCCGTCGTAGGGGCGATCTTGCCCGGCCATGTTGGCTCCGGCGACAGCGCCCTGGCGGTAGGCCAGCGGCCAGATGGCGAGCACGCGGTCGGCGTCGACGAGCATGTCGTAGGCCTCCACGCAGTCGCCGGCGGCATAGATGTTGGGCACGGTGGTGCGCATGTGCCGGTCGACGCAGATGCCGCGCTCGATGCGGATTCCCGAATCGGGTGGGATAAATCCGGTGTTGGGCCGCACACCGATGGCGAAAACGAGCAAGTCGCAGTCGATCCGCTCGCCGTCGCGCAAGATGACGTGGTCAACGCGGCTGCCGCGACCGACGATCTCTTGCACGGTGGTGCCGGCGCGGATCTGCACCCCTTCGCGGCGCAAGATCGCCTCGGCAAGCTGTGAAGCGGTGGGGTCGAAAATGGTGCTCAGGATGCGCTCGGCCAACTCGATCACCGTGATCTTGATTTTTCGCGCCAGCAGCGCCTCGACCGTTTTCAGACCAATCAGCCCGCCGCCGATGACGACGGCAGATTCGACCCGCTGCGCCTCGATGTAGCGCTCGATGCGCCGCGCATCGTGCCAGGTGGTAAAGGTGAACGTGCCTTCCAGGTCGGCGCCCTTGACCGGCGGCACAAACGGCTTGCCGCCGCTGGCGATCAGCAGTTGGTCGTATTCCAGCGCGCCGCCGCCCTGGAGCAGCAGCCGGTTGGCCGGCGTGTCGACGCCGACGACCTGAACGCCAAGCATCGTGTGGACCTTGTTTTTGTGGTAAAAATCGGTTGGCCGGTACAGCATGCGGCCTTCATCGACCAGCCCGCCGAGCAGGTAAGAGATCAACGGACGCGAGTAGGCGGGGTGCGGCTCGTCGGCGACGATGGTGATGGGGTTGTCCGGATCGTATGTGCGAATCGCTTCCACCGCCCCAATCGCGGCGGCCGAGTTGCCAATGATGACGTATTTGATGCTCACTTGATCTCCCTCAACAGCAAGTCGGGTCTCGTGCCTCGACCCAACCTACCTGAACATTTCTTTGACCGAGACCCGCTGCTTGAACTCGGCTTCTTCTTCGTACACCAGTGCCTCGTTAGGGCAGTGCGCGGCGCAGGCGGGGGTCGCGTTGCCGTAGCACAGATCGCACTTGGAGGCGGCCTTGCTGCCGACCAGGTTGCGCTTGATCGCGCCGTATGGGCAGACCATGATGCAGGTCCAGCAGCCCACGCAGCGATCCTCGTCGCAGAGCACGGCCCCCGTCGTTTCGTCGCGGTGCATCGCGCCGGTGATGCAGGCTTCGACGCAGCTGGCTTCGGCGCAGTGACGGCACTGCATGGCAAACGAGAGCGGCCCTTCTTCCTCGACCAGCAGGCGCGAGAGTGCGCGCGGGGCTTCTTCTTTGTAGGCCTTGATGATTTTTCTGGATGTCGAGTGAGCGGTCAGGCAGTGAATCTCGCACAACCGGCAGCCGATGCAGTATTCTTCGTTTACATAGATGCGTTTCAAGTTATATCCTTTATCTCCAGTCACCTCGTTTCCACGCTCTTGCGTGGAAATGCTGCCCGGACGCTCTGCGTCATGCTCTCAATGGAACAGCTACAATAGGCGCAGAGTGTGGCCCCAAGCAGCCCACCCAACTACCTAACCACCCAACCGCCCGGCTTACGCCTGCCCCGCCGACTTGATCCCCAGCGCGTCCAGTTCGACCTGGCTGAGGCCGACGCCGCGCAGGTGATCGCGGTTGCCGCGCAGGCTCTCGATGGCATTGATGCCCATCCCGCCGAGCATTTCCTTGATCTCCAGCGACCAGGCGCGTACCAGGTTGCTCAGATGCCGCGCGCCGATGTTGGGGTTGAGGCGTTTGGTCAGGTAGGGGTCCTGGGTGGCGATGCCCCAGTTGCACTTGCCGGTGTAGCATTTCTGGCACAGGTGGCAGCCCAGGGCGACCAGCGCGCCGGTGGCAATATACACCGCGTCGGCGCCGAGGGCGATGATCTTGACCACGTCGCCGCTGTTGCGGATCGACCCGGCGGCGATCAGCGAAACCTGGTTGCGGATGCCTTCCTCGCGCAGTCGTCGGTCGACGGCGGCGATGGCAGTTTCGATGGGAATGCCGACGTTGTTGCGGATGATCGTCGGCGCAGCGCCGGTGCCGCCGCGCAGCCCGTCGATGGCGATGTAATCGGCGCCGGCGCGGGCGATGCCGCTGGCGATCGGCGCAATGTTGTGTACGGCAGCCACTTTGACCCCGACCGGTTTTTTGTAATCGGTGGCCTCTTTGAGCGCGTAAATCAATTGGCGCAGGTCTTCGATGGAATAGATGTCGTGGTGCGGCGCGGGCGAGAGCGCGTCGGTGCCCTGCGGGATCATGCGCGTGCGTGACACCTCGGCGGAGACCTTTTCGCCGGGCAGGTGTCCGCCAATGCCTGGCTTGGCCCCTTGCCCGATCTTGATTTCCAGCGCGGCAGCGGCGTCGAGGTATTCGGGGTGGACGCCAAAGCGCCCGGAAGCGACCTGGGCAATCGTCCACGGCCCATAGGGGTACAGGCTGGCGTGCAGGCCGCCCTCGCCGGTGTTGTACAAAATGCCGCTTTCCTGGGCCGCCCGGGCCAGCGACAGGCAGGCATTATAGCTGATCGAACCAAAAGACATGGCCGAGAACATGATCGGCGTGTCGAGCACCAACTGCGGCCCGATGTGGGTTTCCAACCCGATTTTGCCGTCTGCACCCATCTGCAGCTCGACCCGGTCCGGCTTGCGGCCGATGTAGGTGCGCAGTTCCATCGGCTCGCGCAGCGGATCGATGGAAGGGTTGGTCACTTGCGAGGCGTTGAGCAGCAGGTGGTCGAAATAGATGCGTTGCGGCTGATCGCAGCCCATGCCGGTCAGCAGGATGCCGCCGGTTTCGGCCTGCTTGTAGATGCTGTTGAGCCGCGCGGCGGTCCAGTTGGCGTTCTGGCGGAATTCCAGCGGCGTGCGGCGGATGGTCAGCGCGTGGGTGGGGCAGAGCGTGGCGCAGCGATGGCAGCCCACGCAGCGCCGCTCCTCGCTGTACACCCAGTCGTCGTCGGGATCGTACTGGTGTACGTCGTTGGCGCACTGCCGCACGCAGACCTGGCAGGCAATACAGCGGCTGTCGTCGCGTTCGATGATAAATTCCGAGGTCAGTAAACTGAGCGGCATGTTTGTTCAGCCGTCCGGCCCGATTGGTGGGATAGAACACAAAACGCCGCAGGGTGGCGATTTTTTCAATCGCAACTCACTGCGGCGTGAACGTCGACAAGGTGTCTAGTTGGTCGGGCCGAAAGCTCGGCTATTCTCCTTTCACAAGGACCGTTGGGCCAAGAAACGCGCCTGTCAGGCTTCGCCCTGCTGGAGGCGATATTCCAGGATGCGAAAGTGCTCCATCAGGATGGCGCGCCCGCGCGCGTGGTCGCGCGCCTGGAGCGCCTCGACGATTTGGCGGTGGCTCGACCACATCTCTTCATAATAGCTGAGGTCAAAATAACGGTGCAGTTCGACCGCTTCGTAGGCGTCCCAGTAGGCTTCGAGCAGTCCGAGTACGAATGGGTTGTCGAGCCGGTCAAAGACGCGCAGGTGCAGATCGCGATGCTCGCGGTGCGGAATTTCAATCGGCGTGCCCGACAGCCTTTGTTCGGCGCGGGCCAGTATTTGTTCGAGCGCGTCAATGTCCGATTGCTCCAGCAGGGAAACGGCCTGTTCCCAAAAAGCCAGTTCGAGCTGGGCGCGGACGCGATAAAAGCGGTCGAAATTGCGCTTGTCGCAGGCAATGCTGTACAGCACCGCCGGACGGATGGCGGTGTAAAAGTCAAACGGCTGGATGTAGGTACCGTCGCCGGGGCGCATCTCGACCAACCCGTATGCCTGGGCGGTGATCAGGTCTTCGCGCAGCTTGCCCCGGCTGACGCCCAATTTTTTCGCCAGGTCTCCCAATGGGGGCAGCTTGACCGGTTCTTCGCTGCCCTTGGCCCCTTCGTCGTTCAGGTATTGAAGGATGGAAAACGCATCCAGGCTGCTCACGCTTGCTCCTGCGCGCCAGGCGCGCCAAAAAGGTTGTATAGATTGTACCGATTATATCTTTTAAACGATAATTTGTCAAATTGAGGAGGTGCGAGGGACAACAAACGACGCCCCTGAACCGTGCAGATAGGGGCGTCGTGTTGTGGCAGGATGGGGTCAAGCGTGCGGGCCGATCAGGCTACCGGCCAGGGTGATCACCGGCTGGTCGAGCGGGGTAAGCCATTTGTTCCAGCCGCCATCCTGGTAGAAATACCTGGGGCTGGGCGGAAATTTCTCGACGATGGCCTGGCGCATTTCGGTGGGCATCAGCAGCAGCGGGTTGACGATCCATTTGCCTTCGAGGCGCACTTCGAGGTGCAGGTGCTCGGCGGCATTGGCATAGCCAATCTCGATTTCGCCCATCACGGTATCGGGCGAGATCGGCTGGCCTTTCTGAAAGACGCGCGGGTTGGCAACGTGGCCATAGATGATGACATAGGGGCCGACCTGGACGCGCAGGTCGTTCGGCTTGTAGGCCTGGGTGCGGTGGCTCTCAAATACGCCGCTGACGCCGGCATAGATGGGGACGCCTTTGGCGCTCGAGTTGCCGAAATCCAATCCGGCATGCAGCCCTTGTGCGTATTTGTACCACGTTGCGCCGTTTTTCCACAGGTTGTAGGCAAAGACATTGTTGCCGTAATACTGCCAGAACAGGGTCTGCTCCAACGCGACGGGCAGGTGTTGAAACAGGCGGTCGCGAAAGGGCAGCGTGTTGGGGTTGGGCAGTCCGTCGCTCATCATATCGATGCCGGTTGGCGCAGATACGCCAGGCTGCCTGCTGACCAGTCTGTACGGCGCGCTGCCCGGCTCGTATAAAAAGATCGCGCCGCTGCCGCTGGCTTTTTCAGCGCTCCAGCCGGCGTCGTGCTTCCACCACACATAGCCATCGGCCTCGGTGCGCGAGTCGACCTGAACGCTGACGATTTGTTCGGGGTCCAGCCAACCGATCGATGCGCCGTCCAGGCCGGGCCTGTCGCGCACACGCACGCGCGCGCTGCCCACCTCGAACAGGCGAGAAGCGGTCGGCGGCGCTGGAGGCAGTGCTGGGGCTGCTTTGGCGACGCCCTTGCTGATCGCCGGCGCGCTGTCTGTGCAGGGCAGCGGGTGCAGGTACACCTCACTGCCGTCGAGGGCGCATTCGGTGCTCCAGCCGGTCTCGTGTTTCCACCATATATAGCCACCGGCCTCGGTGCGCGAATCGGACTCGACGATGATCGAACTGCCCGGCGCAAGCCAGCCGGCATGTTCGCCGTCCAGGGTGGGTGTGCTGCGCACGCGCACGCGCGTCTCGCCAACCTGCATGGTTTCGAACCTGGGATCGAGTGTCGTCATATGCCCCCCTTTGTGGAATGCCTCGGATGTGTGGATGCTGGTGATTGTTTCTCGGCGCAGCCGCGATTTTGTACTCTGGATTGCGTAAACAATCAAAGGCTGGTAGATACATTATACCCTGCTTTGCGTGGAGTGACAAGCTTCGATGCGGAGCGATTGTCAGATTGTGGGGGCAATGTTATAATTGGAGACGACAAATGCGTGATGTGGTCCATTTACGATTTGAGAGGGTCTGGAAATGGCAAGAAGGGGATTGGGCGGCGGTGAGCTGGAGCAGATATTGCAAGGCATCGATCCGGCGCAGCTCAAAAACATCGCTTTCGATCTGGGCGCCGATTTTGACGTGTTTTCGGCTGCCAAACCGGCCGCCGGTCTGCTCCGTTATTTTGAAAGCCGCGGCCGGCTGCGCAATCTGGTCATCCAGGCGATGGGCGCGCTCAAGCAGGCGCAGTCGGCTCAGAACAGGCTGGGCCACTTGGTCGATCAGCTTCCGGCGATGGGGTCAGACTATTGCTTGTGGGTCATTCAGGCCAAACCCGACCAGGATGTGATTGGCGTTTCAGAGATCAAGGAGTTGTTTGCACGCTGGTTCAAGGTCGGCGCGGACGGCGTCACGCTGATGGGCGCTTTTCGGGAATCCGGGCAGTTGTCCGTTCTTGCCGGTGTTCTTGAGGGGGCAGACGTGGGGGACGTTGGTCGCGCTCGCGAGGCGGCCGAGCAAAACGGCGATCCGTATGTGCCGGTCTCGATTACCGGTTTCGATGCCCTGGATGTCAGGACGCGCGAGCGCTGGCGCGCGCTGGTCACGCAGGCGCGCAAGCGGCAGAGCGGCGACGAATACCGGCCCTATTCGCGGTCGGAATTCAACGGCACGGCTTCAGGCAAGGCGCAGTTTGTCTTTGTGCTGCTGATCGTCCTCGTCCTGGCCGGGTTCTTGATCTATCCCGCTTTCGTCGCCTGGCTTGAGGCGGCGCGGATGCGCGCGCAGATGGCCTGGGCTGGTTTTACCGTCCAGACATCGATGGGCCTCAAGGTTGTCGGAACCGTTTTGGGCACGCTGATCCGGCAGGTGTTTGCGACGGGTGTTGCACTGGTTTTTCTGATCGGCCTGACCGTGCTGATTTTCCCGCTGGATAAGCTGCTGTTCCGCCATCGCGATTCTCCGCC
>CAYRXM010000195.1:0-6924 GCA_964428175.1 uncultured Anaerolineae bacterium
CACCGTCCAGGCCAGGTAACGGGCGATCTCGGGCAGGTCTCCGCCAAAGCTGTCGGGAGATTTGCGTTCTTGGTCCGATGCATCAGGTTGGTTGAACGTTCCGTTCTGCGCCAGGGCCTGCAGCGACATCGCCTCTTGCCGGAAGACGCGGACGTTGATCGCCGTGCCCTCGACGCTGAGCGGTGGGATCATGGCCGTGAAGCGTGACCCATTGGGCAGGTCGACCAGGACGAAGGGCCGGTCGGCCTTCATGGCCCGGCCACCCAGATCGGCCACTCGGCGGGCCAGGCGTTCGAAATAGGCATCGTCGGCCAACGTGCCCAGGTCCTCGACCACGCCGTTGCGCTCGATCTGCACCCGACCGCGGCGGACGATCACTTCCTCCACGCCGCGCTGGGCGGCGATCTCTTGCAGCACACCGAGGCCGGTGCTGGCCCGGGCCAGGACGCCGGCCGCTTCGACGACAAGCGCGTCGTCGGACACCAGTCGCCCTTCGGCCAACAGGCGGGCCAGGCTGTCCTGGAAACGGCGTCGCTCCGCTTCGCCGGCGCGCCAGCCGGGGACGGCGATCCCTTGCTCGACGATCGCCGTCTCCACCTGCGGGAGCAGGTGCAGCCAGCCGTTACTCTCCATCGACTTGTTCCTCCGGGATGGACAGCGGTGACAACGAGACCCAGATCTCGTACTCGCTCTCGACGGCCAGCTCGACCAGGCTGCGTGCCGTGTCGGGATCGACGGCCACGGTCAGGATCTGCAATGGTTTACTCGTTTCGGGTCGCGCCGACTGCTCGATCTGGGAGGAGGCAACAGTGCGGTTGGCCGGTTCGCCTTGCTTGGCGCGCACGTCGACCACGGGGATGCCTTGAGCCAGCAGTTCAGCCTGTGCGCCATCTTCACCTACCGGCACAACGACAGTTTCGCCGGTTGCCGGCAGGTAGGGGACCTGGTTTGTGCTGTTCGTCTTGTGCACGCGGTACACGTTGACCCGATGGCCGATCTGCACCTGCCCGCCCACAGCCCGTTCCGGGTCCACCGGGAAGGAAACCACCTCCAGCGCCGGGTCGTCGGTGTAGCGGAACGCAGCAGGCGAAACGGCCTGATGATGATAGATCAACTGGCCCGGCTGCAAGGCCACCGTCGTCACCCGACCGGCCAACTGATCGACCGATGTATAGATCGGCTCTTGCAGGATGCCGCGCGGTACGTCGCGCTCGACCAGCATTTCGGCGGTGAGCGCCGTGTAGGGTGGCACCGGCCCGGAGACGGTGATGGCCGTGGCCGTGGTGACCAGCGCGTCGTAAAAGCGGTAGGCGTACAACCCGCCGCCGAGGGCGGCCAGCAGCGAGAGCAGGCCGACGATCAGGAACCACTTGCTCTGTCTCTTCATCTCTCTCACTCGCCCGTTCTAGCTGACCGGGACAACGTTGGTCGCTTCAGGGCCTTTGACGCCTTGTTCCACCGTGAACTGCACCTGTTGGCCTTCCCGCAGGGTCCGGTAACCTTCCATCTGGATGGCCGAGTGGTGGACGAAAACGTCTTCGCCATCCTCACACTCGATAAAGCCGTACCCTCTGCGGTTGTTGAACCATCTGACGGTTCCTGTTTCAACTTCACTCATGTCTATTTCTGTTTCCTTTCCACTGGGAATGTATTCCAGGCTGCGCCCGTCATTTACTTCTTGGGCTTCCAGCCGGGATAGATGATCTCCAAAAGTCCTTCTGCCAGCCGCGAATCCTCATCGGGACGGCTGACGTGGGGCAGCTTGCAGGCAGCGTGCGTTCCAAGGGAACGCCAGATTGCCGAAAGCGCGATCTGGTCGCCCAGCCCATTGACTTTGTTGAGCACGATGTCGGCGCTTGTTTTGCCGGCATCGTCGAGCATGACCCTGGCATTGGCGATCGCGTCCGGGCGCGTATCGGCGACGACCAGGACGTGCCCGGCAGCCTGCTGGAACACGGGCTGGAACGGGTTTGCCCCGGCGGCGTCGATGACGGTCAGGACGTGTCCGCCGGCGACTTGCCTGACCAGATCGAGAGCCTCCTCCGTGCGATTCAGCAGCAGGCGTGCGGAGGCATAGTTCATCGGCAGGAGGGATATGCCCTCCCACTTGCCGATTTCCTTGCCCTGGGTCAGCGCGTCATACAGGTCCGGCAAGGTCGGGTCGGTCAGAGCATGGAGGGAACCTGCACCGAAGGCGACCTCGAGCACGGCAACCGGCAGGCGCAGCGTCCCGCTGGCGTAGCGGGCCAGGTTGAGCGCCAGTGTGGTCTTGCCCGTGCCCCCTCCGTAGCCGGTCAGCATCACCGCTTTGGGCGGTAGGGCGTCAAGCAGCCCGCTGGCCGCCGTCGCCCGTTCCAGCCAGGCGGAGGGGCTCGCGGCAAACTCGGCGCCGGAGACGACCGGAATGCCTGATTGGGCCAATGTCTGGCCGAACAGCTCCGGAGCGATCCCCGGCGAAGGGATCAGGTCTTCCCGGTCGACGATGGCCAGCGCGCAGCCGGCCAGGCCGGCGTAGGCAACCCCGGTCGAGACGGCTTCCACCAGCTCGATGCGGGCGCGGAGCGTGCCCGTTTGAAGGGCAGCAATTGCTGCCGGGATCGCCTCGTTACGCGAGGCGACCAGAATACGAAGGGTCTGTGTTTTCCTCACTCTGAATTTCTCCTGCGTTTTACCGCCAATGTTCTTCTCACAATGCCCACAGCACGATCAGCCCGGCTGCAGAGATGGCGCTGCCCAACGGGTAGCGGCGTGATGCGGCCTCTTGATGGCGGAGGCGTGACCAGATCAGTGCCGCGCCGCCAATGACGGCCAGACAGACCAGGGCGACGAGCCCCGTCTCCATCGCCGGCCGCCAGGCCAGGACGGAGAGGAGCAGCTTGGCATCCCCGCCGCCGATCAGGCCGGTAGAATAGACGGCCAATGCGAGCACGATGCAGGCCAGCAGCGAAATGCCGTACTGCCAACCTCCGCTACTTCCAAGCCGGAAGCCCAGTGCCAGGGCAAATGCGCTCAGCGTGCCTACGTTGTCCAGCCTGCACGTGCGGATGTCTTGGATGGCCAGGGCGATCCAGAGCAATGAGAGCAAGCCGCTCGCGACAATCGAACTGACATTCACCTACACAACTCCCGGTATAAATCGCCAACGAACCTGTGCCGTGTACTCTGCATAGCCTGCGATGGTGCGCTCTTCGCGCAGGGCGCGGATGACCTGGATGATGATCAGCAACAGCCAGACGGCCCCATTGGGCAAGCTCAGGTTGGCCAGCCAGTAGCCCAGACAGAAGACGATCTCGAACGCGTACATCGGGTGGCGTACGTGGCGGTACGGGCCTGATGTCACCAGCCCACGGTCAGCAGGCACAATGCCCAGGGCGGTGCCCAGGGAAAAGACGCTCCAGATCATACCCATCAGACCGAAAAGCTGGATCAGCATGCCGATCTCTTCCCGGACACCCTCGACGCTTGCCATTGGGGCGGGGCGAAAAGCAACGAGCGGCAGAAACGTGCC
The DNA here is from genome assembly GCA_964428175.1 of uncultured Anaerolineae bacterium. Lineage (GTDB taxonomy): Bacteria > Chloroflexota > Anaerolineae > JAFGEY01 > JAFGEY01 > CAYRXM01. The sequence goes on from CAYRXM010000195.1 coordinate 3,509, forward strand.
GCCGACGGCCAGCGCCGTTTCCCACCACCGCGCCGTGTTCTTGGCAGGACGATGGTTGAAATACATCCAGGCCACCAGAAAATTGTACAGACTCAATCCGATGCCGGTCAGCGACAGTGATCGACTCGCTGTGATCATCCCCAGGAATGTGAATACCAGGCTGACGACGATTTCCATCTCACCCACCATCTAGCTGAACATCTCCAGCAGCGGCAGGGCCACCGGCAGGATGACGGCGATGGTAAAGGGCATAAAGAAAAAGACCGTGCTGGGCATCACCAGTTTAGTCGGCAGCGCTTCGGCCTGGCGGTCTACCTCGGCCAGATACTCGGACGCCCCGGCGATGGCCAGGGCGGAAAGCAGTTCCTTGCCGCCCGTGCCCTGCCGGTAGATGGCATCCAACTGCACGGCCAGGGAATGCAGCTCCTTGATCCCGCTGGCTTTCGCTTGCTGGCGCAGCATCCCGTCATCCGTCCCCACCGGAGAAAAGAGCGTCCGCCCGCGCGACACGCGCAGCGAGTCACGGAACCAGAGCGAGAGCGCGCTGCGGCCTCGCGCCACCCGTTCCATTGCCTGCTCCAGCGAACTTCCTGTCGCTACCTCGGTGGCCAGGAGTTGGGTCACTTCGGGCAGGCCGCGGCGCACCGACTTGACTGCCTTGCCCGACTTGCTGTTCAGCAGAACGATCGGCACATAAAAGGCGACACCTGCACAGACGATGGCCGCGATCTCGCCGCCAAGCAAGGCCAGTCCGCCGAGAAAGCCACCTACGCCGGCGACAACGCACAGGGCCAGGAAGGTCAGCGGCTCCCAACCTTTCCACTCGCCCTGGAGCTGCGCCCAGTAGAGTTTGGTTTGGACGCCCTTGACCCAATTCGCCGGCGCAAAGCGACCTAACGGCCGACTGATGAGCAGTAACCCGGCCTGCCAGGCCGGAAGCGGTTCGTCCGCATTCTCTTCAAATGTTTCCGCCAGTCGTTCGGCCCAGTAGGAAGCCGGAATGGGGATCAATTGGTACACCGTATAGGCCACGGTCAGCGCGGCCAGGAAGGCGGCAAATAGGGCCACGGTCAGGTCTCCTTTTTCTGGGCAACGTCGGCGACGACAATCGTATAGGTCTGCACGATCTGCCCGCTGCGCGCGGTGACGACAGCATACTCGCCTGGTTCGGGCAGGGCCAGGTGGTCGAACCTGACGATCTGGGTGTGGTGGCCGTCCGGCCGTGCCTGGAACACACTTTCCGCTTCGGCAGCAATCTGACCGCCGGGCGTGACGATCTGCACGCGCCCACTGTACTCGCCGTGCCCGCCGCGCCACAGGTTCACTGCAAAGAGGCGCTGCGCGCGGGCCGGGAAGCGGTCGGCGGCCAGGTCAAAGACCACGCGGTAGAGGGTGATCCGCCCGTCGATCAATGATGAAGGCAGAATATCTTCACACAATAGGCTTGCGACAAGGGTTGGTTCGCTCATCTATCCAATGTCCTCGATCATGCCCTTCATAAACCAGTAGCCCAGGCCCATCCACCCGGCCAGAACGGCCAGAAAGACCTGCATCAGTGGCATCTGGAAGGTGGCTTTCATCGTCGGGTCGTTCATAAAGTAGAGCATCACCAGGGCCAACATGGCCGGGATGATCTTGATCGCGCCCATCGCCTCCGACGACTTGGCTTCGGCCTTGCTCCGTCCCTCCAGGATCTTGTGCAGGTTCTCCGCTGCGGCGGTGAATGCCTCGCCAAAGGCCCCGCTGCCGCGCTCTGCGTAACGCCCCAACTGAAAGGCAACGGCGGACAGCGATGGCGAGACCAACTGGGCGCGGGCCTCGAACTCGTCCAGCGCCTGCCGCCCGTGCGAGCGCAGGTCGCGCGCCGTGCGGCGCAGTTCGGCGGCCAGCGGGCTGTCCTCGTCCAGCGTCTCGGCAACGGCCTGCAAGGTTTCGGCTACGTCGGGGTGGATGCGGATGTTGGTGGCCACGCGCTGCAGGGCCATCGGCAGCTCCTTTTCCATCCGTTTGGCCCGCGCCTTGACCTTGCCGTTCAGGTACAGGGCCGGCACGACGGCGGCGAATCCGCCCAGGCCCAGGGCCAGGATGGGAGGCAAGCCGAAGGCATTGGCCCCCAGGAAAGCGACGGCAGCCAGCAGCCCCGACCCACCGTACAAGTAGGTCTTGGCCTGTTCAGGCTTGATCCGAACTCCAGCGACCTGGAACTTGTAAGCCCAGGAATCGACCGGCAGTTCTGCTGCGGTTTCTTGGTCGGCTGCGTCGGTCAGGAACCCACGCAGCTGCTTTTCAGCCTGCGACGCCGCGATGCGCCGTTTGACCAGGAACTCGTACAGCACGTAGCTGACCGTGAATGCGGCCAGTGCCGCGACCAGCGCCGGTGGTACGTCCAACTGTGCCAGGAAATCGATCAATGTATCCACGTCAGCCTCCTCACCGTCTCTTGCGCGTCAGGTCGCCCATCTTTTGCCACACCGGGTGGGTCTCGGTGGAACGGTTCTCGTCGAACCTGAACAGGGTCGTGAACTGGACGTCGCCACCCTTGAGCTCACGCTCCACCTGGGCGATCTCGGTGGTGCGCCGGCGGCCAAAGCGATCATATCCGAGCTGCAGCACCAGGTCGATCGCCTGGGCAAAGAGCTGCTTGCACGCTTCGGCGCGCACGTTCACGTCCGAGTGCATCACCACGGCCAGGCGGTGTACGGCCGACTGTGGGCTCTCGGCATGAAAAGTGCTCAGACCGGGATGGTCGGACATCTGGGCGCGAAAGAGCGACATCGCTGCATCTCCCGTGCGCACCTCGCCCACAACCAACCAGTCGGGCGTCATACGCATCGCGTCGTTGACCCCATCGGTGATCGTGTAGGGCGGCACCTCGCTGCCCGGCGGCGCAGGCCGCGCTTCCAGGGCCACGACGTGCGGATGCTCGATAAAGATCTCTTCCGGATCCTCGATCTTGACGATGCGGTCGGCCGCCGGAATGTAGCTGGTCAATGCCGAGAGAATCGTCGTCTTGCCGGTGCCGGTGCCGCCGACGATGAACACGCGCAGGTACTGGCGGATGGACTCCTGCAACAAAGCGACCATCTCTTCGTTCATACTGCCCCAGGCGACGAGCTGCTCCGGTAGCACCGGCTTTTGCTCAAAGAGTCGGATGTTGAGCGAGGGGTAGCCCTTGCCCGGCGCGACGCCGGGGTGAATGGCCTTGATCCTGCCGCCGCCGGGGTTGGCCGGCGTCTTGGGCAGCTTGGCGTCCACCGAAGGGGTCGCTTCGTTCAGTGACCGTCCCTGCGGGCCGATGAGGGCGGCAATGACCCGCTCCACCTCGTTGGCGTCTGGGTGGATGTCGGGCAGTTCCTCGAACCGCGGCCGTCCCTTGACCTTGACCCACAGCTTGCCGGCCGGGGTGATCGCGATCT
>CAYRXM010000196.1:0-6628 GCA_964428175.1 uncultured Anaerolineae bacterium
GTGATTTGGTCGCTCGATGGATAGATGGCATCGCCAGCGGTGACGGTCATGGGCACGATGGCGTGGTCGTTGACCAGGATTTTGCCGCCCGGCCGCAGCAGATCGACGTAACGCGCCGCCTCGACCCGCTCAAAGGCAACCAGGATGTCTACCTCGCCCTGGCCGATCAGCGGCGAGGGCACCGATCTGCCCCAGCGTACGTGGCTGCTCACCGATCCGCCGCGCTGGGCCATGCCATGCACCTCGGATTTTTTGACCTCGTACCCCGCGCGCAGGCCCACTTCGGCCAAAACGTTGCTGGCCAGCAGCGTCCCTTGCCCACCCACACCGACGAGCATAAAGTTGGTCGTGTCCATTATTGTCCCTCCTTTTCGGCGCTGATCTGCGAGCGAAACAGGATCGCTCCGGTCGGGCAGACCTGGGCGCACAGCTCGCAGCCGGTACAGAGCAGCGGGTCGATGTCCGATTTGGGTTTGCCCGTCTTTTCATAGACTTCTGTCGTGCTTTTGCGCAGCGCCGGACAGCCGGTGCGCAGGCAGGTATGGCAGGCGACGCACTTGGTCGCGTCCACCCGCAGCGGCAGGTAGTTGCGCCGCGCCTGGGGCAGCAGCGCGCACTCGCGCCGGGTGACGATCACCGATGGGCCGTCGCGCTCCAGCGCGGCCTTGAACGCCGCTTCGACCTCGGCATAGCGGTAGGAATCGACGGTGGTCACATGCTCGATGCCCAGCGCCCGCACCAGCGGTTCAAATTCGACCGTGGGCGTATCGCTCCCTTGCAGCGTCTTGCCCGTGCCGGGGTTGTGCTGGTGTCCGGTCATCGCCGTGACGCGGTTGTCCATAATGTTGACAATGACGTTGCTGCGATTGTAGGCCACGTTGAGCAGCGCCGGCATGCCGGTGTGGAAAAAGGTGCTGTCGCCGATCACCGCGACGTGCCGTTCTGCGTCGCCGGCTTGAGCCGCGCCGTGCGCCACGCCGATGCCCGCGCCCATGCAGCCGCAGGTGTGCAGCGCGTTCAGCGGCGGCAGCAGGCCCAGCGTGTAGCAGCCGATGTCGCCGTTGACCGGCAGCTTGAGCTTGCGCAGGGCCACAAACACCGGTCTGTGCGGGCAGCCAGGACAGAGGATCGGCGGGCGGGGCGGCAGCGGTGGTTTGTCCACCGCCACGGTCGGTTTCGCCTCGCTGGCCGGCAGCAGCCCGGCGCCCATTGCGCTCTCGCGCACCACGTGGGGCGAAAATTCGCCGCACAACGTGAAAATGCTTTTTCCCTCACAGTCGATGCCCATCAGCCTGATCTCTTCTTCCAGGCACGGATCGAGTTCTTCGATCACGATCAAGCGCTCAACTTGCTCCGAGAATTCTCGGAGCAAGTTGTATGGCAGCGGCCAGGTCATGCCCAGTTTGAGAAAAGAGGCGTTGGGGAAAATCTCGCGCGCGTACTGGTAGGCCACGCCGCAGGTGACGATGCCCAGCGTGCGATCGCCCATCTCGACCCGGTTCAAGGGCGAGGTTTCGGCCCATTCGGCGATGCGTTGGGTGCGCTCTTCGACCAGGGGGTGGCGTTTGGCGGCGTGGGCGGGGACCATCACGTATTTGGCCGGGTTGCGCGGGTATTTCTTCTCAGAAACCGGGTTTTTGTCAAAAACCCGGTTTCTCGTCCCAATTTCAACCGCCGTGCTCGAGTGCGAGATGCGCGTGGTCAGCCGCAGCAGCACCGGCGTGTCGAATTGTTCGCTCAGTTCCAGCCCGGCGATGGCCATGTCGTGCGCTTCCTGGCTGTCGGCGGGATCGAGGCAGGGCACGCGGGCGAACCGGGCATAACGGCGGGTGTCCTGCTCATTTTGCGACGAGTGCAGCGCGGGATCGTCGGCGACAACCACCAGCAGGCCGGCCTCCATGCCGGTGAACGAGACGTAAAAGAAGGAATCGGCGGCCACGTTCAGCCCGACGTGTTTCATGGTGACGAGGGCGCGCCGCCCGGCATAGGCCGCGCCGATGGCCACGTCGAGGGCCACCTTTTCGTTGGTCGACCACTCGGCATAGACATCGGGCAGGGGGGCGAATGTTTCGAGGATTTCTGTGGAAGGAGTGCCTGGATAGCCGGCGGCGACCTGCACGCCGGCGGCCCAGGCGCCATAGGCAACTGCTTCGTTGCCGGACAAGAGACGTTTCATCGTTGAAAACCTCCTTATCATTTTGGTTTATTTGAGGAGTGCAGGACGCCCACGTCCTGCACCGCCGGGCACGTGCTGTGCCTCAGACCGGGCGCATGGCCGGGCACGTGGGCGTGCCCGACTCCTCTGTTTTGTTCGAGGGGTGGGGGATGCCTCGATGTTCCACAACGCCGTTCCCCTCACGAGTCCGATTCCTCGATGGATGGGTGCGAAACAAAATTTTGCCGGTTGGCAATTTTGCTTTGCAACCGGGAGATTTGAATTTGCCAGTTTCAAATTTGGATTTGATAGTGCGAAATTTTGGTTTGCAACTTGCAAATTTGGGTTTGCCAGTAGGAAATCAGGTGTTTGCTTGTTCGCCAGCCAATGCGGCAGTCGGGTACGAGGATGTGCTCACGCTTCGCTTGAGCGTGAATCTCGCTCTTTTTTCGCCCAATCGGGAATGGGCATCTGCATGGTCTGGCCGGTCGACTCTTGCGCGCGGGGAAGGATAAAGGAAAAGGTGCTGCCCCGGCCCAGTTCGCTGTCGACCCAGATCATGCCACCTTGCAGTTCGACGAGGTGTTTCGAGATGGACAGGCCCATCCCGGCCCCGCCGTACTCGCGGGTGAACGAGTTGTCGAGCTGGCGAAAGTCTTCAAAGATCAGCGCCTGGTCTTCGGGGCGAATGCCGATGCCTTGATCGATGACCTGGATGCAGACATAGCCGGGGTCGTCCTGGTGCAGGGCGGTGCGAATCTCGATTGGGCCTTCGTCGGGGCTGAACTTGATCGCATTGTCGACGAGGTGCTCCAATATCTGGCGCACGCGCTTGTCGTCGGCCAGGACGTGCCGGCATTCGTCGGGCAGCGGGTGGATGGTGATCGTTTGCCGTTTGCGGTCAGCATAGTTCTGATATTTGCGCACGGCGGCCTGGATCGCCGCCAATACGTTGACCAGCGAGGGGTACAGCTTGAGGTCGCCAGAGGCGATCTTGGAAAAGTCGAGCACGTCGTTGAGCAGCCGCAGCAAGAGGTTGGCCCGGTCGAGCGCCATCTTGAGCGTTTCTTTTTGTGCGGCATTGATCGCGCCGAGCATTTCCTTGTAAATCATTTCGCACGAGCTGATCACCACGGTCATTGGCGTGCGCAGTTCGTGGCTCATGGTGGTGATGAATTCCTGCTTGAGCTGGTTGGCGCGCAGGCTGGCTTCGTACAGCTCCGCCTGGCGGATGCCGATGGCCGTTTGCAGGGCGATTTCAAAGAGGATGCGTTCCTCGCGCTCGCTGAATTCGTTGGGCTGTGCGCTCTCGACGCTGATCACACCGACCATATCGTCGCCGCACAGCATGGGCACGGCGAGCAGCGAGCGGGTGTCGGCGGCCAGCGCGCCGGGCTGGGGAGATTGGCGCAGGTCGCGTACCAGCAGGCTGTCTTGCCGCCGCGTAACCCGGCCGATCAGGTTCTCGTCGTCCGCGGCCAGGTGGGGCGGTTTTTCAGTTGGGTCAACGCCCTGGGCAACCGAAACGATCAGGCCTTCTCCTTCTACGTCGGGTTCCCACACGGCAAAGCGGTCGACGCCCAGATCATCTTGCAGAACGCGAGAGAGCTGGTCGAGGAGCTGGTTGCGCTCAATAAAGCGACTCAGGGTGAGGGTGACTTCGCGGATCAGTTCGTTGTCGGCCAGACGCTGCTGCTGTTCTTCGATCATGCGCGTGTTCTCGATGGCGGCGGCGGCCTGGGGGGCAAACATGAGCAGCGTTTCGACGTCTTCGTCGTCAAAGGGCAGTCCGCTGCGCTTGTTCAGGGCTTCCAGCACGCCGATGATCCGCCCGCCGATTTCCATCGGCACGCCCATCAATGTTTGCGTGACCTGATCGATGCGCTGGTCGACGTCGCTGAAAAAACGCGGATCGTTCTGGGCATTGCTGACGACGACGGGCTTGCCAGTGGAGACCACTGTGCCGGCGATGCTGCCCTGGCGTGGAACGACGATGTCTTTGAGCATGTCGAATTGGGTGCCGCTGGCCGAGGCAAAACGCAGTTCGCCGGTTTTGCGGTCGAGAAGCAAAATAGAACTTTTTTCGCAGTCAGCCAGTTCGACAATGATGTTCATGATCTCGTGGAGCAGCGTTTCGAGATCAAAGGCCTCTCGCAGCGCGCGCGTGACCTGGATCAGCTTTTCCAGGTTGGCGATTCTGCGTTCCAGGTCGATTTGGTGGCTCACCGAAAGCTCCTTGACAGTGCTGCGGGCAAGATCGGCAAAGGGGACTGAAAAGCCCGATTTCAGTATAGCATAGAATAAAGAGCGAGGCAACCGCCCAAGTCGCAAGGGGTGTACGCAGAGTTTGGGGCACTCGGGTAGTCGCGCTGGTCGAGTGCCGCCGCGTTCTTTGCGGCTCGAACCGGTTTTCGGTTCGGCGTATCGAGACCAAGCGACGGTACAAAACATGCGGCCTGGTCTCGATACGGCTCAAACTCTTTGAGTTTGAACCTACTCGACCAACGGCCGCCCCAAAGTATAACTGCATCCTAGTCGCAAGCGACTCAAAGTCGCAAGCGACTTTGAAGCACCTGCCTGTACACTTGCATGCGCTGCTGCCGCAGGGCGCGCTTGTGGCCCAGCAGCCACTTGATCGCTTCGACGCTCCACTTGTAGCGGAAATGAAAGAGCAGCCAATACCGCAGCAGTTCACCGCTTCGTTTGCCGTGATGCCTGGTGAAATAGAGAATCTTGCTCTTGTGAAAGCGGATGTCGCGAAAAGCGGCCACCTGCTCACTGCTCTTGCCTTCATAGTGAATCACCTCGGCCTGCGGCAGGTAGACGACGCGCCAACCGGCCTGGCGGATGCGCTTTTGCCAGTCCAACTCTTCCGAATACATGAAATAGTTCTCATCGATCAGGCCCACCTGGTCGATGGCGGCCCGGCGCACCATCAGGCACGCGCCAGTGACCCAATCGACCTCGCAGACGGCGTCGTCTGACCGGTCGAGGACGCGGTAGCGCTTGAGCGCGGGGTGGTGGGGAAACCACTGCTCCAGGAAGGTGCTCTCGATCAGCGCCGTGCCCATGGTGGGAAAGCGTCGGCGCGAGGACTGGGTTTCGCCGGGGGTGTCGTTGGTTGGCGCGCCGGCGGGGTAATACAGGCGCGGACCAAGCACGCCCACCTGCGGGTGATCCTCGATATAGTCGAGCATGGTGCGCAGCGCGCCACGGCGAACTAGGGTGTCGGGGTTGAGCAGCAGCGCATAGCGCCCGCTGCTGTGGCGCAGGCCCAGGTTGTTGCCGCCGGCGTAGCCCAGGTTGGTCTCGCTGGCCCACAGCCGCACGGCCGGAAACTCGCGTTCCACCGTCGCCGCGCTGCCGTCGGACGAGGCCGAGTCGACGACCAGGATTTCGATGGCGTATCCCGCATCGTCGAGCATCCAGGTGTGCGCCGTCATCAGGCTGGCCTGGCCCAGGATCGAATCCAGGCAGGCGCACAGCAGATCGCACACATTCCAGTTGACGATAATGATCGACAGGTCGATCCGGTTGCTCATTGGGCTGCCTCGCGTTTTTTCTGATGCCGCATTTTAACACCGTTGGGCGGTGGGGGCAAACCCTATTTGCTCGAACGTGTGGGTTGTGGTAAAGTGAACCTTTATATTGACTGACAAGGAGGATCGAAATGAGGCCCAACAAATTTCGCGAGTTGTTGAATTCCGCCAAGCCGACCCTGAGCACGCGCTTGCAGTCGGCCTGGCCCGACCTGGTCGAACTGGTCGGGCAAACCGGGATGTATGACTATGTCGAGTTTCTGGCCGAGTATGGCGCGTTTGACCTGCACGATCTGGACAATTTCTGCCGCGCCGTCGAATTACACAACATGAGCAGCATCATCAAGGTCGATTACGAGCTGTGCGGTTTTTTGGCCCAGCGCGGCATCGGCGCGGGGTTTCAGGGCGTGCTGTTTACCGACTGCCGTTCGGTGCAAGACGTGGAACATTGCCTCAAGGTGGCCCGCCCGGAAACGCCCGCCGACGGCGGCCTTCACGGCGTCGGGGCGCGGCGCTTTGCCTACCCCGGCTACGGCGGCACGCCCGACTATGTGCAGGCCTTGCGTGACGTGGTGGTGATGATCATGATCGAGAAAAAAGGCGCGGTTGAACATTTAGAGGAGATTTTGTCAGTGCCGGGCATCGACATGATTCAGTGGGGGCCGGCGGACTATTCGATGAGTGTTGGATTGCCCGGGCAGCGCGGCGCGCCAGAGATCAAGGCGGTGGAAAGGCGCGTATTCGAGACGGCGATCCGTATGGGTGTGCCGCCCCGCGCCGAGATCGCCAGCCCGGACCAGGCGCGTTATTACCTCGACCTGGGTGTGCGCCATTTCAGCCTGAACACCGATGTTGCCATCCTCTATGCCTGGTGGCGCAAAAACGGTGAAGATCGGAAGAGCACACGTCTGAACTCCAGTCACCGCTCATTATC
>CAYRXM010000197.1:0-6597 GCA_964428175.1 uncultured Anaerolineae bacterium
AATATGGCAAAAAAGCAATTTTTTTCACCTTTGGCGCATTCAGTCCCCCCCCCCTAACACCGCCAGCACCACCTCGCGCGGCACACCGTCAACCATTTCGACCTCGCCGATCCGCCGGGGCAGAACCCAGCGCAGGGTTTGGCCCTGTTTTTTCTTGTCGCGGTGCATCGCTGCCCAGATCGCGTCGGGGTCGAAGGGCGGGCACTCGACCGGCAGGCCGTGGGCCTGGAGCACCCGGGCAATCTGCTCCGGCAGCACAGGGTCGGCCTTGTCCAGTGCGACGGCGATCCGGGCCGCCGCCACCATCCCGATGCTCACCGCTTCGCCGTGGCGCAGGGTAAAGCCGCTCAACTGCTCCAGCGCGTGCGCGGTGGTGTGCCCCAGGTTGAGCGTCGCGCGCAGGCCGCACTCAAAGGGATCCTGCTCGACCACGTCGATTTTCACCTGCAAGGAGCGGGCAATCCAGCGCGCCCACGGGCCCGTTGAGCCTGTCGAAACGCGCTCGTGGGCCAGCTCCTCAAACAACTCCTCGTCGGCCAGTACACCGTGTTTGATCAACTCGGCCATCCCGGAGGCGACCTCGCCGGCGGGCAACGTGCCCAGCACGTCGGGATCGATGACCACCAGGCCCGGCTGCTTGAACGCACCGACCAGGTTTTTGCCCTGCGGCCGGTCGACTGCCGTCTTGCCGCCCACGCTGGCATCGACCATGGCCAGCAGCGTCGTCGGCGCCTGGATCACCGGCAGGCCGCGCATAAAGGTCGCCGCGGCGAACCCGGCCACGTCGCAGACGACGCCGCCGCCCAGGGCCAGCACTGCCCCGCTGCGATCCAGCCCGCCGTCGAGCATTTGATCGTACAAAAACGCCAATGTGTCCAGTGTTTTGTATTGCTCGCCGTCGGGCATGGTGCAGGAAAAAGGCGACAGCCCGGCCGCGCGCAGCGCGTCGAGCACACGGTCGCGGTACAGCGCGCCGACGGTGGGGTTGGAAACCACGGCGACTGCGCCGGTTTTGCTCCACGGCTTGACCAGCTCGCCCAGCTGGTCCAGCAGCCCCGCGCCGATGTGGATGGGATAGCGCCCGCCCGGATGGTTTACCGTCAGCAAGATCGAAAAAGCCTGTTCGATCACACGCGCGGCAATCTCGTCGACGGCCAAATCGGTGGTGTCGATCTGGCGCGGGATGGCGGCGTAGGCTTCCTGCCGCCCGGCCAGCAGCCGCTCGATCTCGGCCCGGCGGTCGGTCACGTCGAGCAGGGGGCGATCCTGTGCGGCGGCCAGGCGGGCCAGGAGGGTATCGACGCCGGCGGTGAGGCAAAAGGCCGGGCCGCAGGCGATCATGCGCCGGCGGTTACCCGCGTCGACCAGCGCGCCGCCGCCGGTGGCGATGACCAGGCCGTCGCGGCGGCTCAATTCTGCGCATAAATCAGCTTCAATTTCTCTAAATTTCGCCTCACCGTCCTCGGCAAAGAGGCGTGAGATGGCCTTGCCGGCTCGCCGCTCGATTTCGCCGTCCATGTCGACAAAGGGCCGGTTCAACCGCCGCGCGACCTCGCGCCCGACACTGCTTTTTCCGCTGCCCATAAAACCGGTCAAGATGATATTCATGGCTCATTTCCGCCCGATTCGTTTTCGATTTGGTTGGTGGATGAGTTTTGGGGCGCGGCGCGCAGCCCATGGCAAACGTTTTCGCCGCGCATGCGTGGGCAGCAGCGGTAATGCGTGCATTCCGTACACGGAATTTTGACCAGCCGTCGCTGCGTCTTGTGCCTGGGTTTTTTGCGCGGCGAAACGTCAGTCTGCTGGCTCACCGCTTGCCTCCGTAACACCGAGTTCTTTGTGGTACAACAACACCTCAAACGGGCCCCAAGTAGTCCGGCCAAACTGCCGGTAGCCGTTTTTCTCATAGAACCGCTGCGCGCCGACCTGCACCGTCGTCGTGTCGAGGATCAGCCGCGTGTAGCCCAACTCGACTGCGCGGGCTTCCAGCCGGGTCAAGATGGCCTGCCCGCAGCCGCGACGCTGGCAGTCAGGGTGGACGCGCATGCGCTTGATTTCGGCGCAGGTTTCGCTGTTTTGCCTGAGCGCGCCCATGGCCACGATCCGACCGTCCAGCAGGCCGACCAAAAACTCGCCGCCGTCCAGATAGATGGCTTCGATTTTGTGCAGGTCGTCGTCCCACGGGCCGTTGCCGCCGTGTGCGCCGACCTGGTTCAGGGCCAGGTTGTGCAGCCGCCACACCGCATCGCGGTCGGCAGGTTGGTAGCGTCGAATTTCAAGTTCAGACATAAAGTTCCAAGATCAAAACATATTCAGGGCATTTGCCGCAGCCCTTCCCAGCGCACCTGCCAGCGGCCATCGTCTGGAAAGCCGGGTGCTGGGCGGTCGGGCGCGCCGTCCCAACCGGCGGCCATCATGGCCACGGCCACAAGCAGCCCGCCGTTGCCGGGCAGGTAAAGCGGCAGCCGCTCCGATTGATAGTTGTGCCCGTTGGCCAGATAGCGATTCTTGACCGCGTCGATGAACAGCGCGTCGATGGCTTTTTCTGGCTGCTCCAGGCGCGCCGCCGCCATCGCCAGCAGCGGATAGTCCCAGCCCCAGGTGGTCGGCCAATCCCAGGTGCGCAGGACGTGATCCAGAGTGCGCCGCATCGTCTGCGGATCGATCAGCGGCGTCGGCGGGACCAAGCCCCAGGCGCCCAGCATCGACGGGTGATCGTGAGGAACGGTGTATGGCGGCGTTTCGATCGCCGTGTAAACACCGTCCTGGACGGTGGGCTGCGCGAGCCGGCGCAGCACCCGCTCCCAGTGCGGATGCCGCGCCAGGCCCAGCCGTTCGCGCCACTGCTGGGCGATGTCCAGCGCCCAGTGCCAGTAGGCCAGCTCAAAGGTGGGGTTCAGCGTGCGCACCCGGTCGCGCCCATAGCTTTCCTGCGCCGGGATCAGCGCCGGACCGAGTACGTAGCGCTGGCCGGCCTCGTCCCACGCCGCGTAGGAAGCCATGAACTCGGCAGTCTCTAAAACGATCTCCCGGTATCGCTCCAGCGTTTCTCGATCCGGGCGCGCCCGGTAGCACAGTTCGGCATAATAGATGGGGTGCGGCTGCTGCCAGATCAGGAACACACCCACGCTGCTTGGGCTGTCCTGCCCGTCCGGATCGATCATTTTGGGCCAGCGCGCGCCGCGATAGCCCTGCCGAGCCGCGGTTTGCCGGGCCAGGGGCAAGATCGATTTGTACCAGGGCAGGCTGCGCTCCAACAGCGGCAGGCGATCCCACAGCATAAAATGCGCGGCGTGCCACCAGTGCATCTCCAGGTGCGCCTTGCCGTACCAACTGTTGCAGACCAGCCCGGTCTCCTGTGGCGGCATCGATCCCGCGCACTGGATCGCGGTGAGATACTGCGATAACACCACTCGCCGTTCCAGCTCGGCAGCGCGAGGATCGGTGCAGGCGGAAAAATCGACCGCGCCGCCGCCCGCCCAGAACTGCGCCCAGTGTTCGGCGGCGGCCGCGCGCACATCCGCCCAAGCGGGCAATTCGGCCTGGAAGCCAGTCCGTCCAACGATCTCACCCGGCGCAAAAGCCAGCACGATTTCCAGCGGCCCGCCATCCCGCCGGTCGATATCGACCGTGTGTTCGGCGACGAGCCGGATGCGCGCGGATTCCGAGCACTGCACGCGCACAAAATAACGGTCGCCGTCGAGGGTGCGGGTCAGCGCGGCCCGGTTCCCTTCGATGTGGGCCTGCGTGGTGTGTCGCTCTGGGTGCTGCCAGTCGGCGGCGCTGCCCCATTCATCGCTGCTGTAGGGAAAAGCCAGCGAGATCGCCAGCCGTCCTGATGCCAGCAGCGGCGAATCGACGCGTACCCCCAGCAGGTCGCGCGTGGGGTGGCACACCGTATGCACCTCGACCGGCTGGCCTTCAAACTCGAAGCGGCTGCTCAGCAGCCCGGCCCACAGGTCGAGTTCCTGGTGCGGGCAGAGCACATCCTCGATCATAGCGGGCGAGCCGTCTACCCTGGTCAGCCGCAGCCCGATTTGTCCCAGGTGAAGGCGGTGTGGGTTGGCGCGCAGCCAGTTCGCCGCCGGCGTGTATTGGCCGCCGGCGTCGAGACCCGATAAATAGGGCACGATGCGCCCGGCGACCCGATAGTCTTCCAGGGCATCCTCCTGCCGGTAGCCGGCCGGATTCGGCATGCTGTGCCAGCCCCACTGCGCGTGCGTGCCCAGCGGCATGCCCTGCTGGTGATAGTCGGGAAAGGTTTGCAGGCCGGTGATGTCGGCGGTAAAGGCGAACTCGCCGTTGCCCACGCTGAGCGGGGTCAGTGGATCGAGCCGCTCGATGACAACGGTGTGTCGTGTCACCAATGCGCGGCGGTCGATGGGCAGATCGAGTGCCAGGCGGATTGCATTCATGTTGCTATATCCTATCCCGAATAAACCGGAACTGAACAGGGCCTATCTGCCCGGGACGAAATTCTTGCCTAAAAAGCAACGATCTTGGAGGATAGGCTCTTATCTTGTTCTCTCTCATTTTTCCCTGTTCAGACATAAAACGTTGTGTCCCGATGTACTGGTGCGATATCGCCTTGCGCCAGATAGTGAGCAATCCCGCGCCCTTCTTTGATCACTCGCCGGGCCGCTTCCGGGTGCTTGTGCCAGTCGGTCAGGGGCAGCCCGTCCGGTTCGTAGGTGGTGGCAAAGAAGCAGATGCCGGGTGGGCAGTGCTGTTTGAGCGTCATCAACGCACGGCGGGCGTGATACCACTTGGTCACGGCGACGATCGAGTGGATGTTGTCAAGGCCAATCCGGACGTCGATCAGAGGCAAGGCCAGGGTGACGTTTTCCAGCGTGTTGGCCGAGCGATCCTCGACAATGATCTGTTCTTCTGACACGCCAGCCTGTCGCAAAATATCCAGATGCGTCTGCGCTTCGTTGATCCCGGTATTGCGATTGGGCCCGCCGGTCAGCACGATATGCCGCACCACGCCGCGATTGAACAGATCGGCGGCGATGCGGGCGGGTTCCAGATGGGCGGTGCCAAAGACAAAAGCCAGGTCGGCGCGCAGCGGTTCGGGGGTATGCGCATTGAGCAAGTCGGCGATGCGGGCCGCTTCCGGCCAAGCTAACTGTGCGGCATTTTCGAGGGTCAGATCGGCCGGGAAATAGGCCATTGCTGTGTCGCGCACGTCATCGAGCCATAGGTGGCGTTGATCCAATGTGCTGGTCACAATGACACGGTACATGTGCCGGTGGAAGATTTTCACACCGCACAGGTCGAAAATGCAGTCTTGCCACGGCCGCTGGAGCGGATCGCCAAAGACCTCGATCTCGCGCCGTTCCGGCGTGTTGGCGGTGTTGAACACCAGCGCGGCTCGGGCCTTGAGCAGGCCAACCGGCACGCCTTCGCCGCTGTCGCCTTCCAGAAATTCGTAGGCCGCGCCGGGACGGATCACCCGGTCGATCCAGCCCTTGAGGATCGCCGGCGGCTGGCCCCACCAGTAGCGATGTTCACAATCCATACGGAATGCCCTTTCTGATTGCACGTATTGTGCTGCCTGAGTATAAGCGATATGGACTCAAGCCCGATCAGTCGGTCTGACGATGACAGATTGTATCTCAGTCTTTTGTTTCACACAAACGAGCAACAATGAAGGCCAACGAACGCAGTTCGTTGGCCTTTATTTATGTACTGTGGGGCACAATGCACATCACCCTTTATACTCACGTCCAAGATTGTACTCGATAGCCCGGCAGGGCACAAATGATCGTGAGCGTCACGATGTGGTGTGCAACTTTAGACCTAATCAAAAAAGGAGCGGCCCGGCCGCTCCTTTTTGTGGTCTTGCGGTCTGGGTTTTATTTTTCAAGCCATTGCTCGCAATGCATCGCCCAACCGTTGAATCTCTTGCACTGTATTATAGTGCACCGCTCCAACGCGCACCATTCCGCACCCGCACGCTCTCCAGCCACCGCTGACCGTGATCCAGCGCCGCCAGGGGCGTTTGCTCCAGCCACTTGAGGTAAATGGCCGCGTTTTCCTCCTGCTCGGCCAGATACCTGCCCGCCAGCTGCACGGCCTCATCTACCAGCAAAGGCGTGATGTCACAGCGGGCGGACACCGCCTGCTTGCGCTGCCGGCTGGTGACCAGCACCCCGCACCGGCCGCGTATCTCGAGCACTGAGTCCAGATCGGCGACCACCTCCGTGCCGTCCAACAGCAGCAAGGCCATGCGCCCGGCCAGCGCCCGCTGCGCCGCGTCGCGCGGGGTTGGGCGCGGCTCTTCGCCATAGGCGCGGGCAATGGCCTCCAGCGCCAGCGCCGCCTGCGGCTGGTTGTAGAAATTGTGGGTGATGATGCCGTCGGGAAAGCGGTCGGGGGGATCGCTACCGGGGGCCAGCATCCAGATCGCCTCGGCGGCGAGAGCGGTCTTGCCGATGCCGCCGGGGCCGCAGAGGGTGACGACTTGGCCTGGTTGGAGGTCTGCCAGGAGCTGGTCGAGCTCGGCGCGGCGGTCAGTAAAGTGGTCGGCGCGAGGTGGACGCTGGAGGGGGAGGTGGGGAGCGGCGGCAACCTGGTAGGTGATCTTGTCGCCCA
>CAYRXM010000198.1:0-6578 GCA_964428175.1 uncultured Anaerolineae bacterium
ATGCGCCGGCATCAAACCCAAATTCGGGGAGTTTCGAATGAATCGAGAACGCGCCGGCACGCGTCCAGTTGTTTTTTCGTGGGGACAACTGCTATATTGCCTTTTGATTGCCAGCCTGGTTGTCGCCGGTTTGTACGGCGGAGCCTGGGTCTATACCAACGTTCGCGAGTTCGCAGCGCACACCTCTTTTCGCACCATTTCTACCGTCGTCAAACCGGCCGACCAACCGGCCAAAGTGATCGAGCAGCCCGTCGAACAGCCGGATGCTGGCGGGGCGCAGCCACAAGGTGGCGGGCCGGCGCCGGTCAGCGTCGTGTACCCGGACATCGAGACCCTGGAACCGGTGAACATTTTGTTCATGGGCATCGATCAGCGCCCCGGCGAAAGCACAGCCTGCCGCACGGACACCATGATCCTGGTCTCGATCAACCCCAAGGACAAGAGCGTCAGCCTGCTCTCCATCCCGCGCGATCTGTGGGTGCGCATCCCGATCCCCAACCACGAATACGGCAAGATTACCACCGCGCACTATTGGGGCGAGGTCGAAAAATATCCCGGCGGCGGCCCGGCGCTGGCCATGAAGACCGTCTACAACACGATTGGCGTGCGCCCGCACTATTACGTGCGGCTCAACTTTACCGGCTTTGAACGCATCATTGACACCATCGGCGGCATCGACGTCAATGTGCCCCAAACCATCGACGACCCCAAATACCCGGACGACAAGGACGGCGTCGAGCGGCTGTACATCCCGGCCGGGCAGCACCATTTCGATGGCCGAACGGCCCTCAAGTATGCCCGCACCCGCACCGGCAGCGACGATTTCAGCCGCATGGATCGCCAAAAGCAGATCATTGCCGCCGTGCGCAGCCAGGTGCTCAAGCTGAAAAACCTACCCCAACTGATCGGCCAATTGCCACAACTGTACCGCGATATGGGCGACTCGCTCCAGACCGACATCCCCGTCGATCTGATGGTGCAGATGGCCAACTGGGCGTTAGAAATCGAGGACGATAAAATTTACAGCGGATCGATCGACCGGCGAATGACCACCGACTATGAGCTTCCTGGCGGCATGCAGGTGTTGATTTACGATGGCACCAAAGCCCGGCCGCTCATCGACAACCTGTTCCGCATTCCCACTCCACAGGTCGAAGCGCAAGAGACGAGCCAGGTCGAAAAGCTGGGGCGTGAAAAGGCGCGCATCGTCGTTTACAACGGCACCCCGTTCACCGGTCTGGCCGGGCGGGTTTCTGATTTCATCGAAAAGCAGGGGCTTGAGGTCGGCGAGCCGCAAAACGCCGCCTCGTTCGATCTGGCCTACACCGAATTGACCGTGTACAGCGACAAGCCCTTTACCGTTGACTGGTTGATCAGCGTATTCAATATTTCACCCGATCATGTGATCTATCGTATGGCGGAAACAACTGACATGGATATTCTGCTCGTGATCGGCCAGGATTTTCCCATTGACGAATTCAAGTAGGGGCCGATGATCCAGGTACGCGACGTTCTGTCTGCTGTGGATGGCATTGTGGTTTCATCTCAGGCCAACCTGGACGAGCAAGTCAGCCGTGGGTTCAGCGCCGACCTGATGAGTGATGTGCTCCGCTTTGGACACGAGGGCGGTATCTTGATCACCGGCCTGACCAACCCGCAGGTCATTCGCACCGCCGAGATGCTGGGCATCCGCGTGCTGCTCTTTGTCCGCTCCAAGCTGCCCTCGGCAGACTCGATTGCCCTGGCCGAAGAAGCGGGCATTACCTTGTTGGCTACCCGCTATACGATGTATGAGGCCAGCGGGCTGTTGTACCGGGCCGGGCTTCCTGGCCTGGGCCTGGGCAGCGACTATGCACGCATCCCCTGACCCGGCGCGCGGCGACCGGGCCGTTTGGGTGTAAAGGCCAATTTGAGCGTCTATGGCTGACGTGACCCGCATCCAGGAGATTTTCTACCAGCTGCGCGTCGGAGAGGTGATGACGAGCGATGTCGTCACCGTCTCACCGCAGACGTCGATGCGCGAGTTCCAGCGCATCTTGCGCGAAAAGCGCATCTCGGGCGTACCGGTCGTCGAGGGTGAGCGGTTGGTCGGCGTGATCAGTCTGGCCAACCTGATCGAGGCGCTCGAAGCGGGCGAGATGGATCAAACGGTCGGCGAGCGGATGACGCGCGACCCAGAAGTGCTTCACCCCAGCGAAATGGTGATCCAGGCCATTCGCAAGTTGGAAAAGACCAACTATGGGCGTTTTCCGGTGGTGCGTCGGCAAACGGGCAACCTGGTCGGCATCCTCACCCGGGGCGACGTGATCCGGGGCACTTTGAAACAACTGGATATTGATTACCGCCGGCGTGAGATGGACCTGCCCCGCGCGCGCTATTTTTTCGAAGACGTCACCTCTGAGGATACCAGCATCACCCTGCGCTACACCGTCCCGCCCCAAGACTTTATACACGGTGGGCAGGCGTCGAGCCAGATCAAGCGCTCGCTGCAGCGGCTGGGCCTGGGGCCGCAGATTTTGCGCCGCGTGGCCGTGACCGCTTATGAAGCCGAGATGAACCTGGTCGTCCACGCCACCCACGGCGGGCGCATCGAGACGCGCATCCGGCCCAACCTGCTGCGCATCGACGTGATCGACGATGGGCCGGGCATTGAAGACATCGAGCGGGCCTTGCAGCCCGGCTTTTCGACTGCGCCGGAATGGATCCGCGAGATGGGCTTTGGCGCGGGCATGGGGCTGACCAACATCCAGAACTGCGCCGACGAGATGCACCTCAAATCATCGCTGGAAATAGGCACTCATTTGCAGGTTTTGTTCAAACTGGATCAAACGGGCGGAACATAAGCGCGTTTTGATCGGGAAAGCGGCAGCCATGACACAGATCACGGTCAAGCAGATCGTCGAACAACTGAACCTTGAGGTGCTCAACGACGCCGGCCTGGGCAGCTCAATCACCGGCGGCTATGCCTCCGATTTGCTCAGTTGCGTGATGGCTGGAGCCAAGGCAGGCAACGTCTGGGTTACTTTGCAGGCGCACGCCAACGTGATCGCCGTGGCCTCGCTGGCTGGCCTGGCGGCGGTGATCGTCACCGAGGGGATGCGGCCCGACTCCGATGCGCTCGACAGGGCGCGCGATCAAGAGATCACCCTGTTGGCGACAGGCGAAACAACGTTTGCCGTGGTGGGCAAATTGGCCCAACTGGGCGTCGAATAGCGTTCAATGCAGCGCTTGAGTGTCGATTTACATATACATACTGTTCTATCTCCGTGTGCCGAGGTAGAGATGATCCCGCCGCTGATCGTGCGGCAGGCCTTGCAAGCGGGGCTGGGTGTCATCGCCATAACCGATCACAACTGCGCGGCCAACGTGAGCGCAGTGATCGAGGCGGCGCGGGGCAGTAGTCTGATCGTGCTGCCGGGGATGGAAGTGCAGAGCCGTGAAGAGGTTCACCTGCTCTGCCTTTTTGATGCCTTGTCTCAGGTGCAGCAGTGGGACGATCAGGTCGCCTCGGCGCTGCCCGGCCTGGCCAACAATGAGGACCTGTTCGGCGCTCAATACGTCGTTGATGCGACGGGCGAATACCTGCGCACCGACGAGCGGCTGCTCTCGACCTCGGTCTCGCTTTCGGTGGAGCAGGTCGTCGGGGCGGTGAATGCGCTGGGCGGCCTTTGCCTGCCGGCCCACGTTGACCGACCAGCGTACAGCATTTTGGCCAACCTGGGTTTCATCCCGCCGGGGCTGGACATCGCCGGGGTAGAGCTTTCGGCCAACACGACGCCGGATGCCGCGCGGAACAGGTTCCCACAATTGAGTAAATATGGTATGATTATCAATGGCGACGCGCACCGCCTGGGCGAAATTGCTGCGCGCTCGCAGGTAATGGTTCAAAAACCGACGGTCGCGGAACTGCGTCTGGCCTTTGCCAGCCAGGATGGACGGCGCATTGAAATCATGTAACTGCTCGGCTACAAGAGTGAGCGTCGGCCGAGTGTCGCCGCGTTTTTGCGGCTCGAACCGGTTTTCGGTTCGACCAGCGCAGTTCGAGTAGTTACGACACCATCACGTTTCACGCATCACGCATCATTTTTTTTCAGGAGCAGCGAATGGAACAAGAACTCGATCTGGCCCCATTGTACCAAATACTTGAAGATTATGCCGATCAAAAAGGCGCTGTGATTCCAGTCTTGCAGAAAGCACAAGAGATTTATGGCTGGCTGCCCAAAGAGGTCTTACAGGTCGTCGCCAAAGGGATGGGGGTGCCCTTGAGCCAGGTATACGGCGTGGTCACATTCTATGCCCAGTTTTACCTGGAGCGGCGCGGCAAGCACATCATCCGCCAGTGCGACGGCACGGCCTGCCACGTGCGTGGCGCGGCCAAGATCGTTGATGCCGTCGAAAAACATCTTGGCATCAAGGCCGGCGAAACGACACCCGATTACAAATACACCTTTGAAGTGGTCTACTGCCTGGGATCGTGCGGGCTGGCTCCGGTAGCCATGGTCGACGAGCACGTGGTTGGACACCTGGTACCCGCCAAGCTAATCGAGATCATCGACGGCCTGGATTAGTCTCAAGGTGCTGTTTATGCACCAGGTTTTTGTCAAAAACTTGGTGTATAGGTCTGATTGTCTGATGTTTCAGGTGTGACTCGATGCGCGAACTGGCCCTGCACGTCCTGGACATTGTCGAAAATGCGATTTCGGCCCAGGCCCGGCGAATCGAGCTTGAGTTGAGCGAGGATTTGGACGCTGACCTGCTAACCCTTCGCGTGGGCGATGACGGATGCGGGATGGACGCCGAAACGCTGCGCCGGGTGCGCGACCCCTTTTATACCACCCGCACCACGCGGCACGTCGGACTGGGCATTCCCCTTCTGGCCGCCGCCGCCGGGCGCTGCGATGGGCAGCTCGACATCGAATCCGCGCCGGGGCAGGGCGCCACGGTCACGACGACGTTCCGGCACAGCCACATCGACCGCGCGCCGCTGGGCGATATGGTCGGCACGCTGCTCGCCTTGTTGATGCGCGACGAACCATTCGATTTGCATTATACGCATCGCATCCGGGACAGCCGCGCGCCGGACGCGCAGGTCTTTGAATTTGACACCGCCGAGTTCAGACGCGAACTGGGCGACATCCCACTCACCCATCCTGACGTGCGCGAGTGGTTGCAAGTATTCATCGCCGAGGGAGAACAATCGTTGGCACGCATCGCGTGACATACTGCGTTACGCGATGCTTGACACATCTGAAAAGGAGTTTTACGATGCCAAAAATCAAGTCGCTGGAAGATTTGAAACGTATCCGTGAGCAGGCACAGCAGGACCTCCAGATTCGCACCAAGACCGGCACCAAGATCACCGTGGGCATGGGCACCTGCGGCATTGCTGCCGGCGCACGCGAAACCATGCACGCAATCCTGGAAGAACTGCACGCACGCAACATCGAGGCCTACGTGACCACCGTCGGCTGCATCGGCATGTGTTTCAAGGAGCCGCTGGTCGACATCGAACAGGCCGGCAAGCCGCGCATCACCTACGGCAACATTCACCCCGATATGGTACCGCGCCTGATCGAGGAGCATCTGGTCAACGGCAATGTGGTCCAGGAATGGGTCTACGGCCAGGTGTCGCCGGAAGGCATCGGCGCTGGCAGCCAGGCATAACCCGACAAAAACGAGGAGACAGCTATGACTCAAGCTTTGTATCGTGCCAACGTGTTGATCTGCGGGGGCACCGGCTGCGATGCATCCGGTTCGGCCAACACGATCACGGCGATGGTGCAGGAATTGGATAAACGCGGCCTCACAAACGAGGTCCAGGTTATTCGCACTGGCTGCCGGGGTTTTTGCGCCATGGGCCCGGTGGTGATCGTTTACCCGGAAGGCATTTTCTACTGCCAGGTGCATGCCGAAGACGTGCCGGAAATTGTCGAGGAAACATTCATCAAGGGTCGCGTCGTCGACCGGCTGACCTACAAGACGCCCGACGTGATGGCCGAAGTGCCGTTTTACGGCGACATCCCCTTTTACAGCAAACAAATTCGCGTTACTCTGCGCAACTGCGGCATGATCGACCCCGAAAACATCGAGGAATACATCGCCCGTGACGGCTATGCCGCCCTCAGCAAGGCCGTGTTCGAGATGACCCCGGATGAGGTGACCCAAACCGTGCTCGATTCTGGCCTGCGCGGGCGCGGCGGGGCCGGTTTCCCCACCGGCCTCAAGTGGCGCTTGACCGCCAGCGCCAAGGCCGACAAGAAATACGTAGTCTGCAACGCCGACGAGGGCGACCCCGGCGCGTTTATGGACCGCTCGATCATCGAAGGCGATCCACACTCGCTAATCGAGGGAATGACCCTGTGCGCCTATGCGGTGGGCGCCGACGAGGGCTATATTTACTGTCGCGCCGAATATCCGCTGGCGATTGAGCGGCTGCACACGGCCATCACCCAGGCCGAAGAATACGGCGTGCTGGGTGACGGCATCCTGGGCACCGATTTCAACTTTCACCTCAAGGTCAAGGAAGGCGCCGGCGCGTTTGTGTGCGGCGAAGAGACCGCCCTGTTGAATTCCATCGA
>CAYRXM010000199.1:0-6391 GCA_964428175.1 uncultured Anaerolineae bacterium
ATGTCATCCATATCTTCGTGGTCGCCGAGCAGCATGCTCTGCTTGAACCAGACGGTGCGCGTACACAGGTCCTCGGTGATTGGGCAGGCAGGCAAGACGGGCAGTTCGGCATTCGAAACCGCCCACGGACTGACCCGGCCTTCCTGCTCGGCGATGGCTCGGCGGATCGACGCGGCGTGGTTGAGCGGCGTATAGCCCGGCGAGCAGGGAATGCCTTCGGCGTTGAGCGCCTGGATGAACTCGCGGCAGGTCTTGCCGCCGAACGCCGCCGGATCGTAGGTGGACATGTAGAGGTGCCAGGCGTGCTGGGTGATCCGTGGATCGATCTTGGCCGGTTTGAGGCCGCCGATTTCGTTCAAGCGCGTGGTGAGGTAGGCGGCGTTGTCGCTGCGCGTCTTGATGTGTCCCGGCATCCGCTCCAGTTGGGCGAGCAAAATGGCCGCCTGCCACTCGGTCATGCGATGGTTCCAGCCGAGCACCTCGTGCTGGTACCACTCGCCGGTGCGCGTGCGCCCGCAGTTGTGCAAGGACCAGCAGCGCTCATCAAGTTCGGGGTTGTTGGTGATGATCGCCCCGCCCTCGCCGGCATTCATATTTTTGCTCGACTGGAAGGAAAACGTACCCAGGTCGCCAATCGCACCGACGGGGGTGCCGTTCCAGTGTGCGCCCCAGGCCTGGCAGGCATCTTCCAGCACATAGAGGTGATGCCGCCGGGCCACGTCCATGATCCCGTCCATGTCGGCCGGGCAGCCGGCGATGTGTACCGGCATGATCACTTTGGTCTTGGGCGTGATCGCCGCTTCGACGGCGGCCGGATCGATCATGTAGGTTTCGGGGTTAATGTCGACAAAAACCGGCTTGACCCCGACCAAGAATGCCGCGCTTGGCGTGGCGACAAACGAATAGGGTGAGGTGATCACCTCGTCGCCCGGCACGACGCCCAGCGCACGCAGGGCGATTTCCAGCGCCGCAGTACCGTTGGTCACGCACAAGGCGTGTTTGGCGCCCTGGAATTCGGCAAATTTTTTCTGAAATTCGGGGATTTTGCTGCCATAGAGGCCCCATTTGCCCGAATGCAGCACCTCGAGCAGGTATTTTTCTTCGCGCTCGTCCCACATGGGCCAGTCCTGGAAAGGCAGCGTGCGCAGCGGCTGCCCGCCATCGATCACCAGTTTTTCGCTCATCGTTTTTTCCTCTCTTGATTTTTATTGCCGTCTGCGACGGCCAAAAATGCCACCCAAAATGCCGCCCACCAGAGCGACGGGGGCCAATCCCATCGCACACAAGCCGGTCAAAAAAAGCCCCCGCGCGATGGCGTGTTTGTCCTGGGCAAAAGCGTCCCGGTCGCCAGCGAAAAGTTCTTCGGGGAGGACGCCCTCGCCCGCTTTTTTGCCCCACACCGTCACATAATCGCCGTTGAACAGGCCGCGCCATTTCAATGTGCCGTCGGGCAGGTCCTCGCCGCCGCTGCTGGCCCGCAAGCTGCTCTCAGAGCGCACCATTTCCTCGTGCAGCGGCCCGCTGAGGGTGACGTTATCGGCCCGGATCACGCGGACGGTCTGGCCCTGCACGTTCAAGGCCAGGTTGGGCGACACGCGCTCCTGGGTGCTCCACGAACCGCTGATTTCCTCGTCGCCGTCGTCATCGTAAGAGGTGGTCACATCCCAACGTTCCAGGATATAGGCCACAAACTGCTCTCGTGCAACGATCGGGTTGTCTTGCAGTTCCCCGCTGACGAGGATGTCTGCACCTTCTGAGGCTGCGGTCACCGCCGCCGCGTCCATGTCGGGCATTTTTTCGATGCGCTTTGCCAGCAGTGACTGCTGCGGAGCCAGGACAAAGGCCATCAAGGCTCCGCAAGACAAGAGCATGACGGCGCCAATGATGCCGCCGATGACGGCGTTGAATCGCTCGCGGAAAAAAGAGAGAATGTTCATCCGATCCTCCTGTCTACCTGATCAAAGAGATCAACACACTGAGCGTGATTCCGCTCAACAGGGTGGAAACAAAGATCGTGCCGGTGACGGCCTCCGGCTCCAGGTCGTATTCCAGCGCCAGAATGGCTGCGGTGACGCCCGATGGGGTGCTGGCTTCGAGCATGCAGGCCTGGTAAGCAATCCCCTGGACGCCGGTGAGCCAGGCGACGGGCAGGGCGACGAGCGGGGCGATCAAGAGCCGGAATGCCGTCGCCAGCAGGATCGAGCCGATGTGCCCGTTCAAATGCCGCACACTGTCGACCAACTGCAGGCCCAGGATGAGCAGCATCAGCGGCACGGCGGCCTCGCCCAGCAGATCGATGGGGCGGAGGATAAAGTCCGGGATGTACGCCCGCGCGTCAAAAGCCATGACCAGCAGTGCAATGATGACGGCATAGATCATCGGGATGCGGATGACATTGTCCACTGCTTTGCGCCACGAGCCGCTGCCCGCGCAGAGGATCACGCCCAATGTTGCGGCCATCGATGCCGTGGTCACAAAATAGACCATAGCTCGCGCCTGGGCTTCTGCGCCGAAGGCAAAGAGCACCACCGAGAGGCCAAAGTTGCCCGAATTGATCACCAGGACGGGCAAAATCAGCGCGCGCCGCCGCTTGCCCCGCCAGCCGAGCAGCGTCGCTGCGAGCCAGGCCAGAGCTGCTACCGCCAGTGTGGCCACAAAGGCAAACAAGGCCACGCGACCCGTCTCTGCGCCGGTCAACCGGGCGTTGGTCAGCGATGAAAAGATGACGCACGGCGTCAGCGCGTAAAACGTGGTGCGCGAGATGGCCTTGACCTCCGGCTTGATGGTCAACCCCAGCGCGGCCCCCACGCCGACGATGATGAATACTGGCAGCAGGTTGTGAACAAAGATGTTTAGCAGCAGGCTCACGCCTCGTCGTCCTCGTCCCAATCCTGTCCGTCGTCGTCGAAATCGATCATGGCCAGGTCGAGTGAGCCTTGCATCAAATCCATTTCGGCCATCGCCTCGTCGGCGGCGTCTTGCAGCGCCTCGTCGCCCTGCTCATAGCAGATTTCGAGCACGCGCCGCGCTTCCGGCCCGCCGATTTGCCCCAACGCCCACACCGCCATCAGCTTGACTTCGGCGTCCGGGTCGGCGACCATGCGGCTGAGTCTGGCGACGGTTTCGCTCAGACGCAGCGCGCCGCACGCGCGCGCCGCCTCGTAGCGCATTTCGGCATCTTTGGACTCGAGTTCGTCGATGGCTGTGTCGGCCCAGACTTCATCGGCGCTGCGGCCCATGGCAAAGACGGCGCTGGCGCGCATGCGCGGTTCGTCGTGCTGGTAGGCCTGGGCAATAATCGACTGCACCTGCGGCCGGTCGAAATAGGCAATCGACTCGATCGCGCGGCGGCGCACGTCCATGTCCTCGTTTGCGTCGTGAATGGTCTGCCACAGCGCATCCCAGATCAGGTCGGTCAGGTGCGGCTGGAGCTTGCCCAACTCGCCGAGCAGGGCAAAGCGGCAGAGCGAGGTCGCTGCCGCTTCGCGCACCGTCGTCGATGCATCGTTTTGCATCAGGCGAATCAGTGGGCGAACCAGGCGAAAATCTTCGACTTCCCACAGCCCTTCGATGCACGCGGCGCGCACGTGCGCCTCGGCGTCTTGCAGGCCGAGGGTGAAAATCTGGGAAAAATCGAGTTCAAAGTCGGCCTCGGCAGCCTCGACCATGCGGGCAGCGAGCGCGCAGCGGCGTTCGGCGGGGAACTGCGCCCAGACGCGGGCGAACTGGTCGAATTCCTCGTCGATCAGGTTGGAGAGCCGGCGCAGCGCATCGCCGGGCGGGTGGTCTTGATCAAGTTCTTGTAGGGCCTGGATCAGGTCTTTCAATTTATTATCCCTGTGTGAAATGTGTCACATAAATCGTAATTTTACGTTCTGTAATGCGCATTGATGTCCACATAGGCGTGGGTCAGGTCGCATGTCCAGACAGTGGCTTCGGCGTCGCCCTGGCCCAGATCGAGTTGGAAGGCGATCTCGTCTTCGGCGAGCATCCGCGCCGCGCGCGCTTCGTCGATCTCGAACGGCGCGCCGTCGCGCACCAGGTGCAGCCGGTCGACCCGGTTTTCCATCCACAGCGAGAGCCGCGCCGGGTCGAACTCGACGCCGCTGTAGCCGGCCGCGCAGATCACGCGGCCCCAGTTGGCGTCCTCGCCGTAAACCGCCGTCTTGACCAACGGCGAGTGGGCGACCGACTTGGCCACCCGTTTGGCGGAGGCAAAGTCCGGCGCGCCGCACACGTGGATGGCAATGAACTTGCTGGCCCCTTCGCCGTCGCGGACGATGGACTGGGCCAGCGCGGCCGCCACGGCCCGCAGGCCGTCGACAAAAGCGGCATAGTCGGGGTCGCTGATGTCGGAAATCACAGCGTTGCCGGCCAGCCCGTTGGCGAGCAGGAGCAGCGTGTCATTGGTGCTGGTGTCGCCATCGACGGTGATCGCGTTAAAGGTGCGTTCGACGACGGTGTCGAGCGCGTTTTGCAGCGCCTCGCGTTCGACCGCCGCGTCGGTGACGATCAGGGCCAGCATGGTGGCCATGTTGGGGTGGATCATCCCCGCGCCCTTGCACATCCCGGCGACCGTGGCCGTTTTGCCGCCGATCTGCACCTGCACTGCCGCTTCTTTGGGCCGCGTGTCGGTGGTCATGATTGCCCGCGCGGCGGCGTGTCCGCCGTCCGCATCCAAAGCCGGCGCGGCCAGTTTGACGCCCAATGCGATCTTGTCCATCGGCAAAGGCTGGCCGATCACGCCGGTGGACATCACGAACACTGCGTCGGACGAAATGCCTAGCACGTCGCCGGCCAGGCGGGCGGTTTCTTGCACGTCGGCCAGCCCTTGCGCGCCAGTGCAGGCGTTGGCGTTGCCGCTGTTGATGACGACGGCCTGTATTTGGTTTCCGGCCTGGATCAACGCCCGGTCATAGATCACCGGCGCGGCCTGGACGCGGTTGGTGGTGAACACGGCGGCGGCGGCGCAGGGCCGGTCGGCGGCGATCAGCGCGATGTCGAGCGCGCCGTCCTTTTTCAGCCCGCAGGCGACGCCTGCCGCGCAAAAGCCGGGCACGGCGGTGATGGCAGAGTCGTTCAGGATGCGTATTTCGGTCATTGCGGGTCAGCCTCTTTGATTTGATTCACATAGATTCGACGAATGCCCTCAAACAGCCTGCAATACTCCGGCGTGGCATAATCGGGATAGGTCCACGGCCAGGCGCGGAAGGCCTTGTCGCGGTATTGCAGTGTGACCTCGGCATAGATGCCCTGGGCGTCCGGCGCGTGGCCGATGTAGATGCGGTGCCCGTGATTTTTGGTCGTCGCCAGCACCAGCTTGGCCGATGATACGTAACCCGCATCGAGATTAACGCGTCGCCGCCCATCCATGGCCCACTGCCATTCGATCTCGTTGGTGCGAATTTTGATTGGGGCCAGGTCGCCGGGGTCGATCAGCGTTTGGAAGGCCCAGATACGGCGCACCAGGCCCGTGCCGTATTCTTGCGCATAGTAAGGCGTGTGCTCAAAGGGCAGCAGGTCGCTCTCAAAATCGAGCGGGCCAAACGCGTCGCTCAGGCTCGCTTTGGACTGCTGCAGCAGGTCGTCGCTCTGGCCGAATGCGCTGACGATGAGCTTGACGGGTTTGGGTGGTTTAGGTTGTCCCATGTTGTCTGATTTCTTTAGTGATGAGGTATGAACGAATCCAGGTCGAAATTGCCACTATTGAATTCGACCAATTTGACCCAATCGATCATGCCGAAATCATCACAAAAGCGATCTATAAACTGTTTGGTGAACCAGCTTGTGACGCGGTGCCTTGCTTTTTCAAATGCTTCATTATGTTCTCTTGCTCTATAACCGATAGGTTCTACAATATCTGTGTACAGATGCTCATTTTCACTGATCAAGTACCAAAAGTTCTGTCCCACCACCTTGAGGTATCCCCTCAAGTAGCTGGTCTTGGTTTTTCCATAGCAAATGCCCAAGACTGGCTGAACATTAGCCCCGCGCCGTGCCTGCTTGACTCGTGTTGCAGCATTGCGCAAATCTTCTTCTAATTTCCGCTGCTGTGAACTATTTCCCCAATTTGCTCCCGACTTGATCGAGACAATATAGTGAATGTTTTTGTTAAAAAATTCCAAATCTATGCCTGGCGCAGTAGACTTGTGCCCGTCACACGTTTTACTGGCAACAAACACTGCAAGACTCTCAAGAAAATCACCAAACAATTTTTCTTCCGATGAGGAAAGAAATGCAGCAAGTAGTCCTTCGATGAGATGGCTTGGAGTTTCAATATACTTGGCCTTGAACAAATACGGATTTTTGGTTAATAGTCGTTCAAGTTTTAGACTTTCTAGCATTACCCTGAAACGCTCGTTAAAAATGATATAACTGGAATTTGGCAACG
>CAYRXM010000200.1:0-6070 GCA_964428175.1 uncultured Anaerolineae bacterium
ACACCCTATCCTACACTCTTTCCCTACACGACGCTCTTCCGATCTCTGGGAGATGCGTGCCGGACGGGACATCCGCGTTACCTTCGAGTTCCAGCAAAACAAAGACGGCACCAACGCCGTCGTGCTGCGCAATGTCGGTCACCACGATCCCACCCTCAAGAACCCCTGACAGCCGCACTTGTCCGGCTTGACCAACCTTTACCCCCAAACCGGGTCGCTCTGAACGAGCGGCCCGGTTTTTTGTTTGCCAATGAATGCGATTGTCGTCTCCTGAGCAATGACCGACTGCTCAGGTTTGACAACCCGAACATCGCGGAGGAGTAAAGACATGGAATCTACAACCACCCGGCCTCGAAAGTCGGCATGGAAATACATCCTCACCGCCCTTCTGGCCCTGATTGCCCTGACTGCCTGTGCATGGAGCGTAGTCGCTCTTTCCGGTCAGGCCCGGCAGCAGTTCAGCCCTTCACCCGTCGACCTGGCCCGGCAGGCCAACCGCCTGCGCTGGCTCGAACTCTGGGGCACGCTCTGGCCGCCCTTGAGCGTGGTTTTGGCCGCGCTGCTCGTGCTCTTCCTGGCTGCCCTGGCCTGGACGCTGCTGCGTTGGCTTGCCGAACGCGCTGTGGCCACCTATCCCGATGCACGCGGTCTCTTTCCCAGCAAGGCCCTCCGCGCCTGGGGCTGGAAGCGTTTCGGCCAACTACTCCTGCCCGTCCAGTCGGTGGTGCTGCACAATGAGAACAAAGCTGCCGGCCCGACCACCATCTACACGCCCGGCTGGGATGGCGTCGTCCGCGTCGAGCAGGTCTTTGCCCACGATCTGCCGCCTGAGCAGCTTCGCGTCACCCAGGGCGCGCAACTGGCCCAGATCGCCGCCGCCGTCGCCTCCGGCCCGGGTTCCACTCCGGCGATGCGCCAGCAGGTCGGCCAACGACTGCCGGCAGTCAACATTTACAACGACTTGGACCGCCCGCTGCTGTCTCCCAACCTGCCGCCGGTCAACTTGATCGACGACAGCCATATCGCCCGCCTGCTGCGCGAACAGGGAGAGCTTCCTGCGACTTCCCGTCGCGCCGATCAAGGGAATGAGTCAATCTAGCTGAAAGGACGAGGCCGATGAACGTTCAACTCACACCGCCCGCAGAACTCGTGCGTGAAGTGCAGACCGTCGGACAGGAGACGATGCGCACGCTGGCCCGTCTCGGCTTTTGCCGCCCGCTGCCCGACGGCACGCTCGACCACATCAAATTCAGCCGCATCTTTCTCTCCACCGCCGCGGTCTGGGCCGTCTACGAGATCGATGCCGTCCGCGTCCCACGCGGGGTCAAGCTGGTTCGCGTCATCGCCGACGACACGCTCCACGAGCTGACCATTGCTCTGGGACGCCGCGTCCACAAGCTCAACACCACCGGAGCCAGCCTGGCCGTCGAACTCGATGCCGGCCACCGCCGCCCGCTGCCCAGGCGCGCCGCGCTGGACGTCGCCGGCTGGCCAGCCACGCCCTACCTGATCCCGGT
Organism: uncultured Anaerolineae bacterium; assembly: GCA_964428175.1. GTDB lineage: Bacteria > Chloroflexota > Anaerolineae > JAFGEY01 > JAFGEY01 > CAYRXM01. Next base: position 1,518 of record CAYRXM010000200.1, read on the forward strand.
CGGTCTGGGGCACGGCCCCGAACTGCGCTCGCTGCTCGAAACCAGCCACATCCTGGTCGGCGGTGAATCTCGATCCGGCAAATCGACCTGGCTCAACACGATGCTGGTGGCCCTATTGCTGCGTCACAAGCCCGATGCCTTGAAATTGGCGCTGATCGACCCCAAGGGCGTCGAGTTTGTGCTCTACCGCGACCTGCCGCACCTCTACCGGCCAATTGCCGTCGAACCGGCTGAAGCGATCGCGACCGTCGAAGCGCTGGCCGCCGAGATGGATCGTCGCCAGCGGATGTTCCAGGCCGCGCTGGCCAAGAATCTCTCTGCCTACAACGCCCGCGCTGACGCCCTGGGACTGGACGGGCTGCCACTGTTGGTGGTCGTCATCGACGAGGTGACCGACCTGGCCCTGCTGGCCGGCAAGGCCTTCACCGACCCGCTGACCCGCTTGGCCTCGAAAGCGGCCTCCTTCGGCATCGTGCTGGTGCTGTCGACCCAGAACCCCAAGGCCGAGGTGCTCAACACGCTGATCAAGGGCAACCTCTCGGTGCGCATCGCCTTCCGGGTGGCCACGCCGGAGCACTCGCGGGTCATCCTGGGTGTGTCCGGCGCGGAGGGCTTGCCGCGCACGGTGCGTGGGCGGATGATGGCCCGCCTCGACGCCGACCTGGTGGAACTGCAAGGCTACTTTGTCCGCGACGAATGGGTGGCAAAGTTAACCAACCGACTGCGCGGGTATCGCCTCGATCCGCAGATGGGTGTGCCCACCGACCCGCCGCGCCCGGCGCTGACCGACCTGGAACGGCGGTTGGTGCGGTATGCGGTCGAGGAATTGGATGGGGCATTTGTCAGCAACAAGATCGCCGACGCATTCAATACCGAAATCTCGGCGCGCGGGGTCAAGACGCTGGCCGCCGAGTGGGAGCAAAAGGGCTGGCTGAGCGCGCCCAAATATCAAGGTGACGCAAGATACGTCACTCACAAACTCGCCGTACTGGCTGGATCGCTGGATCGCTGGTCCGAAAGCCCTTCTATGCATCAAATTGGGCAGATGGTGTCCCAGTGATCCAGATGATCCAGATGATCCAGCGATCCAGTTCAAAGGAGACAATCATGTTCAAGGTCTTTTTTGTCAATGACAGGACGGCCACGGTCAAAACACCCGATCGGCGCAGCATTACTGTCGAGCAGGCATCTGTGCTGATCAAAAAAGTCAGCGGGCAATGGCAGAAGGTATTGGTCGGCGTCTACCGCGCGGTGACAGCCAACCGAGAGAGATTCTGGCTGGTCGAGATCATTCTGGGCGCGATCTCGATCGGCGAACGGCTGTTGATGGCTGCCCAAACTTTTTTCAAGTCCGTCTGCCCGGAGCATTTCCTGTTCCGGCTCAAATGGGGCGCAGGGCTGGATATGGCCCTGGCCTGGTAACCGCTTGATTCAACGAAAGGACAACACAATGACGCAAGAACCCAAGCAAACCTTGCAGAACGAAATCGCCGGTGTTGACTTTGGCGCCGGCGCGCTCAAAATCTACAGCCGCTGCGGCGGCATCGAACTGCCTTCCAACGTCGCCCTGGGCCGCCGCCAGCGCCAGGCCCGCGTCTCCGGCCTGCGCGCGATGAAGCCGCCGATGCAGGTCGTCACATCGTTGGGCCGCTTCTACCTCGGCCTGAACGCCCACGACTGGGGTCGCCCGGTCGAGAACCTGGCCGACGACCGCTTCCTGGGCGCGCCGGAGGTAGCTGCCTTGTTCTACGGTGGAATGACCGCCTATGCCCGGCAGTACGGCCTGAACCTGGAATCCATCCAGGCCGTCGTCGGCCTGACCCAGTCGGCCTTCACCGAGGACGCAGCCAGCGATGTCGTCGCCGGCGTGCGCGGCTGGCTGCTCGGATCGCATAACTGGCAGATCGAGGATGCCGAGAAAGATACGCCCGACGTAGAGACCTTTCACCTCGCCGTTGAGAGTGTCGATGTCACATCTCAGGCTGCCGGGACGATGTTCGATTACTTTCTCGACATGGAGGGCGAGTTCATCCCGGCGCGCAAGCCGGCCTACAAGCAGGAGATCGGTATCGTCAGCGTCGGGATGAATACCCTGGAGCTGCTGGTCATCCGCAACGGCGCGCCGGTGGAGCGATTCCTGGCCAGCGAGACGGCCGGCGTGCGCCGCCTGCTGGAGATCATTGACCCGTCGGGGATGTACTCGCGCGGCGAACTGGATACCCAGCTGCGTCTGGGCAAGTTGAACTATGCCGACGCGCTGCCGGCCTGGACCAGCGAGATCGGGGGACACATCGAGCGCCGCTGGGGCAGCGCCTTTCGCCGCTTTGCCACCACGATCGTCGTCGGTGGCGGCGCGTTGATCCTCAAGGACGCGCTGACGGCCCGTTTCAACGGCAAGGCGTTTGTCCCCGATGCGCCGATCATGGCCGTGGCGCGTGGGCTGTACAAGCTGGGGCTGATGCAGCAAAAGCGCAAGCAGCGGCGGAGCCAGAGCGAAGGATGAGCAAGGGGGCGAAGCGCGGCGGCCGGCCCAGGCGGGAAACGATCACAGTTTGGCTCAAGCTGCGCCTGCATCCGGGTGAGGATGATGACTTGATCGACTTTTTTGCATCTTTGCCAGAACGAGGCAGAGCCAGGTCGGTGCTGGCAGCCCTGCGTACAGGGAACATCGCGCAAGTGCTGACCGACGAGGGATTGGATGATGACCAGATGGCCGAAGATATGCTGGATAGCTTTTTGCGATGAATCACATCGTCGAGGTAAATGGACACCATTTACCCGTTGAGAGTTTTCGGTGTCCATTTACTTCATTGTACCGGCGCTGTCTTTTTGTGGCTGACTTTTGTGAAAAGCGGGTTTTGTTGAGACAAAAGGGGGGCATGGCGTCAACAAAAGGGTTTCGTCGTTTTCAACAAAACGCCGCGCAGCGCCCTGACGGAGGGCATCCCGCCTTCGGGCCAGAGCGCGGCGTCCCCCCGCCGCCCTGCCCATCAAGGATGCGATTTACTGCCGGGCCAACATCACTGGTCGGTGCGCCCGGCTTGACGGATTGGTTCAAGTGAACACGTCAGAACGAAAGGAGGGAGTGCAAAGTGATGGGGAAAGATACCCGTCCCGGTTCGACGTTAACCGAGTGGTGAGCCAAAGCTGCGGCCCAAACCTGCGGAAAATGGAAGCGCCGTGTCCTGCCGGCAAAAAGCCGGTGGACACGGCACCGCACAAATGTGCTCTGCGCCCTTGACTGAATGCAGAGCCATCTGAATGAAATTGTACACCCAACCGGCCTCAAGATCAAGCCGGGCGCTCTGCCGCTGTGGCAAAGAGGCGCGCCGGTATGGCGGGCTGCTCTGTGATAAAGTGGAGAACCGAATGAATGCAGACCAACCGTGAACACACGTAAATCGAGTCGACATCACACCGATGGGCCGCAAGGTCAAACCTCCCTTTATCCGGCAAACGACCGGTAACCCGTACCTGGTCCCCGCGTACGCGGGGATTGCCGCTGCCGTCGCCCTGGCCATCCAGGACGTCGAGCACCCGGATGCCGCGCGCCCGCACGATGCCTACAGCGCCCTGGCCTTTTTGACCGAGAACCCGGTCGCGGCCGGTCTGATTCACCGGGCCGACTACCCGCTGCCCAGCCTGCGGGAGCTCAACCGGACGATGGGCTGGGCACAGAACATCGGCGACGATGGGGAATGATCTGTGCTGGTTGGGAGGAGGTAAGCGATATTATCTGATCGACCTCCCACGTTCGTCCATCCGGCGCCCCGAAACGCGCCGGTAAAGGAGTGTGTGTCATGCCACAAAGAAACCGCTCAACAGCAGCAAGCCGCGCTGCCAGGGCAAACAAACGGATCAGCATTTCCTCTGGAAACGCCTTGTACGACCTGGGTATGGTCGCCGACCTGCCCGAGGCCGTGCTCCAGTTCTACCGCTTCCTCGACTGCGATGGCGAACGCTTGAACGACCGAGAAATGATGCCGCTGGTGATGATCATCGCGTTGAAAGAGGGACTCGACGGCCAGGGCCTGCGCCTGGCCGATTTGCCATCGACCGCTCCCCTGGATACGCTGCGCCGCTACCTCGCCAAGTGGGAGCGAATGGGGCTGGTCTTTACTCGCAACATCGATACCTTGTACAGCGAAGCAAGAGAATGCCAGGACGGCAACCCACGCCCGAATCCCCAACTCAAGCACGTCGTCTATGACCTCTCCAATCTGATGTTCAACATCTCCCTGATCGCCCAGGAACACGCCCGGCGGAGCCGAGATATGCTGACTCGCTGGGAACAAGGCGGAGGAGCAGGAGAACGCCCCATCTACCAGCTCCCCGATGACTATGTCCACCCGGTTCGCCTGGCTCCGGAGGTCGCGGCCTGGATTGTGGACCAGGAAAGCGGCGTCCTGTGCGAGCACATCGTCCCCCAATGGCACGAACTGGCCCGCAAGATGGTCGACGAAACCGATGAGACGCCGGGCCTGCATCCCGAAAACAGAGCGAACAAGATCGGAAGAGCGTCGTGTAGGGAAAGAGTGTAGGATAGGGTGGTG
>CAYRXM010000201.1:0-5973 GCA_964428175.1 uncultured Anaerolineae bacterium
GCTGTTTTTGCCCAATCGGAAATTAGTTTACATAATCAGTTAGGGAAAACTATAGCTTGAACAAATTTTTGTGATGATTGTTCAGGGATTTTCAGGTTTTGACAAAGCGGATCTCCTGAACCGTCGTCCCTCGGAACAGGTACTCGCTCAATCGCTGCCCCTGGTTGACCTCGTCCTGCGGCGTTTCGGGCAGCGGAAAGCGCACGGCCTGGTACAACTTGGAGCGGTGCAGGTCAAAGGCCGAACGCAGCAGGTCGCCATAGACGCCGGCGGCTTGAAGCATGGCCCAATAGGCAATCAAGACCATCGCCAGCGCCGCCACGATCGCCCACCAGGCCCAGAATGTCCAAAGGACAAACAGCGCGCCCCACAGAAACAGCCGCACCGCGCCATCGAGCTGCCCGCGGGCCGCCGAGAGCGCGTTTTGCGTCTCGTTCGGCAGCACCAGCCACAGCCGCGGCCAGCAGACGCCGGCGGCCAGGCCGTAGCGCACCTGCGAGTATTCTTCAGCCGAACGGAGAATGTTGCCCAGCGTGGTTGGCATCAGGCGGCGCGGGTCGACCGGGACGCGGGCCAGTTCGGCGTCGATGCGGGCGTACTCGGTTTGCTGCGCGGCCGTCCGCCGGTCTGCCGGGATGTCGGCCAATGCCTGCCAGCGGTCCTCCTTTTTCTGCAAGCCCTCGATTCGCCACTGCGCCACCTCGAAGCGGATTTGCTCCAAAGGCCCGGGCCAGTAGCCTTCCAGCAGGCGCAGCAGCGGAAGCTGCACCCACTGCGCCGCCAGCGAGGACGCGGTCAAGACGAGCAGCCCGCCCACGGCCAGGGCGAGATAGAGCGCCGGGTTGTCGACCGCCTTGACGGCGTCGACGAGGTCTTGCCAGCCTTGCCCCCAGTAGCCATGGTGGCGCCAGACCCAGGCCAGCGCGCCGCCGAACCAGAACAAAAAAGCCGCGCTCAGCGATTGCGCCGACCAGCGATCGCTCAGCCCCTTGGTCAGTCCTTCCCAGAATCGGTCAAACATCGCTCACTCCTTTGGCTCAACCTGGTTTTCCGGCGCCAGGAGGACGCCGTGCTGCGGGCAATAGAGTTTTTGGCCCTGGGTGCGCAGCTTTTTGCGGCAGTGGGCCGGATCGACCGGGCAGACCACCACCGTGCCGGCGGGCACCTCGTCGGGTGCGCCGGCCAGGGCATCATAGCCGAGCAGCCGTACGGGCAGCGCGCCCTTGATGCCCAGCTCGCCGGCGATGCGCTGCCGGGCCTCGGGGTGTGCTTGCAGCAGGTCGAGGACGCGGCCGGCAGTTTGCTGCACCGACCCGGCATCGTCGAATTGGGTTTCTTCCAGCCACCCGGCCAGCGCGGTGACGTTCTCGTCGCCTACCAGCGCGGCCCACTCGTCGCGCAGACGGTCAACGGCTTGCAAAAAATCCTGGTTACTGAACATGGGTTTCCTCCTGTTTGTGTTATGCTCCGGTATAGCCAAACGCGGCCCAATGGAAGGGATGCGCCAAGTCGTTCTCCCCGGCGCGCAGCTCCAGGAATGCCCGGTGCTCCTGGTACACCGCTGCGGCGACGAACCCCGGCAGCCGCTCGCCGGCCGCTTGCGGGACAAACTCTTTCAGGTAGGCCGCTTTGTCGCCGTTGGTCGTGTCGCGCAGCCAGCGTTGGGCCTGACGCAGCGCCTCCGGCGGCTCCAGTCCGTCTCGCTTCCACCCTTCATAAAAGCGCGCCATCAGCAGCATCGTGCTCAGGTCGCTCACCGACCACAGCAAGGCGACCACGCCCGCCGCGCCAACTGCTCCAGTGCGCTGACGTTTTTGCTGCGCAGCTCATCCATCGCCCGCACCGACAACCAGCCGTTGTTCAAATACAAAGACCGTGAATACCCATCATGTCCTCTTACACCACGTCCTTGAGCGCTCTCGACGCGGTATACAAGGTACCGACGCCGGTGAGATGATGCGCCGTCAGCGGACGGCGAGCCACGCGTAGCACTTGGGCGATTTCCTCCTTCGTCGCGCCGGCCTGAAGTGCGGCGACAGCCAGAGCCTTCACGCCGCCTTCAGCTCCAGCCGCAGCATCGAAGGCCATCGCCACGAGCAGTTTGATCTTTTTCGGCAAGGCGCCGTCGGCATAGATCAGCGAGTCGGTTGCCTGAAGGTGTGCTGCCAGGTTCGGGTCCAGTTTGTGTAATGTGGATAATGGATGTTCGCTCATTGGTTTTCTCCTCGTACCATTTGTGTGAGACCGGGCTGGCCCATTGCCTTCGGCTAGATTGGGCCAGACCCGCTTCCTAGTCTACCGAGAGTGAACTTGGCTAATATCGTCTGACAACGATGGGCAAATAAGTAAGCAGTCCTGTCCAAAAGGTAGCGTCGGCTGAATTGTTTTCTGTTTCCAGTTCAGGTGAAGCCGTGTGAATACTTGCCTGGCTAGACAAGAACGTATCGAGTTGCACCGTAGAGGCCACAGTTGTTGTGAAAACAATGTGGAATGGCCCGCTTTTGGGTGCCAAATATCCCAAATTCCAGGTCAATGGTACAGTGCTATCTGGTGTAAGGCTCGCCTCAGCATAGAGCAATTCGGGTGGCAATAATGCCGCAATCTGAACACTCTGTGCCGGACTGCCACCCCGGTTTTCATAACTCAGAGTACACGTGATCAGATCGTCCTTCCAGATACGTTGTGGCGAACAAACTTGATCCAGCTTGACATCGGGATAGCTTGAGCCTAACGTGATATCATCCACTACAAGCCAGACGGGTTTGGTTCCGCTGATCGTTTGGGTAGAAAAGGTCATCGTCACCATTTTTCCGACCCAGTCAGATACGTCGAGCCAGTGATGCTGCCATACAGTACCCTGGGTGGTTGAATAAATCGTCTCAGATCGAACATCATCAGACAGCACGATATCAAATGCGCCAATACTGTTCGGATTTGTGCCGTGTAATTTATAGACAAAAGACAGTATTGGATGATGCACGTCAGATGGGATTGCGATTGTTTGTTCTATTTTTGAAGAAATAGTCTCGGTAACTCGCAAATTGGTTCGGTAAAATGCGTCGAAGCCGATTTGATAGATCAGATGCGGGTTGTCATCGTGGTCAACGACGATATCCGGCTGCTGTCCTGTATAAGGTTGATAGCCCAGCGCAAGAGGTGCAGGCCAGGATTCCCCTGGGAACTTGTATGTAAAGTACACCTGGCTGCCCGCTGCCGTAAGATCCTGGTAAATGACGTACACTGTGCCCTCGCTGTCCACAGCCAAGGCCGCCAGACCATAGTAGTGTTCGAGTGTCTCTAGCGGCGTCCATTCTCCATGCAACGGTTTGCTGGTATAAGCGCCATCGAAACGTTGAGAGCATATCGCATGAATGGTCCCAAACCGATCTACTGCAATATGTTCTGCACAAGGCGCCGATTGCGCCGCTTGCCATTGGCCTGCTGGATCACGCTGGACAATCTCATAGGGATTATTGCCCAATTTGTACCAAACATATAGAGTGCCATCCGGACCTCTGGCGATTCTGGGATGAGCCAGGTTGCCTATAGAGACTGCATCGGACCACGTTCCGCCAGGAGAACGATACCGATAATAGCCGGTGGTGTAAACACCATAGACCAGATGCAGGCCACCTTGATCATCCGTCACTATATCAACGCTACGTATCATGTCCTCCGAAGCCGGACCAACTACACTTTGTGCCGACCATATACCTCCTGGGGGTAAGTGACTGTAATATGCACCTTTTTCTCCATTCCAGGCGATATACACCCCACCGTCAGGTGAACAGGCAATGGAAGGACTAACGTGGTAATGGTAATTCTCCGGCGTTCCGATCAGGACAGGTTCGCTCCATTCCCCTTGAGGATCCCGGCGACGATACCAAATCCCGCCTCCCTGTATATAAACGAGATGTATGGTACCATCATTGCCTGCTGCCATTTCAGGATACTCTCTCCCCAAAGAAGGTTCGACCGGACCCAGCTCCAAAACACTTTGTGGCCCCAGCCAAGCTGCCGATTGGCCGACTGGTCTGACATTCCGGGTGATGGTGGGAGGCAGACTTTCGCCGAGCTGCCAACCGATCAACGTTCCGCCGTCGATCTCAAAACTGCCATTCGTGATCAGGTCGTCGGCTGGAGGCAAAATCACGTCGGATGAAGCATCTTGCGAACCGTCAAAACAAGTCAGCGGCGCACTGCCATAGCCGCTTTTGTTCCAGGAGACGGTATATGTGACAGCACTGGAGGCGACATAAGTAGCATATGCTCCCTCCAAGTTGCTGGGAAGCGTTACAAATGCATCTGGCGTTGTTGATGCGTTCGCACCGATGACCGGCGTACCGGTGTTGTCACGCACAATACCTAGGATCCCCCAATGGTAAAAGGTAGTCTGCGCATCACCGTCTCCACTCGGCCAGCTTTCTATATTGAATGCATTGTCTCTGGCCCGAACGCGAAATTGATAGCTGCGTCCGACCACTTGGGCAAAATTGGCAGAGGTAGTGGTCGTGTGTGTATACCAATCTGTCCATTCTGTGTTGGCTGCATCCCGATATTGGACGTCATATGATTGGAGGCCAGATGCGCCCGAATCGTACCCATTCCATCCAACCGTCACATCGCCACGCTGGTATGTCGGCAATGTCTGTATATACGACTCTGGCGGGTGACGATCAAGGGTCTGCCAGTGAGGTGACCAATCCGTATTCTGGTTGGAATAAAGAAAATTACACCCACCCCACTTGGTATCCCATATACAAGGCTTTGCCTCTGTCCAGTACCACTGACCCTGATACTGGATAAAGGAGATATGGGTCAGGATCACATAGCGACCATCTGGCGACCAACTTCCCACCCAGGCATTTATTGTGCTGCCTGGACGATAGGTTTCCTTTTGTTCGGATCCATCGGCATTCATAATCCACAGGTCCTGCCAACCATCGCCATCGCCATCTGCATCATAGGCAATTCGAGTGCCATCGGGAGACCAAGTTGGGCCTTCGCTGTAAGGTTGGCCGGAAAGTTGAATCGGGTCGCTGCCGTCGGCGTTCATCACCCAAATGCGGTATCCTCCGGTGCGTGTGGAAACAAAAGCAATTTTGGTCCCATCAGGTGACCAGGCCGGCTCGCCATCGTAGCCGTTGTATGCTGCACTAGAGGTCAATCTGGTCTGCCCACTGCCGTCAGCATACATTACATAGATTTCAGCCTGCCCGTCGCGATAAGATTCGAAAGCGATTTGGGTTCCATCGGGCGACCAGGCAGGATTTACATCATCGCTTGCATTGGACGTAAGCTGCTGTGGTACACCCCCGCCAGCCCCCATCACAAAAATCTCATAGTTTCCGGTTCGGTTGGAGGCAAAGACGATCTCTTGCCCTCCACGCCGGAGGTCGGGGTGAATGTCTGATGCAGGATGATTGGTCAAGCGAATATGCGCTTGGCCGCTGCCATTGGCACGATAAATCTCCCAGTTCCGGTCGCGGTAGGACTGAAAAACAATGTTGCTCCAGTCAGATACTTCTGTTGCGACTACCTCATTCTTAACCAGGTGTGTATCTTGTGGAACAGTTTTGCCAGTATCCAACCATAACCAGCGTTCCTCATTCAGCAACCTCGAATCAAATTCCTGCGCGGTCAGCTTGGGCTGTGACACAGACCCCAGCCCGATCATCAAACAAAGCACGATGCCAATCCAGGTCAGTTTGCGCCAACTAGAATTCATTTCTCCTCCTTATGAACCAGTATAGTGATATTTTGCATCAAGTCCCAGGAGCAACTCGAAGCCGCTTCGAGAAGCCTGACTTGTCAAAATGCTCACAAAGCTGCTCAAAATAGCGTCTGAATAGCTCGTGGGCAGGCAATTTGAAAAACTCTGAAAAAAATGAGTGAACCAGGAGTCAGAAGCTCGACTATGCTAGCATCAGTCTGAAACGGCCCTTGAAAAATGATATAACTGGAATCAGGGCG
>CAYRXM010000202.1:0-5824 GCA_964428175.1 uncultured Anaerolineae bacterium
TACCGCATTTCGTCTGTTTTGGAAAACTCGCTCGAGTTTTGTCAGTCAAGCAGGTTGCCTGAGTCAGACCCACACAACCCATCAGACTGCACTGGATTCGTTGCTGACCCTGCGCTTTCAACTCTTTGAAAAAGCGCAGTTTGTGGCCGCGTGAAGTATAACTTGATGGTATTGGCCAACGCCTCAATACGGAGCCAACTTGAGTCTCCCCTTGACATACGTAAATCCCTTCTGAATTCCCTTGATCCCGGCATAGGGAAACTCGCTCACCGGGCTATTCCTCAGCGGCAGATCATCCCGCTCCAGGTCCAGCCACCATAACTTGTCCTCGCGCACCCAGCGGACCAGATCCCAGGCCTCCTTGTAGCCGCGCACCTCTATCCAGGTAGACATCGGCGGCAGGGGCTTCATATCCGGCTGGGAACGCACCTCGTCACGCCTTTGCTGCAAAATCTGAGGGGACTGTGAATAGTACGTCACCACAAACAGCAGATGGCGCGGCACGAACACATCCTTCTCGACGCGGTAGAGGGGCAGACAGTGCATCACGGCATACGACGGGGGATCGTCGATCAGGAAACTGGGCGTCACATAGGGCACCTCGGAGCCGCCATGATAAAAGTCGGGGATCACGCCGTTCAGGTGAACAAAACCCTGCTCGCCCAGCCAATGCTCGCAAGCGGCATGATGTTTGAACTTGTTGGACCTGCTCCCAAGTATGATGACATCTTGCAGGTTGTACGTGTCAACCTGTTCGGTGCAGACAGCTCCGCACAGCGGGCAGCGAGCGATGATATGTCGGGGAATGTATTTCCATACCTCGCGCGTATACTCATTATCCTGATAGGGTATGTAAGGTCTCCCTACCGAGTCGCAGACGAGTTTCCGTATCGCTGTGTACTCTCTGGGCGATAGCTCGGGCTTTGCGTGCCGGGCAGCGCGTGCCAACAGCGTGCCTAACATCGATGCTCCTTGCATTTGCCGGTTCTGCCGCGCTGCTCATCCATTTACAGCAGCGACCTCAGCCGGTCGGCTACTTCCATGCACATCCGCCCGTTGTGGTACGGACATTTCCAAAAACTGACCTTGAATTCGTCCTTTTTCAGCGTGCCGTCGCGTGCCACGCCGCGAAACCACTCGCCGCGCTGGCGGTCGATCAGGCAGCGATCGATGAATGCCCAGCTCGCCAGCGCCGTGTCGAGAAAGTGAGCCTGCCCGGACAACTGGTAGGCGTTGAGGAATCCCACCACTGCCTCGGCCTGCGGCCACCACTCTTTCGAGTCGTCGATCCAGCCGTGCGGCCCCGACTCGTACATCAGCCCGCCGTCGGCGTCCAGCGCCTGCTCGTAGACGGCCTGGGCCATGCGCAGCGCCAAGTCTTTCGCCTCGCCGATCAGCACTTCGTCGCCGTCCACCTCGGCCGCCTCGACCAGCAGCCAGCTTGCTTCGATGTCGTGCCCGTAGGAGACCTCGTCCGACCTGGGCTGCCAGTCCTCGCTGAAAAAGAGGATGGTGTGCGCCGTCTGGGGGTCGATGATCCGCGTCATCATCACCTCGATCATCTCGCGGTGTGCGCGCGCGATGTCATTGCTCGACCAAACGCGGCGCAAGTTGGTGTAGGCCTCCATCACGTGCAGGTGTGTGTTCATCGACTTGATCTCGTTGCGATCGATGTTGCTGAGACGCATGTCCGATTCGGGCTGCCACTGGCGGGTGCAGGCTTCCAGGTAGCCGCCATAAACGGGATCGCGGCTGTAGCGTTCGACCAGGCGAAACAGCTCAATCGCCCGGTCGAGCGCGGCCTGCTCGTCGCTGGCGGCGAAAAACTCGGCCAGCGCATACACGCCGAAGGCCTGCCCGTACATCTGCTTGCGCTCTCGGGTGACGCGGCCCTGCGCATCGATCTCCCAGAACAGGCCGCCATAGTCGTGATCCCAAAAGCGGGCCAGCAGATCGTCGTAGGCGTGGCGGGCCATCGACAGGTATTCGGGTCGAGGATAGCGCCGGTAGGCCGCCGAAAAGGTCCACAGGATGCGCGCGCTGAGCAGCGCCCCGCGCGGCGCATCCTGGTGAACGACCAGATCGTTGCCGATCGCGCCGTAAAATCCACCCCGCTCGTGGTCGACGGTGTGATCGAGCCAGAAGGGCAGGATATTGTCGCTCAACTCGGCTTCGACGCGCTCGATCCAGGCTGCAAATTGTGCTTGACGATCCATCGGAGCCACCTACTCACCCCCATCCAGCAGCTTTTGCAGGTTCTCAAAAGCCTTGTCGGTCATGGTGAACCAGTTCTCCGGCTGCGGAAAATCCTTGCCGGTCACGTCGGCGACGTACTGCTTGAGGCCGTTGCCGATCACCTCGCCGGCGTTGCCGTACACGCGGGCCATCTTGGGGGTAAACTTGGGGTACAGCCCAAACATGTCGTGAAAAATCAACAGTTGGCCGTGCGCATCCGGCCCGGAGCCGAGGCTGATGATCGGCACATGGGCGCGCGCGGTGATCAACTGGCACACCCGGTCGGGCACCATTTCCAGCAAAATGGCGAACACGCCGGCGTCTTCTAACGCTTTGGCGTCGTCGACGATTTTTTTGGCCTGCGCCGAGCTCTTGCCCTGCACGCGATAGCCGCCCAGCGCCGACACGCTCTGCGGGGTCAGCCCCAGGTGGCCCATCACCGGGATGCCCGCGCGGGCGATGCCAGCGACCCGATCGGCCATTTCTTCGCCGCCTTCCAGCTTGACCCCATCGCAGGCCGCTTCGGCCATAAAGCGCCCGGCATTGCGGATCGCCGTCTCGACCGACGGCTGGTAGGTCATGTAGGGCATGTCGCCGATCAAAAAAGCGCTCGGCGAGCCGCGCCGCACCGCCTGCGCGTGCGGGATCATCATGTCCATCGTCACCGGCAAGGTAGTGTCGTAGCCGAGGACGGTCATACCCAGGCTGTCGCCGACGAGCAGGATGTCCAGCCCGGCCTGCTCCATCAGGTAAGCGGTGGGGTAATCGTAGCAGGTGAGCATGGTGATCGGCTCACCGTCGTTCATCTTGGCATACAGAGTAGACAGGGTGACCTTTTTTCGTGCTTCCATCGTTGCCTCCTTTTTTTTACGCGCCAGAATCTTGCAATTATTGAACCGGATTCACCACCCGGCCCAGAAATAAAATGCTGCCGGTGCTGTTTTCGCGGATCAACATGATGAACGGGTGATCGGCGCGAAAGACGGGCGTGGGCAAAGGTGAAAATGCCATTCCCAATGCCATCACGACCGCCGTCGCAGCGGCTGCTTTGGTACCCTCCTCATTGACAGCCACGAACGCTTTGTGCAAAACCGCCCCAATCAAGAACGAGCGGCTGCCGTCCATGCCGGAAAAATCGGCGTTTCCAAACGCATCGACCATGCCCAGCGATTTCAGTGCGGCGTCCAACTGGCATGGAAAGGTAATCTCGAACCGGGGCAGCCAGACATCGACCTCGGTCTTCCACAGATGACCGGTCCAGGCCGCCAGATTGTCCGCCGTCAGGCGTTCTTCCAGCGCCGCCAGCCCGTCCCGCTCGCGGGGCAAGAGCACCAGCATCGACAGATCGTTCCCGGCATAGGGGATTTCGAGCACCTGCAAGCCGTCGCTTTCGCCGTACCTGAAATCGCCCTTGCGGTTCATCAGCGGTGTCTGGACGGACTGGTCGGGCGCGATCCAGAACGGCGCGTCGCGGGTGAGGCTCAGATCGAACGGCCTGGCCCAGTCGCCCTTGAAATAGATGGCGTTAGCCAGCACCAGCAGCGTCGAGGCGGTCAGCACGCCCTGCGGGATGAGGTCTTGAATCTTGTCCTCGGTACTGGCCTCGACCCAGGCATTGATCGTGCGGCGCGCCGCCTCCACATCCCGATAATCCACTGCGCTGATCTCGACGCCATAGCACTGCCGGGTCACGGCCAGGAATTCGGGCAGCAGCGCGTATCCCTCTTGAGGCCACAGCGAGTTGGCGACCTTGAGCTGCACATGGCCCTGGCGCTCGATCTCGCTCAAGCGGGCTTTCAGCCACGCCCAGGCCGGGTGGAACTGCGCCTGGTCGAGGGGAAAGTGGAGGGCCTGCGCCATTTGCAGGGCGGTGTTTCCGCGTGCGCCGGCATAGGTCATGGCCAGCGCGGCCGAGATGCTGAAGGGAGAGAAGAACAGGTTGCCCTTTGCCGCCCTCAACGCTTGGTAAAGCGTCAGGGCGAATTGGGTGTTCCCTTGCGCGACTTGCTCGACGCCGGCCGGAGCATCCTCGGCGAGCAGTTTCATGTTTCACTCCTTGATTCGTTCGATCCTGGCCTCGACTTTTTGCGCTTCCTCCGCGCTCAACGTGCCCAGGGTCAGTGTAAACTGCCACGCCCCTTGCGCCGCGAGGGTCTTGACGTTGCCCTTGGCCTTTTCAGCCGTATAGCCTTCCGGCTCGGCGGTAGCGGGCAGCACCATCCCCAGCGCGTCCTGATCGGGCGTGCGGCAAATCCAGCGCACGCCGACGTTCAGCACGTCCGGCGGGTGGCACAGATAATCGGCTGTGCCATCCGGGTGAACCTGCATGGTGTGGGCCAGGCCATCGGCGTCGGCCAGATAGTCGATGTTGAAGACCAGTTCGGGGTCGAAAACCAGCTCCGGCTTGAGCAGGTGATGCTTTTCGGGGCGCCGGCCCAATTCTTCGATGAATTCCCGGTAGCCGGGGCCGGGCTGCACGTGCGAGGGAATGCTGCGCCGCACGCGAACGTGCTCCGGCGTGCAGACGGCGCTGTAAACCAGCCGCCCGTTGTTCACCGGGCGGAAATTGGCGTGGCCGAGGTACATCAGCTCCATCGGCGTCTGCTTGAGGTTGCGGATGGTCATCGACAGGTCAAACAGCGTCGAGCCGGCATAGAGCTTGACCAGCGGTTCGGCGACATAATGGGTGCTGAAAGCGACGGTGTGCTCGTACTGCCCGCCCAGACCAATGTACGCGCCCCTGGCATCCTCGCCGGACACGAGCCAGGCCTTCTGGTAAGGCGCGTTGGGCAGTTCGCCGTGCAGTGGGTGCCCATCGCCTGGGCCGGGCACGCCCATCGCCGTTGCCCCACAGTGCAGGTAAAACCCGCCATAGGTCTGCAAATACTCGCGCGTGGGGTTGGGCTGCGTAAACATCGACTTCATGGTCAAATTGCGCCCGCCCATCGTCGCCGACCAAATTTGCTGGCCTTGAAAGGGCAGCATGACCAGCTCGCCGAGGGCGTTCTTGAGCCGCACGGCGCACGGACACTGTGTGGCCGAAGCGACACTGTCGAACTTGAACAAAGACGCCGACAGCTCGCCGCAGGTGAGAAAGGGCCTTTCCTGAAAGTCGAAAAATGAGGGAGAGAGGTGGATTTGCTGGACAGACATAGATCGTTCTCCTTTGAATCAATCGAGGCAAGTCAATGCGCATGTACAATAGCACACAACCCCCGGCTTGTCAAACGATTTGGGCGTGTTTCATTATCTTGCTTTCGCTGCCCAATCCCGATATAATGGGAACATACCAGTTGTCCCCTCGCCTTTTCTACCACAGGAGGTTCTGCCATGCGCTCGAATCCAGATTCTCTTGGTCGGATGCCCCAACGCCGTTTGCTCCCTGCACTGACACTGCTCCTGGTCAGCAGCCTGATCGCCTCATCCATCGCCGCGCTGGAACACCCGACCGCACATTCCGCGCCCGCGGACGCCCCCCTCACCGACACCATCCCATCCCTCACCTACACCTGGGAACCGCACACCATCGAGCCGGCCGGGGTCGCCGCGCGCCCACAGCCCCGGCCCCTGCCCCAGGATACACCAGCGC
>CAYRXM010000203.1:0-5812 GCA_964428175.1 uncultured Anaerolineae bacterium
CTTGTTGATCAAAATCTGCCACGTTCCGGCAAGCTGTGAGGGGCGGGTTATGGGCTGATGCCCATCACCCAGGTGAAATAATAATAGCCAATGACCGCCGCCGGCAGCAGCGAGTCGACGCGATCCAGGATGCCGCCGTGACCGGGGATCAGGTTACTGGTGTCCTTGACGCCGACCTCGCGTTTGATCATCGAGATACCCAGGTCGCCGGCTGGACTCAGCGCGGCCAGCAGCAGGCCGAGCACCGCGCCGTGTCCCCAGCCCAGGCCGCCCAGCCCGGCAATGATCGCGCCGCCGGCCGCGCCGACGAGTATGCCGCCGATATGGCCTTCCCAGGTTTTCTTGGGGCTGATCTGCGGAGCCATGTGGTGTTTGCCCCAGGCGCGGCCCACGAAATATGCGCCGCTGTCGGCCAGCCAGACCGCGCCAAAGGCGGTGAACAAGAGGTATCCACCGCCGGGCAGCGCGCGGATGAGCAGCATGTGCCCGCTCATCCAGCCGATGTACAGTGCGCCGGCCAGGGGCAGCAGCCAGTTCTCGACCTTGGTCTTGCTGCGGTCACCCAGGATATGCCAGGCCAGCGTGGCCAGCAAGAGCAGCGCCAGGGCCGGGCGGATCAGGTCGAGCGAAGAGCCAAAGTCGACCAGCAGGATTTCGGTGAGCAAAATGGCAAAAAGGTAGCGGGCCGCGTACTGGTGGCGGCGCAGCATGCGCACGTATTCCCACGTCGCCAGCCCCATAAAAAGCACCAGCAGGCCGAAAAACCACCAGCCACCCAAAAACATGGGCACCAGGGCCAGCGGCAGCAAGACGGCGGCGCTGGCCAGACGGACGATCAGACTGGATTGCGGTGTGTTCAAGACGACGTTTCTCCGGGCAGCAGTCCGTAGCGGCGCTCGCGTTTGTTAAAGGCGAGCAGCGCCTTGTACAGTTCTTCCTGGTCGAAATCGGGCCAGTAGGTTGGTGTGGAATAGTATTCGGCGTAGGAGGCCTGCCAGAGCAAAAAATTGCTGAGGCGCATCTCGCCGGCAGTGCGGATGATGATGTCCGGGTCGGGTTGTCCGGCCGTATACAGGTGCTGCGAGATGGTGCTCTCGGTGATCTGGTCGGCCGGGATACCGCTGTTGACGATCGCCTTGATGGCATCGATGATTTCTTGCTTGCCGCCATAATCAAAGGCGATGTTGAGCGTGATGCGGGTGTTGTTTTTGGTCAGTTCGATGGCGTCGAGCACGCCTTCTTGCAGAACGGGTGGCAGCCGCTCCAATTTGCCGAGGTGGTGCAGTTGAGCGCCGTTTTTGTGCAGTTCCTGCACCTCTTTTTTGAGCGCCTGACCGAGCAAGTTGAGCAGCGTTTGCACCTCGGCATGCGGGCGGCCCCAGTTTTCGGTGGAAAAGGCATACACGGTCATGTGGCGAATGCCGAATCGCGCGGCAGCGGTGAGCACGCGGCGGATGTTTTCCACGCCGGCGCGGTGTCCAAAGGTGCGCGGCTGGCCGCGACTGCGCGCCCAGCGCCCGTTGCCATCCATAATGATGCCAATGTGGGCAGGTATTTTTTCCAGCGGCGGAAATCGTTCGTCCCAATCGTCGGTCATTTGTGATCCTCGGTACGAGATCAGACCTCGCGAATTTCCTGCTCTTTGCGTTCGCCAACCTCGTCGATCTTGGTTATGAAATCATCCGTGATTTCCTGAACCTGGTCGCGGCCCTGATAAAACTCGTCTTCGGTGATGATCTTTTCGTTTTGCAAATCTTTGAGGTCTTCGATGGCGTCACGGCGGGCGTTGCGCACGGCCACTTTGGCCTCTTCGAGCCGTTTGTTGACCACACGCACCAGTTCTTCGCGCCGTTCCTCATTCAGTCTGGGAATGCTCAAACGGATGATCTTGCCATCATTGGTGGGCGTCAAACCCAGGTCGGAGTTGAGGATCGCTTTTTCGATGGTGCCAATCATGTTGATTTCCCAGGGACGAATGGTCAGCAGCCGGGGTTCGGGGGCCGCGATGGTGGCGATCTGGTTGAGCGGCGTCTGCGTGCCATAATATTCGACGGTCAGCCGTTCGACCAGCGCCGGCGAGGCCCGCCCGGTGCGGATGCCGCGCAAGTCTTCGGTCAGGATGTCGAGGGTGATGGTCATTTTTTGACGGGTTTCGGACAGCACTTCTTTGAGCATGGCGTCCTCCTTTCATGGATTTGACGTAACAGGGCAGTATTTTTTGGGGGCTAGTCGCAGATCAGCGTGCCAACCTTTTCACCCAAAACGGCCTGTTCGAGCGTATTGTTGGCCCACAGGTTGAGCACCAGCACGGGCAGGTCATTGTCCATACAGGTGGTGATCGCCGTGGCGTCCATCACCTTGAGCCGCTTGTTGATCACGTCCAGATAGTTGAGCTTTTCAAAGCGTTTGGCGTCCGGGTTGAGCATCGGATCCGAGTCGTACACCGCGTCGACCTTGGTAGCCTTGATCAGCACATCGGCGTTGATTTCGACGGCGCGCAGCGCGCCGGCAGTATCGGTGGTGAAATAGGGGTTGCCGGTGCCCGCGCCAAAGATGACCACGTAGCCTTTTTCGAGGTGGCGGATCGCGCGCAAGCGGATGTATGGTTCGGCGAACTGGCGGATTTCGACGGCGGTCTGCACGCGCGTGGTCAGCCCGGTGCGCTCCAGCGCGTCGCGCAGGGCCAGGGCATTCATCACTGTCGCCAACATGCCCATCTGGTCGGCGGTGGCGCGATCCATGCCGTGCTTGAGGCCGTCGGTGCCGCGCCACAGGTTGCCGCCGCCGATGACGATGGCGGTTTCGATTTCCAGATCGTGGATGCGTTTGACTTTGGCCGCGATAAAGTCGGCCTGTTCGGGATCGATGCCGAACCCGCCCTGTCCGGCCATCGCTTCACCGCTGAGTTTGAGCAGGATGCGCTTGTATTTGGTCATCTGTTTTCCTCCACATAGAGATAGAGGTTAGGTCGGAAACGACCTAACCTCTATTTACATTCGGCTATTCGCCGATTTCATAGCGGACGAATCGCTTGATGACAATATTTTCGCCCAACTGGGCGATCGTCTCAGTGACCAGCTTGCCGATGGTCTTGTCCTCATCCTTGATAAAGGCCTGTTCGAGCAGGCAGTTGTCCTGGTAAAACTTGGTCAGCTTGCCTTCGATGATGCGTTCGACGATTTGCGGCGGTTTGTTTTCGTTTTCCATCTGCTTGCGATAGACCTCTTTTTCGGCCGCGATGACTTCTTGAGGTACGTTCTCGATGGACACGAAACGGGGGGACATAGCGACCACCTGCATGGCGATGTTGTGGACGAGTTCTTCAAACGCCTCGGTGCGGGCGACAAAGTCGGTTTCACAGTTGACCTCGACCAACGCGGCAGTGCGACCGCCGGCATGTACATAGTGGCCGATGATGCCCTCATTCGCTTCACGGTCTGCTTTTTTGGCTGCTTTGGCCAACCCCTTTTCACGCAGTTTATTGACGGCCAGGGCCATATCGCCATTGGTTTCGGTCAGCATTTTTTTGCAGTCAAGGATGCCGGCGCCGGTCATCTGGCGCAGTTCTTTGACCATTTCGGTTGTGATTTCCACGGTTGGTTTGTTCTCCATTTCTCCAGAGTTGAAGCGGTGGGCTAATCCTGGTCGGACTCCAAGTCGGGTTCCGGCTCGTCGGACTCTTGCTCGTCGATTTCTTCGACCTCGATCTCTTCGGCCTCGGTCTCTTCGTATTCGACCACGTAATCATCTTCGGATTCGTCTCCGAATTCGAGCGCGCCGGACTTGAGCGTTTCGAGCACCGATGTGCCCAGGTAGAACTGGTCTTCTTCAACCAGCGCCACCTGATCGTCGCCGGTATCCTTGCGTAGTTGCTTGCCCTCGATCACGGCGTCGGCCATCTTGCCAACGAGGAGCTTGATCGCGCGGATCGCGTCGTCGTTGCCGGGAATGATCAAGTCGATGGGGTCCGGGTTGCAGTTGGTATCGACGACGGCGACGACGGGAATGTCCAGCTTGTTCGCTTCGATCACGGCGTTCTTTTCGCGATGCACATCGATGATAAAGAGCATATCCGGCAGGGTGGTCATATTTTTGATCCCGCCAAAGCGCACGTTCATTTCAGCGATGTCGCGTTCCATCATCAACGCTTCACGCTTGGTGAACTGGTCAAATATGCCCATATCACGCTGCTCTTCGAGGTGGATCAGCCGGTCGATCCGTTTGCGAATCGTCCGCCAGTTGGTGAGCGTGCCGCCCAGCCAGCGCTGGTTGACATAGGGCATCCCGCAGCGCTGGGCCAGTTCCTCGATGGCGGGCTGGGCCTGGCGCTTGGTGCCGACGAACAAGACGGTGCCGCCTTCGGCCACGCAATCACGCACGGCATTGTATGCAGTTTCAAGCCGGGTGAGTGTCTGCTGAAGGTCGATGATGTGAATGCCGTTTCGCTCGGTAAAGATGAACGGCCTCATCTTGGGATGCCACCGTTGTGTCTGGTGGCCAAAGTGTACGCCTGTCTCTAACAGTGCGCGCATTGAAACAATTGCCATTCTGCCTCCTAAAGCGTTTTTGATGTCGTCCGCGACCTTCTTTCCCGCACAGAACCGGCCTGCTACCGATGGGTTCGCTGCTGCATATCAGTGTATCATAGGTCGGCACGCCTGCACGGGTCCAGCCGCGTGCTTGATATTGGGGCGCTCAATTGCACCCGGAACTCGGCCCGGTAGTATAGCACAAGGGCGCAAAATGAGCAAATGGACTGAGGAGAGGGCGTCGTTTGAATCTGGCGCGATTTTATGGTAAGATATGCCTAAACGTGTAGCGGGCGGGGTACATAGCAGATGGTCAACGCTCAGACAGGACAAGATATCGAACGGTGGCTGGCCGAAGGCGAAACCCTGGCCAGGGCGGGGCAGCGCGATCAGGCTCGGCGGCTCTTTGTGCGCGTGCGCCGGCATCAGGCCGACAACATCCAGGCCTGGTTGTGGCTGGCTTTTCTGGACGAGGACCCGCGCCGGAGTATCGCCTATTTGAACCGCGTGCTGCAGCTTGCTCCCAATCACCCCGATGCGTCAAGTGGGCTGCGCTGGGCGCAAAAGCGCCTGGACGAGCAGGCCAGGCACACGGCCAAAATGGCCTGGATCGACGACATTTTGCTGGGCAGCCTGATGGCTGGGGCGCTGGTCGCTTGCGTGATTTTGGTCTGGGTGTTGGTGCAAACACCCGGTGTGGCCCGCGCGGCCCTGGCGCCCACATCAACGCTGCCGCCGTCGCCGACGCCGACGCACACGCCGACGCTGATGCCTACCTATACCCCCATGCCAACTCTTACACCGACCCTGACGCCGACGGCTACTCCTTTTCCCGAGCCAACGGCGACGGCGACCCGCGTCGTGCCGGGAGACCCGTCCAGGTACACGGCGCACGGCGAAAAGTGGATTCAAATCGATCTGTCCGATCAGACCCTCACCGCCTACGAGGGCGAAACGGTGATGCTGTCTGCGCTCGTTTCCACCGGCGTCGCCAGAATGCCCACACCCAAGGGTGAGCATGCCATCTATCTCAAGGTGCGCTCTCAGGTGATGAGCGGGCCGGGCTATTCTCTGCCCAATGTCGAATATGTATCCTACTTTTACAAAAGTTATGCCATCCACGGCACTTATTGGCACAATAATTTCGGCCATCCGATGAGCCACGGTTGTGTAAACATGACCAACGAGGACGCCAGGTGGCTTTTCGAGTGGGCGCCCAACGGCACGCGCGTGCTGGTAGATCGGAAGAGCGTCGTGTAGGGAAAGAGTGTAGGATAGGGTGT
>CAYRXM010000204.1:0-5758 GCA_964428175.1 uncultured Anaerolineae bacterium
CTTGACTCAAGCGCACGCTTTCACGCGCCTGGTCGCAACTCTAAACTCAAGTTGTCACCTACACCTATGACGCCGACAACCGCCTGACCCGCGTGGCGGACTGGGACGGCGGGCTCACCACCTACGCCTACGATGCCGCCGGGCAGTTGATCACCACCACGCTGCCGAACGGGGTGGTCAGTGTCAACCTCTACGACGATGCCGGGCGGCTGATCCAGATCGAGCACCGCGATGGCCTGGGTGGTTGCTGGCGCGATACGAATACGAGCTGGACGGCGGCAACCAATGGTTGCTTGGCAACCGCGTGTCCGCCGTGGAGACGCTGACCGGCACACGGACGATCGCCTATGTCTACGACCCGCTCAACCGGCTGACCGCCAGCACCTACTCGACCGGCGAACAGTTTGCGTATACCTACGATGCGGCAGGCAACCGCGCCGTGGTCACCGAAACGACGCCCATCTCCGGCACGGTGGTGACCACCTACACCTTTGACGCAGCCAACCGACTGACGGACCGCCGGATGAACAACGGCTGGGTGTATACCTATACCTGGTCGAACCGAGGCCAAATGCTGGAAGAATGGACGCAAGGCCAACCCGTGCGCACGTTCGAGTACAACGCGGCCGGGCAGATGAGTGAAGCGACCGTCTTTACACTGACCACCCGTTTCCGCTATAATGGAGATGGCGCGCGGCTGGCCGTCGAGGTGGTGGGGCAGGGCACAACGACCTACACCATCGACTACGCCGGTGGGTACCGTGTGCTGGCCGAGGAAACGCTCACCGAAACGGTATCCTATCTGTACGGGCACGACTGCCTGGGCGAGCAGCGGGATGATGAATGGCTGTACTACCTGAACGACGCGGCCGGCTACGTCCGTCAAGGCGCGGACGAGCAAGGGCAAGTAGCCAGCGCCTGGCTCTTTGACCCGGACGGCCTGGTGATTGAGGGACCGGAAGGCCCAGTCAGCCACCTGGTCTGCGGCGGGGTGTATGATTGGAGCACCGGGCTGCTCTTCAAGGGCAATCGCTACTTTGATCCCACGCTCGGTATCTGGCTGTCGCTGACCCCGCTGGTGGTGCTGCAAGGGGGGAAGGGAAGGAAGAAACGGCGCTGGTGGGTCGTGATGCTGGTGATTTTGGCCGGCATCGGCGGGATAATGGTGGGGTGTAAGCCGCCAACAGGGACAACGCAGACGGTCAGCACGGAGACATGTACCGCGACGGCGACAGAAACGCCGGGGCCGACTAACACGCCTCCGGCAACACCGACCTGGACAGTCACCTTGACGGTCACCTGGACGCCCTTTCCGACGTTGCCGCCGACCTACACGCCGACGCCTGCGCCACCGATACCGACGGAAACACTGCAGCCGACACCAACGAACACGCCGCAACCGACGCCAACGCCCACAGTGCCGCCGACATATACGCCGCCTACTGACAAGATAATCTCGGATCGAGAAGAAAGAAAAAGGATTGTCAAACAAGCGGCCGAACAATATCGAGATCCCACCAAGTATTCTTTGGCATTGCTGCTAGGCATCATATCTTGGGAATCGGAAGGAAGCTTTAGCAACGATGTGCAAACAGGTGGAATGATGGGAATAACAACGAGTGTCTGGGATTGTTATGGGAAAGATGGCTACAAGAAAGACGAAGTACCAGTCTATACAAATACCAGGGACAGTCTGTATCAAAATGTAGAACACGGTGCCTGTCATTTTCAGGGCTATGCGTGGAATAGAACGTTTTGGGTAGATGAAAATAGTAAAGACTTGAATGAGGCCATTATGAACGCCGTTCAAGAAGCCGGGTTTCCAGATGATATGATGTGGCGGAGAGTAGCAGCAGCACAGTGGTATGCCGGAAAGCAAGCAGATGCGAGGGGATATCTTTACTCGTTGGCAAGTGTCATTGAAGGAGTTGGTCTTGCGGAGCCAGATCAAGGTTACAAAGGTATCCCTCAGAATTTTGGCTTGAGCGACTCTGAACTCGTCAGAGCACTACGAGCAGGATACAGCGCAAGAATACTACTGTCGTAAAAAACCACTGATGCTGCGAAAAAGGATTGAAAATGGTGCTAGAGAAAAACTCGCGCTTGCTTTACTTGACCAGTGTACTTTTAGTGGCCTTGTTCGCTACCACACTTCTATCGTTATCTGAACAAGCAATTGCCCAGACAAAAAATTTGCTGACCGAGTACGATGCGTTGCTGTTCGCTACTGGCTATCCCAGAGATATCTATTTGTACAACCTAGAAAGTGGCGAGTTGGACCTTGTTGCCCATAATGCCGGGTCGCAATTGAGTGCATCACCTAATGGGCAGTGGGTTGCCTTTGATGCTGAGGACAATCTTTACATCGTCGACATAGATGATGCAGACCTTGTACGTATAACCGATGATGGAATCGGTGCCAATTCTCTTTCCTGGTCTCCTGATGGTCACCACTTGGCGTACATACAGCCTATACCTCCATCGGCTTGGTATGGTAATCTACACATTCTGAATATCACCACATTTGAGTCCAAACAGATCAATTCAAATGAACTTGTTGTAGGTAGTCATTCGGTACACTGGCTGCCCAATAGCCGCCAATTTTTGTTTCGCGCCTACGAACGACCGCTCGACCCAGAGGAAATGGGCGATGACAAGTTTATGGCTTCTATTCGTTTTGATCTATACTTGGGCGATAATACCGGTAAAGAGCCAATCAATTTGACTAATGGGCTAGGAGACATTGTGGGATCGTTTTCTTCTCCCGACGGTCAAACCATTATTTTTGCTTCGGCTACAGAAACGCAAACTCTGAGCGGAGGTCAAGTCCACGATGTGTATGACTATGCGGTTTTCCTGATGAATCTGGAAAGCAGAAAGACAGTGGAGGTAATGCGTCTACTCTTGGAGCCGAGAGAATCACCCTTGGGGTGGGGCACATATCCCTGGTCACCAGATGGCGAGTGGGTTCTATTGCCATATCGTCTTGCGCTGCCAGATACCCTGCGAGCAATCCGCCCTGATGGTACGCTACACCACGAAATCATCAGACTTTCCCCTTCCTGGGGTCAACTGAGAGATGTAGGTATCAACGCATTCACGGTGATGCTGTCGCCGGATGGCAAGACAGTTGCCGGTGGAGGACGATTTGAAAAAGATGGGAATGAGTGTTTATGTGCAGTAGATTCAGATGGCAATCACTTTCGGGTTATCGTGCCTGATGTGTTCGTCGTCCAACTGATATGGTCGCCGGATAGTCGCTCTATCTTTTTCAAATATGCGGAAACGGCAGACAGCGCAGATTACCATTATGGCATTGTGAACGTGGATGGTACTGGCTTTTACGATCCATTTGCTCACCTGCCTGAAAAGTTGTCTACCGTTGAGAATGTGCATTGGGCGCATCTCTTGTCGCCAACACCTACTCCAGCGCCCACTGCGACTGTCACGGTGCCAACTTCTTCCAATCCTGCCGTTTGCACTACAGCCGGCTTAGTAATTCTGATCCTCGTGTCGGCCTTGTGGTTGGCGCGGCCGGACAAATGATGCTCTGTCACTGAAGTCGACTCTGTTTTCTGGCATAAAGCCCGGCTGTGGTTCGCCGGGTTTTGTCTTGTATTGACAACCGCCTGACCCGCGTGGCGGACTGGGACGGCGGGATCACCGCCTACGACTATGACGCTGCCGGGCAGTTGATCACCACCACGCTGCCGAACGGGGTGGTCAGTGTCAACCTCTACGACGATGCCGGGCGGCTGATCCAGATCGAGCACCGCGATGGCCTGGGTGGTTGCTGGCGCGATACGAATACGAGCTGGACGGCGGCAACCAATGGTTGCTTGGCAACCGCGTGTCCGCCGTGGAGACGCTGACCGGCACACGGACGATCGCCTATGTCTACGACCCGCTCAACCGGCTGACCGCCAGCACCTACTCGACCGGCGAACAGTTTGCGTATACCTACGATGCGGCAGGCAACCGCGCCGTGGTCACCGAAACGACGCCCATCTCCGGCACGGTGGTGACCACCTACACCTTTGACGCCCTCAACCGGCTGACCGACCGCCAGGTGAACAACGGCTGGGTGTATACCTATACCTGGTCGGCACGGGGGCAAATGCTGGAAGAATGGACGCAGGGCCAACGTGTGCGCACCTTTGCCTACGACGCCGCCGGGCGAATGACCGAGGCCACCGTCTTTACACTGACCACCCGTTTCCGCTATAATGGAGATGGCGCGCGGCTGGCCGTCGAGGTGGTGGGGCAGGGCACAACGACCTACACCATCGACTACGCCGGTGGGTACCGTGTGCTGGCCGAGGAAACGCTCACCGAAACGGTATCCTATCTGTACGGGCACGACTGCCTGGGCGAGCAGCGGGATGATGAATGGCTGTACTACCTGAACGACGCGGCCGGCTACGTCCGTCAAGGCGCGGGCGAGCAAGGACAAGTTGAAAGTGCCTGGCTCTTTGACCCGGACGGCCTGGTGATCGAAGGACCACAGGGCTTGGTCAGCCACCTGGTCTGCGGCGGGGTGTATGATTGGTCCACCGGGCTGCTCTTCAAGGGCAATCGCTACTTTGATCCCACGCTCGGTATCTGGCTGTCGCTGACCCCGCTGGTGGTACTGCAAGGAGGGAAGAAGGGCAAAAAACGGCGCTGGTGGTACCAGTGGGTGGCGGTGCTGTTGCTCCTGGCCGGCATCGGCGGGATGCTGGTGGGGTGTGCGAAGACGCCGCCACCGAAGACAACCCAAACGGTCACCTCGCAGGTATGTACTGTAACGTCTACACCGCCAGCGACGCCGATACGCACATCATTTGGCCCACCGCTAGGAGCGTGCTGAAAAAGTGGCAATTCTCGCGCAAAGCCGCCAAGAACGCCAAGAATAGCACAAAAGAAAGAAATTCTTAAATATTTTGCAGTGCTTTGCGGCTTAGCGCCTTTGCGTGAGGCTGGGTTTTTCAGCGGTCTCCTAGGGGATAATGTCGTTTTTGAAGACCCGCCTGCTGACAGTCCACATCCTGTTCATGCACAAGCGACCACATGGCAGGCCAATGACAAAGAGGAGGTCGAGAAATTGCTCACTGAGGTGATAAACAATTATTTTGGCACCTCAAACGGTTTTGGTGATAAGGATAAAGCTCTAGCTGCGTTCGGGGTCTCTGCAAACACTCCTATCGTGCTTATACGGCAGCCGATAGGACCATCCGGCTCCGGGTCACAGGCCGCGATGAGTGTAGCGGGAAGTGCGTCATATATCAAGGTCTTTAATGACTGGTTCGGGGCCGATGAGATCAACAAGAAAGCAACTTTGGGACACGAATTAGCCCATTACTGGGACTATGCACAGGGCAATACGCTAGACGCAGATATGCAAAGCTGGATCAACTGGGGGGATACAGCTACCGAGTATGCTCGTACGCGATATGATGTGGATGATCTTGCAGATGCAGTCTACGTATACTTTTGGAACGATTATGACGAGGGATATCTATGGACAGATGATATAAAGAAAGGAAAAACGCTTGCCGAATTACCCGAATGGGGTGGGCGAGGTCGAGATGGCTTGAGGCTGAAACCGAACTATGCAGACTTTTCCCTGGTAGGTACCGACCGGCTTGATGCAAACGGTACAGATCGTGTCTATGATCGCTATGACTGGCTGGAGTGCAAATTCGCCAACCGGGACTGCAAACCATTCACTACCGGACACTTTTAGGGAAATCCATCGAGTTCCAACATCTGAAACGCC
>CAYRXM010000205.1:0-5621 GCA_964428175.1 uncultured Anaerolineae bacterium
AACATGTCGGCCTGTCAAGCCGAAGATCGCGGGTTCAAATCCCGTCGCTCCCGCTGTAAAACCCACCTTCCATGGTGAGGTTACGCAAAATCGGATACAGCAATGCGCTAGGTTCCACAGAAACTAACTGTTGCTTCCGTATTTGGGCTGATACGAGTACAGATCGTATCAGCCTTTTTTTGTTAAGGGGAGACGCCTCCGCCCAATGGGATCGGAATCCGATCAAATCTACTACTCTTGGTAGTATATCACGGATTTCACCGGGACGCAAGTCCGCTATTTGATCCTCACAGGCACGTTTTTCCGCTTCGTAGCGGGTTTTGCCAATATCGCCCGCCAGGTACAATTCGACCGCCCTGGCGAGTCGTTCTTGCAGCTCTCGTTCTTTACATTGAATCGCTTGCTCATCCCACTCGGGATCGATCTGCTGGTAGACCCAGGCTTCCCACTCGTCGGGAAAAGGCAGGCCGTCCAGGTAATCGACGATCTGTTCCTCGGCCTCGACGGCCAGCACGGCAGGTTCGTCGCAGCCGGTGGTATGCTGCAATCGCCCGGAGCAGACGTAGCGGCACTGGTTGCCGGAGCCGCCGCGCTGGGCGCGCATCCGGGAGCCGCAGCCGCCGCAGTGCAGGACGCCGGAGAGGGGATAGATGCGGCTGGGCGTGTCGCCGCGCTGGCGCGGACGCCGGTAGTTGAGGGCGCGGACCTCCTGGCAGCGGTCGAAGACCTCCTGCGCGACGAGGGCCTGGTGCTTGCCTGGCGAGAGGGAGACCGGCGCCTTGCGCCTGGGGCCTTGCTTGCCATAGTAGGGCACCACCCCGGTGTAGAAGGGGTTCTGCAGCACCTCACGGAGGCTGTCCTTGGCCAGGGACACCGGTTCGCTGTGGCCGGGCCGGCCCTTGGACCGGAAGTGGACGACCGCGCCGTCGGGCAAGGTGTGCGGGTGTTCGTTGAGCATCTCGGCGACCTGGCCGTCCGAGTATTGGCCGGTAGCGTACCACTCAAAGGCCAGCTTGACTGCTTCCGACTCGATCGGATGCACGACCAGCCCCTTGCCGCTGGCGCGGTCGGGTTGCCCGGCGAAGGAGCAATATCCCGGCCCATTCGGCGAGTCGCAGGTGGCGCAGCGGCCGCGGCAGTAGCCGAAGGGCGGGCTGCCGTTCCAGTAGCCGTCGCGGGCGCGCTGGCGCTTGCCGCGCCGGGTGTCGTCGGAGAGCTTGTCGATGTAGATCTCGGCCAGCGTGCCCAGCACGGCCAGGGCCAGCTTGCCCCAGGGCGAGGTAAAGTCGATGTTCTCGCTGATCGAGATAAAGGCGACGTTGAGCTGCTGGAGTTCGTTGAGCGTCTTGAGCAGCTCCTGCAGGTTGCGGAAGAAGCGGTCGACGGCGTAGACGACGACCACGTCGACGCGGCCCTGGCGGGCGTCGTCGAGCAGGCTTTCCAGGGCCGGGCGGTCGCTGCGCGTGCCGGACAGGCCGGCGTCGGTGTAGATGCGGAGCAGCGTCCAGCTCTTGGCCTGGACGTAGGCGCGGATGGCGTCGGCCTGGCTGTCCAGGCTAAAGCCTTCGACGGCCTGGTCGAAGAGGGAGACGCGGGTGTATCCTTCGGCGTTCATCGGTTGGCTCCTTTCGGGACGTAGATGGCGGTGTCGTCCACCGCCGTGAAATCCGATGCGCCCAGTATAAAGCAAGGATACGCTTTTCGTCAAATAAGACAGTAACAGATAAAAGTGTAAATACAGACGATATATAGGTAATGACAATGAGTCCAGGAAGCAAACGCGCCGGATATGACCCTGAGCCGTTCGTGGCCTTTGTGACCCGGCTGCTGGAGGCGCGCAACGAGACCTACCGCGAGGCGGCGATGCGGGCGGGATTGGACCGCAGCTCGGTGTGGCGGTTTCTGCACCAGGAGGTGCGGCCGCACCGCGATGCCTGCATCCTGCTGGCCCAGCATTTCCAGGTGAACCCCAACGAGATGCTGGCGCTGGCCGGCTACGAGCCGATCGCCCTGTTCGACCTGAGCCTGGCCAGTCCCGACGAGTTCCCGCCGGAGGTGAAGGCGCTGGCCCAGGCGCTGACCGGGATCGCCGACATCGAGAAGCGCCGCCGGGTGTGCACGCTGCTGAACGCGCTGGTCGAACTGGTCGCCGAAAAAGAAGCGTAGCGGGCGGTTTCGCGCGCATCTATACTCCCTCGCGCAGCAGCCGGTCGAAGGGGCGGTACCAGCGCAGGCTGACGATCTGCTCGCCGTCCACCCGCGCTTCCTTGAGCATCAGGCGGAGGATCTGCTGCCGTTCCACCGGCGTGGCCAGGTCCCACAGAGCCGCAAAGTCGGAGAGCAGGTGGCGGGCCCGTGTGATGTCGACCCTGGGGTGCCGGGCCGGGATCAGTTCGCGCAACCGGCGGTCGTAGGCCTGCCGGGCGCGGACGAAGGCGGCGCGGGAGAGCAGTTCGGCCTGGTAGCGCACCTCCACCTCCTCAAATCCCTCTTGCAGCAGCTTGCGCTGCCAGCGCAGCGATTCCTCCCCTCCGGCATCGATCACACAGGCCAGGATGTCGTCGTGCCAGTCGAAAGGGATGGACAAGTCGAACAGACGCTGCAGCACCTGGCTTTCCAGAATCTCGGCGTCGACGGAAGGCTGGTCGCAGGGGCGGCGGTGCTGGATACGATCGCTGCACACGTAGCGCGGGGTGCTGCGGCGGCCCACCGTCTGGCAGTGCAGGGCGCCGCCGGAGCGCGCGCAGTCGAGCAGGCCGGAGAGCAGGTAGATGCGGGACGGGCGGCGTTGCCCGCCGCCCTCGGGCCGGCGGCGGCGCGCCTCGCGCAGCAGGGTGCAGCGCTCAAAGAGGGTCGGGGAGATGACCGGCGGGTGGCGGGCGGTCTCGAACAGCGCCTCCGGCTGCTTGCGGCGAACGACCTTTTCGCCGTCGAACTCGCTGCCGTAGTAGGGGACGACGCCGGCGTAGAAGGGCCGGGTGAGCATGTCGCGGACGGTGTCGCGTGAAAACGGGCCGGGCGGGCGGTAGTGCGGGCCCTGTTGTCTCTCCTCGTCGCGGCAGTTGCGACCCTTGGTGCGAAATTGGATTTCGCCGCCGCTGGACAAGTGATGGACGTGCGCGTTCAGGCGGTCGGCGATGGCGGCGTCGGAATGGTCGCCGGTGGCGTACCACTCGAAGGCCAGGCGGACGGCCGCCGACTCGACCGGATGGAGGACCAGGCTGGGGCCGCCGTAGCAGTCGGGCTGGCCGTGTTCGGGGCAGTAGCCCTTTCCGTTCGGATCGCTGCAGGTCGAGCAGTGCCCGGTGCAGTAACCGAAGGGGATGGTACCGTTGTGCAGGCCCTGGCGGGCGCGGCCCTTCTTGCCCTTGCGGGTCTCGTCGCGCAGGTTGTCGACAAAGATCTCGGCCAGGACGCCGAGGACGGCCAGGATGACCTTGCCCCAGGAGCGGGTAAAGTCGATGTTTTCCTTGATCGAGACAAAGAGGATGTCGCGGCGGGAGAGGTCGCTGTGGGTCTTGAGCAGGCCCTGGGCGTTGCGGTAAAAGCGGTCGATCTTGTGGACGATGACCACGTCGAACTGGCCGCGTTGGGCGTCGGCGAGCAGGCGGCAGAAGGCCGGCCGGCGGTCGTTGGTGCCGGAGTAGCCTTCGTCGATGTACTCGCCGACGAGGGTCCAGCCCTTGCTTTCGGCAAAGTGGCGGTCGGCGATCGACTGCTCCTGGATCGAGTAGCCCTCCTGCTGTTCCTCGATCGAGATGCGCAGGTAGGTGACGGCGCGCAGCATTGGGCCTTTGACCTTGCGGCTGCCGGTCAGGGCCAGCGTCCGCTCGCGCACCCGGCGCATATAGCGTTGCCAGATCTGTGAGGTGGGCTGGTCTTCAGACATCGCACCGCCTCTCAGGGGCAACTCGTCGCTCTTTCATCGCGACGTACCGTTTTTCAGGGATGCCGCGCCCTTCATTGATTTTCATCTTGCTCCACATTGCTGTCCGGTGTATCCTCATTCTTCCTCAATGTGTTCTCCTCGCCCTGGCTCTGAGCCTTTCCCTCGATGCCGAGCACGCGGCGCAGGATGCTGGCGATGAGCTGGTCAAAGCTCTCGATCCGCTCCTTTTCGCTGTCCCGCTGTCCGGGGTAACTCGATCGCTGCACGGTGCGCGCTCCTGCCGTTTAGTCCATATCTTTGCGTTTGATCCTCAATTCCAGTATACACCCAATCAAATTGCGATCTGCTTGCGCGTAATTGCGTCCCGCAACTTCGGTTGCGGACGCAATTACAGTTGCGGACGCAACACTGTCCTGCTCTCTGCGCGCCGCCGCTTGACCTTTGCGGCAGGATCGACTATGCTTGCCCCACGGCACGTCCCTGCACCTGCACGCCGCTTTCTGCCCTCTATGATACCAGATTTTTTTATCCATGTTCATCGAGTTTTATGCGACTTTTGGAGGCCGCCGGTGAATCGACAACCGCTTTCGCAGCGCTTCCGGCTTTTGCTCAAAGGGGCCGGCACCTCGCAGGACCGCATCGCCCGCCGGGTCGAGGAGCAGTCCGGCCTGCCCTTCAGCCAACCGCGCCTGTCCGACGCGCTGCGTGGCCGCCGTAGCCTGACCGGGCAGGAAAAAGAGACGCTGCTGGCGACGCTGGTCGAGGACCACGTTCTGAGGGAGCGGCAGGATGCCTTGTGGGTCGCCGCGGCCTTTGGGATCGCCCGCGCGCAGGTGGATCGCCTGTTTCCGCCGCCGGATGTGGTCTGCACGCTGGCGGCGCCGCCGCAACTGGCCTGCAGTCCTCTCCCGCCGGCGCACGAGCAGATCGTCGAGCGCTTGCTTCTGGAACCACCCGCCGGCGCGCCCCTGGCGCTGCGCATCGTCGCCTTGAGCGGTTCGCCGGGCGCGGGCAAGACGACGCTGGCGCAGCGCCTGGCCTTCGACGCAAGGGTGCGCGAGCGTTACCGGGCGATCCTCTACGCCTCACTGAATGGCACAAATGGAAACGAGGTGATCGCCGGGTGGCTCGCTCATTTCGGTTCGTCTTTTGCCGGTGATTTCGGTTCGTCTTTTGCCGGTGATCTGTCGGAGCCGGTGACGTTACAGCACGAACTGGGTGAGCGGCGCGCGCTGTACATCCTGGACGACGTGTCGGACGCGGGCGCGTTTCGGAGCGCGGTCACACTGCGCGAGCAGGACGCGGCGCTGGTGGTCGGTCCGGCACGGGTCGCCGATGGCCTGGGCGTGGCCGCGGCGGATCGGGTGACGCTCCCCGGCTGGGACAGTGCGACGGCGCTGGTCTTCGTCGCCGCGTCCTGTCCGGTCAGGATCGACCAGCAGCGGCAAGAGATCGTGGCCGCGTTGAACGCCCAAGTGGGCGGGATGCCGCTGGCCTGGCAGGTGCTGGCCCCGTGGCTGCGCGTGGAGACGAATTGGGCGGCGGTGTTGGACGGCGTTCGCGACGCGCCACAGGCCCTCCTCGACGGCAGCGCGTCCCTATCCGGGTGTTTGCGCGCCGCGTATGGTCAGTTGAGCGAAGAGACTGGACGGGCGCTGCGCGCGCTGGGCGTTTTTGCGCAGGCGGGAGATCGGAAGAGCACACGTCTGAACTCCAGTCACCGCTCATTATC
>CAYRXM010000206.1:0-5609 GCA_964428175.1 uncultured Anaerolineae bacterium
CTGCCATTATCCATATCTGGCAGGATTTGTCAAGAACTTAGTTTCCGGTGTATTAGCTTGTGCGAGTACTCGATATATGGATGTGTTGGTCTCACCTTATCCGCTTCTAGTTTCAACATTGGAGGTCAAGCATGGAAGAAAAGAAAAAGGTCCCCTGTGAAGTCTATTCGCGAGTGGTCGGCTATTTGCGCCCGGTGCAAAACTGGAACAAGGGCAAGCGCCAGGAATTCAAGGAGCGCAAAACCTATCAGCCCAAGCCCAAAACCAACTAGTACTCCGTCAAACAAGATTTGATAGGTGACCTGGCCTGTCCAGGACGGCTTTTCACCTATCAGTATTAGCTTGGAGGAGTACTCGATGCACATCAAAGGGTGGATCAAATCCACGCTGCTGGATTACCCGGCCCGAGTTGCAACCTCGCTCTTTTGCGGAGGTTGCAACTTTTGTTGTCCAAACTGCCACAACCGCGACCTGGTGCTCTCGCCCCACACCCTGCCAGCCATTCCCACCGTCGAGGTGCTGGCCTTTCTCGAAAAGCGTCGCGGCCTGCTAGATGGGGTAGTGATCAGCGGCGGCGAACCGACCTTGCAGCCCGATCTGGCTGAATTTTGCCGCCAGGTACGCGAGATGGGCTACCTGGTCAAGCTGGACACCAACGGCTACCGCCCGGACGTACTCGAAGCGCTGCTCGATGAACGGCTGCTCGATTACGTGGCAATGGACATCAAAGCGCCGGCGGACAAATACACCCTGTTGTCCGGCGTCAAGGTCGACACCCGCCGCATCCAGCGCAGCATCGACCGGCTGATGGGCGGCGAGGTCGATTACGAGTTTCGCACCACAGTGGTGCCCGGTTTGCTGGTAGTACAAGACATCGAAGCGATTGCGCGCTGGGTTTCTGCCGCGCGGCGCTATTTCTTGCAGCAATTTGTCCCCCACAACACCATCGATCCGTCGCTGGACGAGGCGACGCCCTACCTGCCCGACCAATTGGAAGCGATGGCCGACCTGGCGCGGGCGCACATCGCCCACGTGGCCGTGCGCGGCATTTGAGATTGTTTTGCGTTCATTGACGAAACGCTTAAAATCTGTTACAATGCCTTAGCTTGACGCCGATGAAACAAACCTGCCGGCAAGCTGCGTTGTTAGGGGCATTTGTGATCAAGAGGAGATCAGACACCATGTCCGAATTCCACGCAACCTTTTGGGGGGTTCGTGGAGGGTATCCCGTGCCCGGTGAAGAGACGGTCGAATTTGGCGGCAACACGACCTGCCTCCAAGTATGCGCTGGCCCGCACCAAATCATCATCGACGCGGGCACGGGGATCATTGGCCTGGGAGAAAAACTGGCCGCTCAGCGCGCCCGCGACGGACGGCCGATCCGGGCGACGCTCTTGTTCACGCATGGACACCACGACCATACGCAGGGACTTGGCTTTTTTACCCCGCTGCGCTTTCCAGACAGCTCGTTTTTCATCTTTGGTCCGCGTCTGTCGGATGCGAGCATCCACAACGTGCTGACCGAGACCTTGCAGCCGTCAGCGCTGCCGTTGATGTTGAGCGAGCTGCTCTCAGTCTGCGCGATCCAGGATGTGCAAGACGTGCAGGTGATTTTGTTGGGCGAACCCGGCTCGCAGCCCTTGCTCAAGAACCCGCACAAGGAAACAGTTTTCGTGCCGCCATGGGCAGTCAAGATCGAGATGTACCTGAGCCGCAACCACCCCAAAGGCGGGGCCATGTGCTATCGCATTGTGTACCGCGGCAAACGGCTGGTCTTTGCCACCGACACCGAGGGCTATGACGGCGGCGACACCAATCTCATCGAGTTTGCGCGCGGGGCCGACCTGTTGATTCACGATGCCGAGTATATCGACGAGGAATACACCGGGCCGCCTTTTTCGCGCCAGGGTTGGGGACACAGCACCTGGCGCATCGCCGTCGAGGTGGGGCAAAAGGCCGGCGTCAAACGGCTGGCGCTGACCCATCACCACGCCACGCACACCGATGAGTTTATGCGCCAACTGGAGCGCGAGATCCAGTTGGTTTTCGACCGCGCGTTTATCGTTCGCGAGGGAATGACCATCGACCTGTGATCACTCGAACACCTGCCGATTTTCAAGACGCCCGTCTGCGCGGGCGTTTATATTTGGCCCTGGCCGCCGGCCTATCGGCTCTGTGGTGCGCCACGCTGGCCCGCCTGCTGGTCGAACTGTGGCCGCGTTGGTTGATCGTGCTCGGTTCGCCGCTGGCGCTGCTGGCCTGCGGCGCGCTGGGTGCGGCACTGGGCTGGGGGGTGTTCAGGCCTGCGGCGCGTCCAGAGATCGCCTGGCCGCTGGCATTGAGCGCGCTTTACCTCTTTCAGCCGGCCGTCGCGCCGGCATGGGGCATCGTCGCGCTGCTGGCCGGCGTCGGCGGTGCGATCTGGTTGGCGACAGGCGCACGCACGGAAGGCCCAGAGTGGCCGTGGGGACTGTTCGCTTTTGTCGCCCCGCTGGCCCTGTTTGTGGCTACTTGCGCGCCTTCGGTCCTCCCCGGCGACAGCGCCGAATTCCAGTTTGTGGCGCCCATGCTGGGCATTCCTCACCCCACCGGCTACCCGCTCTATCTGCTGCTGGGCAGGTTGTTCACCCTGCTTCCTGTGGGCAGCGTCGCCTACCGGCTCAACCTGTTTTCTGCCGTCGCTGCCGCCGGCGCGGTCTGGGCGATCTATCGCGCCGCTCGCGCCATCGACTTGAGCCGGACCGCCGCGCTGATCGGTGCGGCGCTGCTGGCCGTCTCGGAGACGTTATGGAGCCAGGCGACCATCGCTGAAAAGTATGCCCTGAATGCTTTTTTTGTCGCCCTGACCCTGTGGCTGGGGCTGGAGTGGCGCAAGCGGCGGTCGAATGGGTGGCTGCAAGCCTGGGCCGTCTGCTGCGGCCTCAGCCTGACCCATCACCGCACCATGATCGTGCTCGCCCCGGCCTGCCTGCTGTTGGTCTGGCTCACCGACCGCACGGTTTTGCGCCCCAAATCCGTGCTGCGCCTCCTGCCTTTCTTCCTTATTCCCTTATCCTTTTACCTTCTTTTACCTTTATTTAGTTCTTTTAATCCTCCTTATGCCTACGTGCGCATCGACTCGATCAAGGCCTTTTTCGACCTGGTGTTTGCCCGCACCTACCAGAGCGGGCTGTTTCGCGGCGGCTGGGCGGCGCTGCCGGGGCGGGCTGCCGAATTTGCTTCGCTGCTGTGGCGGCAGTTTGGGCCGCTCGGGTTGCTGTTGGCCCTGGGCGGGTGGATCGCCCTGCTGTTCAAGCGGCGGGCGGTAGCCTGGACGCTGCTGGGGGGCATCGCCGCCGAGGTGTTTTTTGCGCTCAATTATTACGTGCCCAACACGCACGTCTATTACCTGCCGGCCTATGTCTGGCTGGCTTTCTGTGCAGCAGCGGCAGCCGAGGCGGGCATCGACTGGCTGCGAGAGGCGTTCAAGAACCGCGCCGGCCAATCGCTGCGCCTGCTGTGGGCCTTGTCGGTAGCAGCGCTGCCGCTGGCGCTGGGCATCTCGCGCTTTGAGGGGCAGGATCAGCGCCGCGCCTATGCGGGCCTTTCTTTTGATTATACTTATGGGCAGGTAGCACTGCGCGCGGTTGGCGAAAATGCCTTGATCGTCGGCGATTGGCTGCCGGCGACGGTGTTGTGGTACACCCAATGGGTTGAAGGGCTGGCTCCAACGGCGCAGATCGTCGCCGTCGATTCGCTGGAGTTGCAATGGCCGGGGTACGCGGAGCAGGGTTTGCACGAAGGCCGCCCGGTTTACCTGGCACGGCCGGTGATGGCCGCCAGCGGTCAATACGCGCTCGAATCCGCCGGGCCGCTGGTGCAGGTGCTTGAAATGCCGTTCGAGGTGTGGGACGGGCGCTGTTATTCCCCGCCGGAGACTCGAACAAGCATCTGGTTGTGCGGATTTGACCTTGAGGCCACACTGCCGGGCGCAGAGGGACGGATCGATCCGCTGAAGGATGCCCAGACTGTCCAGGGCGGCAGCACGCTGCACCTGACTATTTACTGGCAGGCCCAGGAGGTTCCGGGCGGAGATGACGCTGTCACTGTGCGGCTGATCGACCCGGCCGGCCATGTACGGCTGGAAAAGCAGAACCGCCATCCGGTCGGCGGCACTTATCCCACCTCGCGCTGGCAGGCGTTTGACGTTGTGCCCGATTATTATCGACTGACGCTGCCCGCATCGCTGCCGTCGGGCCAATACGAGTTACAGGTCGAGTTGGGACAGCCCTTTCAGGAGGGTGACCGGTTCAACGTGACCAGGCTCCAAGTGATCAAACCGCTGCGCTGGCCCTATACCACCCCGTCCACATTACTGCACCGGTCGATGGGCGATCTGGTGCTGCTCGGTCACGACGCGGCGCGCTTTGGTGCAGCGCGAGAGGCCGCCGTCGGTGAGACGGTGACACTGTCCTTGTTGTGGCTGGTGCGGCATGCGCCGGGTGAATTTCCGCAGCTGGTTTGGATCGATAAAAGCGGCGCCGACCGGATCATACCGGCCGGATACGACACCCTGGCGGATTGGCAGCCCGGCGCACTGATCGTCCAACAATACACATTTAAGGTGATGGACGCGCTGGCCTACGAAGTGCGGGCAGGAGATCAAGTGCTGCGCCTGCCGCTGCGCGCCGTCAAAGCGCCGCCGCCGCTGGCCAATTTCGGCAATCTCGTCCGCCTGCGCAGCTATCAATATGAAAGTGATGCGCTCAAAGCGGGCGAGACGGTGCGCCTGACCCTCAACTGGGAGGCAGCCGCCCAGATCGGCGAGCCGTACAAGGTCTTTGTCCACGTTCTCGGCCCGAACGGCCTGCCGGTGGCCCAGCAGGACAACGAACCGCTCAACGGCACTTTTCCCACCACGCGCTGGGCGCGCGGCGAGCGCGTCGCCGACCCCTATGCCTTTGCCCTGCCCGCCGACCTGCCGCCGGGCGAATATCAGGTCGAGGTGGGCCTGTATCGCCTCTCGGATTTTGGACGGCTGCCGCTGCTGGACGCCGGCCAAAATGTGATCGATGACAAGGTGTTTTTGAGTCCGATCCGGGTGGTTGAGCCGTAAATTTATGCAATGTCAAATGGTTCAAGGGGATCGAGCAATGTAAGCTGGGTTCTCTGTCCGGCGGTGTATGCTTGTGAAACGGAGGCAAGATAGTTTGTAATCAAGACCTCCTGGTTCAATACACGCTCACTGCCATGCTTTGTCGTTTTCATACCGGAAAACGAGGTAACAGCATAAATCTGGTATCCAGCATATAGTTTTCTTACTTGTGGGCGATCATACGACGATAGAATCCATTTGCATTTGGTATGAGCCAGCCGATCGGCCAACTCTTGATGTTCTTCCCAGGTACGCATATTGTGGGCATAATTGCACTTGTTTTCTGGATATGGCGGATCAATGTACATAATGGTGGTCGCCCGATCATAACGCTCCAAACAATCTTTTCAATCCATATTTGGGTAGTCCCCCCGTTAAGTGTTGTTGAGTACTGGGGGTGCTACAGTTGTCAATAGCTCTTTATACTTCACGCGGCCACAAACTGCGCTTTTTCAAAGAGTTGAAAGCGCAGGGT
>CAYRXM010000207.1:0-677 GCA_964428175.1 uncultured Anaerolineae bacterium
TGCCCTGCTGGCGCAGCTCGAAGCGCTGCTGCCCTGGCTCGACCTGATCATGCTGGACCTCAAGCTGCTCGACGACGAGGCGCACCAAAGGGCGACCGGGGTCTCCAACCGGCGCATCCTCGAAAATGCCGCCCGGCTGGCCCAGACCGGTCTGCCGCTGCGGGTGCGCACGCCGATCATCCCCACCGTCAACGATACGCCGGAAGCGATTGGCGCGATTGCGGCCTGGATCCGGCCCTGGCCCAACCTGGAAAGCTACGAGCTGATGCCTTTTCACCGCCTGGCCGAGAGCAAGTATCGCAGCCTCGGCCTGGCTTATCAAGCCAGAGAGATGGAACCGCCATCCACAGAGACCATGCAGGCGTTGGCCCAGTGCGCGCGCGAAAGAGGGCTGGACAACGTCAAGACGGGGTAGAAACTAGGGTTTGTTGGGCAGTGACAGGCGGTACAGCCTGCCCAGCGGCACCGGGAGGATGCGAAAGCGCTCGCGCAGCGGCTCGTACACCTGCTCGACGAAGACCGGCCGCCCGTCGTGCACCATTTGCTCCAGGTCATCGAGCAGCGAATCGGCCAGCTTGCCGTCGCCGCCGTGCGGCGTGGCCTCGATAAAGGTCATGCCGGTGCGCTTCTCCTCCACGTGCGCCAGGTAGATCGCACTGTACAGGCCGCGCCAGTCG
>CAYRXM010000207.1:687-5588 GCA_964428175.1 uncultured Anaerolineae bacterium
GCCAGTCGAGCACCAGCACGGCATCGTCGGGCACATAGGCGATCTGCGAGTGAGCACGATAGCGGGGTTCGGCCAGGTTTTCGACCGGGTAGGCATAGGTGTTGGCAGAGAAAGGCGCCAGGCCGGTTTGCAGCGCCTGCCAGCGCGACCCGGCCGCTGGCAGCAAGACCAACGCGCCCAAGAAAATCGCTGCCAGCAGGTGATAGACGGGCAAAGAAGGCTTTGTGGATTCAATCGCTGAGGGTGTCGTCCAGACGCGGATCCGGTCGAGGATGAATCCAGCGCCGCCCCCCGCGGCGACGGCGATCAACAAGAACGTGGGCAGGTAAAAAAGTTCCTGATCGCCGGGGTGATAATTCGAAATGACCCACACGGCGGTCGCCAGCGCCAGCAGGACAAACACACCGGCGCGGGGCGCACGCCACACCATCACGGCCAGGCCGACGATGGCGCAGAGCAAGACCACCCAGGAAAATTCACGCCCCAACAAGTCAATATATTCGCTTATTTCATCCGCTCGCCAGAACTGACCATCGGGAAACATGGCGTCTTGCCACTGCCGCCCCGAAACGGTCAGCCAGATGCGCTTGAGCGGCCCATCGAGGTCAGATGCGGACAGCGACCAGATCGACCGTGAGGGGCGGATCGCCACATCGACAAAGTTGGAGGGCGGGGCGTTCAAGTCGAGCAGAAAAAACCCGCCCAGCAGAAGGGCAAGGCCGAGCAGTGTGCCCAGCGCCGCCAGGCCGAGGTGCGCCCAGCGGCGCTCATCTTTGGACGCCATCACGCGCCACAACACCCAGACAACCGCCGCCGGCGCGATCAGCCCGACGTACATATGCATGCCCAGACCCAGCCCGGCAAGCGTCGACGCCGCGAACAAGGTCCACTGCGCATGCGGAAAATGCGCCTCCCACCCCCACAACAGGATCAAGGTGATCGCCAGCCAGGCCAGCGCCGGGGTGTACACTTCGGCGATGATCGCCTGCGACCAGAAAATCCCCGACAGCGCCAGCGCCAGGCTGCCCAACGCCGGGCCGACGCGATCTGCGGTCAGGCGGCGGGCCAACAGATAGACGCAGCCCACCGTCACCGCTGCGCCGAGGGCAGAGACCAAGTTGATCCGCCAGGCCGGCGTGCCGATGGGCAAAAGCCCGACCAGCCGGGCCAGCAGCAGGTAGGTGGGGTAGCCGGTCGAATGGGTGGTGCCCAGCGTGTAGGCCAGAGTTTGAAACTCGGCGCAGTCGCTGTAGAGCAGGTCGGGCGCGAGGGTGCGCACATAAGCGGCCAACGCGATGAGGGCAATAGCCAGGGTGATGACCGCATCTGCGCGCGTCCATTTATGGTTCGAGGTCACGCAATCCCTCCGCGGTGGTGAACGTCCTGATCTCTGGGCACACCGCCCGTAACCACACGAGACTTGGAAACGGTCAGGCTTCCGTCTCACCGATTTTTGGCAGGCTCATCACGCCAACAAGAGCGAGGTCATTGCTCAAGTGGCACCGGGCATAGTGGTCCGGAGCCACCTCTTGCCACGGTGGCTCTTCGCGGCTGCAAATCTCTTGCGCATAGGCGCAGCGCGGATGAAAATAGCAGCCGGAAGGCGGGTTGGCCGGGTTGGCCACTTCGCCGGTGAGCACGATGCGCTTTTCGCGCGGCGCGGGGTTGGGACGCGGGATAGCCGACATCAAGGCTTCAGTGTATGGATGCCTGGGGTTGAGAAACAACTGGGACGTTTGAGCCAGTTCGACCATTTTGCCGACATACATCACCGCCACCCGGTCGCTGATGTGGGCAACCACGCTCAAGTCGTGGGCGACGAACAAAAAGGTCAGGCCCATTTGCTCTTGCAAATCCTGCATCAGGTTCAGAATTTGCGCCTGCACCGACACATCCAGGGCCGACACCGGCTCGTCGCAGACGACGAACTTGGGGTATGGAGCCAGGGCGCGGGCCAGACCGATGCGTTGGCGCTGCCCGCCGCTAAAAGCATGCGGGTAGCGGCGCATATACTCGGGTGAGAGGCCGACCAGGCGCAGCATCTCGGCGACACGATCTTCGAGTTCCTTGCCCCGGGCCAATTTCATCGCCCGCAGCGGCGCGCCGACAATGTCGAGCAGGGTCATGCGCGGGTTGAGCGACGCATAAGGGTCCTGGAAAATCATGCGCATGTTGCGGCGCACTGCGACAAGCTGATCGTGATCCAGGTCGTTGATGTTCACCCGCCCCAGGTCCGGGTCTTCGAAAATCACGTCGCCGCTGGTGGCCGGGATCGCGCGCAGCAGGCAGCGACCGGTGGTCGTCTTGCCGCAGCCGCTTTCGCCAACCAGTCCGAGCGTCTCCCCCTCCAGGATATGAAAATTGACCTCATCGACGGCTTTGACCTGCCCGACGACGCGCTTGAAAAAACCCCGCCGGATGGGAAAGTATTTCTTGAGTTCGATCACCTCGATCAGTG
This sequence comes from uncultured Anaerolineae bacterium, assembly GCA_964428175.1. Taxonomy (GTDB): domain Bacteria; phylum Chloroflexota; class Anaerolineae; order JAFGEY01; family JAFGEY01; genus CAYRXM01. Next base: position 3,146 of record CAYRXM010000207.1, read on the forward strand.
GATTTTTCAGTGTGCTTGACATATTCCTCTCCCAATCAGGCGTACAGGTGGCAGCGTACGGTATGACCCGATTTGATGCTGACAGTCGGCGGCGCAACCTGGTTGCAGGTACCTTTAATCAATTGCGGACAGCGTGGGTGGAAAGGACACCCCTTGAGGATGGTATACGGGTCGGGCACGACGCCCTTGATCGTTTGCAGGCGCGCCCGTTGGCCACCTCGTGCCACGGCTTCCTGCAGGTGCGGAATCGACTTGAGCAGCCCTTTTGTATACGGGTGCAGCGGTTCGAAAAAGATCGAGCGCACATCGGCCTGCTCGACGATCTTGCCCAGATACATCACCGCCACTTCTTCGGCCATCTCGGCGACGACGCCCAGGTTGTGGGTGATGTACATGATGGCCATGCCAAACTCGCTTTGCAGGCTGCGCATCAGGTCGAGAATTTGCGCTTCGGTGGTCACATCGAGGGCGGTGGTCGGCTCGTCGGCGATGAGCAGGTTGGGGTTGCAGCTCAGGGCCATGGCGATCACGGCACGCTGGCGCATACCGCCGCTGAGCTGAAACGGATAGTCGTTGATCACCCGCTCCGGGTTGGGCATCCTGACCTTGGACAAAATTTCGACCGTAATATCATAGGCTTGTTTTTGCGTCACCTGCTGGTGCAGCATGATCGCCTCGGCGATTTGCCTGCCGACGGTGAGCACTGGACTCATGGCCGTCATCGGCTCTTGAAACACCATCGAAATCTGGTTGCCACGAATGGAGCGAATCTCCCGGCCATCGGCGGACAGCGTCACCAGGTCGATAGGCTCACTTTGCATGGGCGGGTAATACAGAATCTGCCCTTCTTCGATCTTGCCCGGCGGCGGGATCAGGCGCATAATCGACATCGAAGTCTGGCTCTTGCCGCAGCCGCTCTCTCCAACCACGCCCAGGGTATGCCCGCGCCGGAGCGTGAGATCAACGCCATCGACGGCGCGCACAACGCCTTCGGCAAGTCGATAGTACGTTTTCAGCCCTTTGATTTCCAGCAGCATCTCTTTATTTTCAGCCATCGCTAGTCTCCCGGTACTCGTACACATTGATCATGATAATCTGGCCGCAGGTAACCGGCCCCGCCTCGTCTGACGACATGCTAGGTCACATAGGGGTCGGCGGCATCGCGCAAGCCGTCGCCGGCAAAGTTGAACATGAGCACGGCGAGGATGACCACCGGCACCGGCCAGAGCACCCAGGGATAATGGGCCACATTCATGATATTCTGGGCATCCTGCAACATGACGCCCCAACTGATCGTTGGCGGGTTCAGGCCGATACCCAGGAAACTGAGCGATGTCTCGCCAAGGATCATGCCGGGCAGCGAGCCGGTCAAGGAGACGATGATATAGCTGGCAAAGCCGGGCAGCATATAGCGGGTGATGATGGCCCATTCGCTCTCGCCATCCAGACGGGCGGCCAATACAAAGTCTTCCTCACGCATACTCAGCAGCCGTCCACGCACACTGCGCGCCAGGCCCGTCCAACCCAGGATGGAGAGGATGAGCGTGGTGGCAAAATAGATGCGCAGCTGGGGCCACTCTCTGGGCAGTGCAGCGGCCAGAGCCATCCACAGTGGGATTTGTGGGAGTGTCGTGATCACCTCGATGACCCGCTGGATGATTTCGTCGATGACGCCGCCAAAGAACCCCGAAACACCACCCAAAAGCAGTCCGATGAAAAAACTGATGGCGATCCCGACCAGACCAACACTCAACGAGATGCGTCCCCCGTAGAAAATGCGCGACAGCACATCGCGACCGATGGTGTCGGTGCCCATGAGAAAGAGGGGCATGGCATTCTCGCCAGTGCCAAACAGGTGGATGTTGGTCGGGAACAGCCCCCAGAATTGATAAGGGTCGCCGCGAACGAACAGTTTGATCGGATAGATGGCATTGGGGTCTTCCTCATAAACCGGCCTGAATGTGACCGGGTCGCGACCCATCGCCTTGCCATAGACAAAAGGCGTGCGAAACCGGCCCTGCGTATCGCGAATGTGGATCGCCGTGGGCGGTATGGAAAGGTACTCCTTGAATCGCCGCAAGGGATCGTGCGGGCTGACAAACTCGGCAAAAATGGCGATAAAGTACATAATCCCCAGAACCACGATCGACATTTGGGCCAGCTTGTGCCGCCGGAATTTCCACCACACCAGCTGCCACTGCCCGGCGCGATAGAACGCCTCCTCCTGGCTAGCCTGGTTTTTGCGTCCCCGCCACTTGCTCAAAAAATTCGCGTTGCTCATGCGCCCTCCACCCCGCCGAACCGGATGCGAGGATCCGACACGGCCAACATAACATCAGAGAAAAGTGCGCTGACGGCGGTCAAGACGCCGGTAATCAAGATGTAGGCGCCGGCCATATACATATCCTGTTGTCGCAGAGAAGCATACAACGCCGGCCCGGCC
>CAYRXM010000208.1:0-5484 GCA_964428175.1 uncultured Anaerolineae bacterium
GCTTGGGGTTACTTTCTGCTTTGAAAATGGCCACTCCCCTGGTCCGGCCCCGTTTCACGGGGCCGGACCAGGGTGGGGCGGCGCGCCGTTTTTATTTGGCGAATTCGCTGGCCCGGGTTTCACGGATCACGGTGACTTTGATCTGTCCCGGATATTGCAGCGTATCTTCGATGCGGCGGGCGATGTTTTTGGAAAGCTGGATCGCTTCCAGATCGTCGATGTCTTCCGGTTTGACCATGATCCGGATTTCGCGTCCGGCCTGGATGGCGTAGGATTGGGACACACCGGAGAACGAGTTGGCGATCTCTTCCAGCCCCTTGACGCGCTTGAGATAGTTTTCCAGCGATTCGCGGCGCGCGCCGGGCCGGGCGCTCGAGATTGCGTCGGCGGCCTCGACCAGCACGGCTTCCAGGCAGCGCTGTTCCTGCTCGCCGTGGTGAGAGGCAACGCAGTTGATGACCTGCGCCGAGCAGCCGAATTGTTCGGCCAGTTCTGCGCCGATCATTGCGTGCGAGCCTTCCACTTCGTGGTCGACTGCCTTGCCGATGTCGTGCAAGAGCGCGCCTTCTTTGGCCAGGTTGACGTTGGCGCCCAGTTCGTAGGCCATCATGCCGGCCAGGTGGGCCATTTCTATCGAGTGCAGCAGCACATTTTGCCCATAGCTGGTGCGATACTTGAGCCGGCCAACGATTTCGATCAGCCGGGGGTGCAGGCCGGGCAGACCAACCTCAATCACGGCCTGCTCGCCGGCCTCGCGGATGGCGGCTTCGACTTCTTTTTGCGACTTGGCGACCAGGCCTTCGATGCGACCGGGATGGATGCGCCCATCGTTGACCAGCTTGGTCAGCGAGAGGCGGGCCACTTCGCGGCGCACGGGGTCGAAACTGGAGAGCACCACGGCCTCGGGCGTATCGTCGACGATCACATCGACGCCGGTGGCCTGTTCAAAGGCACGGATGTTGCGTCCGCTGCGGCCAATGATGCGCCCTTTCATCTCGTCGCTGGGCAGCATCACCATCGATACGGTGGTTTCGGAAACCTGGTCGGCGGCGCAGCGCTGGATGGCCATGGTGATGATCTCGCGCGCTTTTTTGTCTGCCTCGTGCCGCACCTGAACCTCCACATCGCGGATCACGCGGGCCATCTCGTCGCGGGTTCGCGTTTCGACATCTTGCAGCAGCAGTTCTTTGGCTTCTTCTTCCGTCAGGTTGGCGACGCGCTCCAGTTCGGCCTGGCGCGCGGCATGCATCTCTTCGATCTCGTTTTTCATCTTGTCCACACGGCTCTGGCGCTGATTCAACTTGCGCTCGCGGTCTTCCAACCGGTCGACGCGGTTGTCCAACTGTTCGCGGCGCTGCTGGAGCCGTTCTTCTTCCTGGCGCAGTTCTTGCATCCGCCGCTTGCTGTCAGCCTCGGCCTGGCGGCGAATCTGGATGGCATTTTCTTCAGCCTCTACGCGGATCGACTTGGCCGTGGTTTCTGCCTCTTCGGTGATTTGAGTGGCTTTGGCCCGGGCCATTTTGAGCTGCGAGCTGGAAAATGAGCGCTCGGCCACGGCGACGATGACGCCGCCCAAGATGGCTCCGAGCACACCGGCTACAATAATCCATATTACATTCCCTGGTCCCATACCTCCTTAATCCTCTCTATCGTTGTCATTCGATGATGTTTCCTCTCCCTCGGTCTGAAAGCGTTCCCACACCTCGGCAATCACGGCATAGCTGAAACCGCGTCGCTGCAAAAAACTGCCCAGTTTGCGTCGAAATTCGAGCGGGTCGAGCAGCCGCCAGCGATGGATTTTGGGTGCGGCGGCGCGGTAGGCGCTCTCGGCCTCGTCGATGTCCTGGATCAGCTCGTCGATGATGTCGTTGGCAATGCCCTTTTGGCGCAGTTCATAGCCAAGCGCGCGGCCGCCGCGCGGTTTGAATTGCTCACGGTTGGCGATCCAGTAACGTGCAAATTCCACGTCGTCGATCAGCCCGGCGCGGGAGAGGCGTTGCAAGACATATTCAATTGTCAGTTCGGCAAATCCTTTTTCGCGCAGTCGACGGGCGACTTCGGCCTGGCTGCGCGGGCGATAAGACAGAAAATCAAGGGCCAACTCGTGGGCGCGGGCCTGCTCGTCGACGGCCAGCAGCGCGGCGATATCCTCGTCGCTCAGGTGCTGCCCGGCGCGCAGTCGGGCTGCTTCGATGATCGCCAGCCCAAAGGCGAACTGACCGTCGATGAAAATGTTGGCCCGCTCTTTGTTCTTTTTTTGAACTTCGATGCCTGTGATTTGCCCTGCCATCGGCTGGCCTTCCGACAAAAAAAAGAGCTGTGGCGCGCGCTTGCCACAGCTCAAATGAACGATGTATTGAGCAGCATGACGGTCTTGAACCGTCATAGGCTCGATTGACGACTGCTCTCTGCTTACACCCTATGGGCCGGACGCCCTCAAAGCAACTCGGCCGGCTCTCGGACTTGTTTACATAAATGTTCGGTTATATGACAATAGCTCTGCCGAAAAATCATTCAGGTGCCCAATCACCTGGCGAGCCAAAGACAAGGTTCCGTCTGGCAACGATCGGCAAAAGCTCCCAACCTATTTTCAAATCACTTGAAAATCTCCAAGTGTCTGAATAAAGACCAAGTCCGGCCTTGACCGTACATCATGGCGCTGCCTGTCAAGCGCGCTCCCACTCGTTAACGGATGTATCAAATGCACCGTTTTTATACACATTCAAGCTGTGGCTTGCCTGAAAAGGGCAAGCGATATATAGAATATTTATCTTTTGACTTTTCTGTCATTCAATATACTCATTTTATAGACAGAAAAGTGTATAAATCTATGACTAGTTTACAGCAAAAGTGCAAAAAAGGCAAGTCGGATTGTGAAAAAATCTGTTTGCGTTGCTTCCCACTTTCGAGTATAATAGATCGGATTTTCGATAGCCGAAAGGACTCGAGTGCCTTTCGAGATTTACAAATGAAAGCATAAACTATGTCACAAGAAGCACAAAATCAGCAGCGTATTCGTCTCGCCGAACTAAAGCCCAAACAAAAGTACGAAGGTACAGTGGTGCGGGTCGAATTGTACGGCGCTTTTATCGACCTGGGCGCGGAAAAAGATGGCCTGGTACACATTTCCCAGCTGCGCCCGGAGCGCGTCAACCGGGTAGCTGACGTGGTCAGTGAGGGCGATGCGGTGACGGTCTGGGTTCAGGAGTGCGATCCCGATCAGGGGCGCATTTCTCTGACCATGATCGAGCCGTCCGAACACACCATCGATGAGCTTGAATCCGGTATGGTCGTCACCGGCACAGTCACTCGCCTGACCCCGTATGGCGCCTTTGTCAACATTGGCGTCGAGCGCGATGGTCTCGTTCACATCAGCGAGATGGCCGAAGGGCGCACGGACAGGCCGTCGGATGTGGTCAAAGAGGGGCAGGAAATTCAGGTGCGTGTGGTCAAGGTCAACCAGCGCAAACGGCAGATCGAATTGAGCCTCAAGGGGATCGGTGAGCCAGAAGTTGAGCCGCTGGACGAGGGTCAAGTCGAAGCCGAGCCGATGACGGCGATGGAACTGGCCTGGCGTCAGGCGATGGAACGGCAGGGGCACACGCTGCCGGCGGCCGGCCCAAAGACACAGGGCCGCCGCCAAAAAGACCGCCTGCGCCGCGAACAGGCCGCGATCATTGTCCGCACACTCAACGCCCGCCAGGACTAACCGCGCCATCTGTTTTCCAGCGCATCCAATTTCATTGTGGCCCACTGACTGCTCGGCCCACTAGAGCGCAAGACCTTCAGGATATCTGTTGCGGCTATACGGCGTTCAAAAACCGCCGTTCGATCAACGCAGCGACGCCGGCGGCATCGTCCAGGTCAAAGCGCGGCACGTCGAGGTCGACCGGGTGGTCGCTGACCACGGCAATGATCTCGTCGGGACGGCAGATCAGATCGCTGCCCAGGGCCTGGCGCGACACCTCGATTTTGGGCTTGTGCGCGTGTTTGTAACCCTCGGTCAGCACCAGGTCCACGTCGCCGAGTAGGGCTGCCGCTTCGTCGAGGTCGATTTCGCGTTCGACCTGCCGCATCAGGCTGATCTGATGGGGGGACACAAAAGCGACCGCCTGCGCCCCGGCCTGGGCGTGTTTCCAGGTATCCTTGCCGGGTCGGGCCAGATCGAAGGCATGCACGCTGTGCTTGATCACACCGATGCGATAGCCGCGGCCCTGGAGTTCGGCGATCAATTTGACCAAAAAGGTCGTTTTGCCCACCTTGGGCCGGCCAGCCACCGAGACGATCACGGGCGAGTGGGGCATGTAAAAACCTCCGCAATGATTGTGCCATAGATTGTAGCAGAAACCCGGTTTTGACAAAAACCGGGTTTCTTGTCAGGATGGATAAAATGAACGATCAGCCAATGGGCGAAAATATGTCAGTGCATCGAGCCGGGTTCGTGAGCGTGATTGGCCGCCCCAACGTCGGCAAGTCGACGCTGATGAACGCCTATTTGGGGCAAAAAATTTCCATCGTCTCGTCCAAGCCGCAGACCACGCGGCGGCGGGTGCTGGGCATTCTGACCCTGGAGCAGGTGCAGATCATTTTCGTCGATACGCCGGGCATTCACAAACCGCTGCACCGGCTCGGTGAGGCGATGGTTGAAACGGCGCGGCAGGCCATCCCCGATGCAGACGCGCTGCTCTGGCTGGTCGATGCCGCGCATGCGCCGACGGAAGAAGACCGCCTGATCGCGCAAATCATCGGCGATCTGGCGCAAGACATCCCGCTGATTTTGGGCCTGAACAAGTGCGACCTGCTGCCCGAACCCGAGCGGGAGGCGCGCGCCGCCGAGTTTGATGCGCTGCTGCCCGGGGCGAACGCGGTCTGGGTATCGGCGACCAGGGGGGAAAACCGCGAGCGGCTGCTGGCGCTGTTGATCGACTGTTTGCCCGAAAACCCGCCGTTTTACCCGGCAGACCAGGTCACAGACCAGACGGAGCGGGTCATCGCCGCCGAGTTGATCCGCGAGCAGGCGCTGCTGCGCGCGCGCCAGGAAGTTCCGCACGCGGTCGATGTGCTCATTGACGAGTTTATCGCGCGCAACCCCGACCTGACCTACATTCACGCCACCCTGATCGTCGAGCGAGATTCGCAAAAGGGCATTTTGCTCGGGCAGGGCGGCAGGATGATCAAGGCGATCAGCCAGGCCGCGCGCCGGAAGATCGAAGAGATGATCGAGACGCGGGTGTACCTGGAGCTGTGGGTCAAGGTGCGCCCCAAGTGGCGGCGCAAAGACGGCGAATTGAAACGTCTGGGCTATACTCCGCCCGGACGCTGATACCCTACTCGCGGGGCAGGGTAAAGACGAACGTGCTCCCCTTACCCGGCTCGCTGTCCACCCAGATGCGCCCGCCGTGCGCCTCGACCACCGACTTGACCAGGTACAGGCCCAGCCCGGCCCCTTGTGTGCGCCGGCTGAGTGCGGTTTCGACGCGGTAA
>CAYRXM010000209.1:0-5435 GCA_964428175.1 uncultured Anaerolineae bacterium
TCTCCGCCCCTCAATCCCTTTTACAGTTCCCGGACTGTATTAGTATACAACCGATTCTAGTATTTGCGGGTCGGCAGGATCGTCTCGGCGTCTTCCGCGTAGAACACGCCTTCCTGCGAAGGAATCCACTTGGGCAGTTCCTGGCCGTTGAGCGCCTTGAGCGCCGCTTCGTAGACCTGCGGGGCAAGAAGCGGGTTGCACTCGATCACCGTGTTGATGTCGCCGGCGATCATGGCCTTGAAAGCGCCCGCCGTGGCATCCACAGTCAGGATTTTGATGTCCTTGCCCGGAACCAGGCCGGCTTCCTTGATCGCCTGGGCTGCGCCCAGACCCATCTCGTCATTCTGGGCGAACACGCCCTGAATGTCGGTGGTCTCTTTCAGCCAGGCTTCCATGACTGCCTTGCCTTCGGTGGCGTCCCAGTTGGCGGTCTGGCTCTTGACGATCTCGATGCCGCATTCGCCCATCTTTTCGCGAAAGCCCTGGCCGCGGTCTTTGGCCGCCGAAGAGCCGACGTTGCCGACCAGTTCGACCACCTTTTTGCTGGCGCTGCCTTCGAGCAGTTTGCACATCTCGACGGCGGCCTTGCGTCCCTCATCGGCAAAGTCCGAACCGATATAGGTGGCGTACAGGTCTTCAGAGGCATCGATGCGGCGGTCTTCCAGGACAACCACCTTGCCGGCCTTTTGCGCTTCCTTGAGCACATCATCCCAGCCGGTGGTTTCCAACGCGGCGAGAATGATCACGTTCACCTCTTTGTCGGCGATAAAGTTGCGGAACGCCGAAAGCTGGTTCTCCAGTTTGTTCTGCGCGTCATAGAACTTGAGATTGATCCCCAACTTTTCCGCCGTCTCTTTGAAAGAAGCGGTGTTGGCCGCGCGCCAGCCACCTTCGGAGCCGGTCTGGATGAACCCGACGACCATGTCTTCATACGTGTAGGTTTTCTTGGCCGCCTTTTGTCCGCTCTGGCATGCCGCCATCCCCAGGAGCATGCTCAAGATCACCAGAATGCTCACAATTCGCAATTTCATGTCACCCTCCTTCGTTTTGATCGAAAATCCAAATGTACACCACAACGGTTTCTCCGGGAAGAAACCCTTACTCCGGCCCAGGCCGGAGACAAACCCGATTGATGCGCCGCCGAATTCAGCCATTTGACAGCACCTGCTGGCGCAGCGACTTGAGCCGTTTCAACACATCGTTGCCCCCGCGCCCCAGGTAATCGTGCAGTTTGACGTATTCGGCGTAAAGCTGATCGTAAATGGCCTTGTGTGCCGGGATGGGCTTGTAGGAGACGTTTTGCAGGTGCGCCATCGCTTGCGCCGCCTCGACGATGCTCCCATGTCCGCCCGCTTGCTTGCCAGCCGCCACCGCCGCAAACATCGCCGATCCCAGCGCCCCCGCCTGGGTGGCGCCGGCCACCTTGATCTCCCGCCCGGTCACGTCGGCATAGATTTGCATCAGCAGGCGGTTGCGCCCCGGCAGCCCGCCGCAGGCAACGATCTCGTTCACCGGCACGCCGCCCGCCGTAAAGGCTTCGATGATGACCCGCGCGCCGTAGGCGGTGGCCTCGATCAAGGCGCGATAGATGTCCTCCGGGCGGGTCGCCAGCGTCGCGCCGATCAGCAGTCCAGACAGGTCCACGTCCACCAAAATCGAGCGGTTGCCGTTCCACCAATCCAGCGCCAGCAGTCCGTGCGCGCCCGGCGCCTGCCGGGCGGCCTTTTCTTCGAGCAACTGGTGCGCGCTCAACCCGCGCTGCGCCGCTTCTGCGTGATAGGCCGGGGGCACACAGTTGTCCACAAACCAGGCAAAATGGTCGCCGACACACGATTGGCCGGCTTCAAAGCCAAAATAACCGGGGATGATCCCGTCCTGAACGACGCCGCACATGCCCTCGACGATGCGCTCCTCTTCGCCCAACGCCATCATGCACGTCGACGTGCCCATAATCGCCACCAGCCGCCCCGGCCCGACGACCGTAGCCGCCGGCACCGCTACGTGCGCGTCCACATTGCCAACCGGCACGGCGATGCCGGGCCGCAGGCCGGTCAGCGCGGCCATTTCCGCCGTCAGCCCGCCGGCACGCTCGCCCAGCGGGTATATCTCGCGCGACAGCCTGGTATCCACCACGTCGCGCAGACGCGGGTCGAGCGCGGCAAAAAAATCGTCGCTGGGATAGCCGCTGCGCTTGTTCCAGATCGCCTTATAGCCGGCCGTACAGGCGTTGCGCTTTTCCACACCGGTCAGTTGCAAGACGATCCAGTCCGCTGCTTCGAGGTAGCGGTCGGCGGCCGCGTACACCTGCGGCGCTTTGTTCAGCGTCTCCCAGATTTTGGGCACAAGCCACTCGGACGAAATTTTTCCGCCATACAGATCGAGCCAGGTCTCACCGCGCTGGTGCGCCGTCTTGTTCAGTTGGTTGGCCTCCGGCTGCGCGGCGTGATGCTTCCAGATTTTGACCCAGGCATAGGGGTTGTCGTGCCATTCCGGGCGCATGCACAGCGGCATACCCGCCCCATCGACGGGCAGCATGGTGCAGGCAGTGAAATCCGTGCCGATGCCGATGACGTCCTCTGCTGCGACACCGCTCTCGCGCAGCACGGCCGGAATGGTCTCCCGCAGCACGGCGATATAGTCCTGCGGGTTTTGCAGAGCAAAGTCGGGCGGAAGCGGCTTGTCGCTGCCCGGCAGGTGCGTGTCGATCACCCCATCACTGTAAGGGTGGACGGCAGTTGCCAGTTCTTCTCCGCTCGTCACATCGACCAGAACCGCCCGCCCGGATTCGGTGCCATAATCCACGCCAATGGTGTATTTGTGCCGCATAAACCAGCCCCCTTTAGCTTTTGTGCAGGCGCGAACTCTCGCGCACTATGATTTCAGCCTGCAACATCAACGTCGCCGGCGGGCAGAGTGTGCCGTTCTGCCGGGCCTCGATCACTTTGCCCAACTCTCGCACCGCGCAGCAGCCAACCTGGATCATATCCTGGCGCATGGTCGAAAGCGCCGGATAGAAATATGCCGCATCTTGCATGTCATCAAAGCCAATGATCGCCAGGTCTTCCGGCACCCGGCGGCCCATCTCGCGCGCCACCTTGAGCGCGCCCACCGCCATCCGATCATTGCAGACAAAAACCCCGTCGATTTCGGGGTGCTTGGCCAGCAGTTGCCGCAGCCCGTGCTCACCGCTCGTCGCCGACCAGTTCCCTTCGGCCACAAACCCTTCCTTGCGCGGCAGTTCGACGCTGTCGAGCGCGGCTTTCCAGCCCAGTTTGCGCTGCCGCGCTTCCCACCAATCCAGCGGGCCGGTAATCAGCCCGATGTTCTGGCATCCCTGGGCGATCAGGTGCTGCGTTGCGGTCATCCCGGCGGTGTGATTGTCTATCGCCACCATAAAGTGGTCGGCGCGCGGCTCGGCGCTCAAAAAGACGATAGGAATGCTGGGCCGAATCTTGAGGTCATCAAGCCAGGCGTGGTTATCGCCGATTTCGGGAACGGCCCAGATGAGGCCATCGATATAGCGCGCCTGCATCTCGTCCAGCATCTCTGTGACGTTGTTGGTTTCCGGTTGGCGAACCAGGTGCAAGAGCAGGGTATAGCCCAGTTCGCTGGCTTCTTGCTCGATGCCGGAGAGCGTGCAAGAGGGGCCGTAATATTCCAACCCATAACCGATGACGCCCAGGGTATAACTGCGCTTCGACTTGAGACTGCGCGCCGCGTGGCTGGGGTGGTAGCCCAATTCCTCGATGGCCGCCAGCACCCGCTGTCGGGTTTCCGCACGGATATACTGGCTTTGTCCGGCCAGCACACGGCTGACGGTGGCTTGTGAGACGTGGGCCGCGCGCGCGACATCGGCGATGGTCGTTGGTGACATGGTTTAGGGCCTCTGCTGAAAGGGTGGCTTGGGCTGCTGTGGTTTGCAGAAACCGATTTCTGAAATCGGTTTCTGTAATCGATTACATTTTACTCCCAATTGTGTGATTTGTCAATGGGTGAATCGAAAAATTGAGGGACAAATAGTGCCTATCCCGTGAAATTCTTGTTTTTGAGGCAACAAGTTTCGGGACGGCAGATTCCTGTTCAGTTCCAATTCATTCGGGATAGGATCGCGGTTGGAAAAAGCGCCCGGCGGGGCGCAGCGGGAGCGCCACAAAATAAATCGCGCCGATGATCGAGGGCATCATCGGCGCGATGGTTATGCGTTGAGCGTGTTTCGCCGATCACCGTCCGGCGGGAGAGACCATTGCCGGTCAGTCTCAGCCGCTCGGTCGGCTGGCTTTGAAGCAAGTCGCCGCAGTCACTCCCGCGAGAAAGCCACGCACGATGTCCATATAGCGGTCCAACTGCTCGTAGCGGACGCAGTGACCGGCCCCTGCAATTGTGATGACGCGCAGTTGCGGCACCAGTGATTGAAATGCTGCTGCGCTTTCGGCGCTGATCATTCCCCCGCGATTGGGATCGGCGGCGATCAGCAGCGCCGGGCAGATAATGCGCGGCAATATAGCCGGCCAATCGACGTCGACGGCCGGGTCAAAATTGACGGTCCTGGGGCTTAGGCGGAGATGGGCATCGGCCCACAGCCCGAGCACAGTTTCCGACCAGGTGGGTGTGGCCGCGCGCTGCTCGGCGATCAACTGCTCGCGCGATTTCCCTTGAAGCGTTGTGATCCACTCCCTGATCCGCACATGCCGGTCCGGGTCGTGTGGCATGCGCATCGTCGCTAATCCCAGCGGCGCTGCGTCTTCCAGCAAGATCGCACCGGGTACGTCGGGGTAGAGACCGGCCAGGGCCAGCGTTGTGCCGCCGCCCATCGAGTGGCCCACCACCGGCGGCCGATGCAGGCCCAACTCGGTGATCACCCCACACAGGTCGCCGGCCATGTCTACCATATTGTAGCCCTGCTCCGGCGCGTCGGACTGCCCGTGACCGCGGGCATCGACCATGATCACGTCATAGTCTGATTCCAGCACCTCTGCCACTGGCGTCCAGCACAGGCCATCGTCAGAAAACCCATGCGCCAGCACAACCGGCGGCTTGGCTCCACCCGTGCGCGTGTAATGCAAACGCAGGCCATTCACTTGTACATCACCAGATTGCCATGTAGCCATAAAAAGACTCCTTTCGTTGTGTAATAGACATCATCGGGGATAATCTTGTCAATCCTGTCTGTTTTTTGAGTCAGGCTTTATTTCCGATAAACTCGAATAGCTCTGGCTGATCGAGTGTTAGTTGTGACTCCTTGTATAAAATACCTGTTGGTTTGCGAAAAAAGGGTATCCCGACGACAATAAACCCTGGTTTGGCGAGGGCCAAACTGCGGATCAACCGGGCAAGTCTGTGTCTCCTTGCCGAGCCTGTTTGGACCTACAGGCTACGTCTGGTTAGTATCTATCCGGAAATTATGTTGAGTAAGACTTGAGCACAAGCCATATGAA
>CAYRXM010000210.1:0-5361 GCA_964428175.1 uncultured Anaerolineae bacterium
TGGACTATTACGGCCAGGGCAGCGGCGGACCCTACGCTGGCCCGCAGAACGTGTCATTGGGACCCAACGCTTCGGTGACCTACGATCAATCCGGCTCCTCCTGTCCTCTCGTCGGCGCCGGACGGGTGTTCAGCAGCAACGGGCAGCCGCTGGCGGTGACAGTGCATGAAATTCACTCCAGCGGCCTGACGATGGCCTACAACGGATTCAGCGCCGGGTCTTCCACCGTGGCCGTGCCACTGATCATGATCGGTGCCGATGGTTCGACCTCTCCCAGTCCTCCGCCAGGACCCTATCGGGTCTACCTGCCGATAGTAATGGTCGGCAACAATGGCTGGAGCGCCACTCTTGCCGTGCAAAACCTGGGTGCGGCGCAGACGGACATCACGGTGTACTATTACCCCTCCCCCGGCTATGGCGTCCTTTCCTCGCAGACGGCCTACAATGTGCAGCCTCACACAACGGCCATTTTTGCTCCATCATCCGCAGGCCTTTGGATAGGTGCGACGCGGATCACCAACAGCGCCGGCCAGCCTATTGCAGTGATGGTGAACGAGACCAAGGGCGAACGCGCGATGAGCTATAACGGTTCGCTCAACGGCAGCAGTGCCATCATCTTGCCCTACGTGCGCGGCGACGGCGGCTGGACGACCAGCGTCCAGGTGCAAAACTTGGAGGCCAGCGCGGCCGATGTGGTCGTAAAGGTGAATGGCGGTCACGTGTGGAGCGGAACGATCAACGCGTACAGTTCAGTCACTATCCCTCTGTCGGCAGGAAACGGTTCAGCGACGGTAGAATGCACGAACGGGACGCAGATTGCCGCCATCGTCACTGCCACCGGCACTGGCCCTGGTGACCAGATCGTCGATTACAACGGCGTCAACCGCTGAGGCTCATCCTTGCAGAACGAAAAAAGCGTCGCCCCCCGGAGGGCGACGCTTTTTTGTCCGGCCATCTTGCTATCCTTCGACGGCGCATCCGTCAAACTTCCCACATCTCTTTATTCACCCAACCCTCAAAGTCATTCTCCTGTTCCGCCAGGCCCGCGATTGGACAAATGCCCCGACAAGAGGTATTATTCTGGGCGATCGAAAATACGCTGTCAATGGAGAGATTCGATGCCCATTCAACCTTTTCCCGTGCTGCATACCGAACGATTGACCCTGCGCCAGGCCGGCGTGGCCGACGTGCTGCCCTTGCTGCGGATCATGCAAGACCCGGAAGTGCTTCGTTACTATGGCATGCCGCCCCTGGAAACCGAACAGCAGGCTTTGTACGAGGTCAACTGGTTCAACCAGGTCTTTGATCAGGGCAGCGGCATTCGCTGGGTGATTGCCCGCCGGGACGCGCCCGATTACATCGGCGACATTGGCTTTTTCAAGCACGACAAACAGCACGCCCGCGCCGAGGTGGGCTACCGGCTGGTTCGCTCCTGCTGGGGCCAGGGGCTGATGACCGAATCGTTGACCGCTGCCGTCGAATACGGGTTTGGGCAGATGGCGCTGAATCGCGTCGAGGCGCTGGCCGATCCGCGCAACGCGGCGACGCTGTGCGTGTTAGGCAAAGTAGGCTTTGTCCGGGAAGGCCTCCTTCGCGAGTACGAGATCGAACAGGGCCGGCCCGTCGATCTGTTGATGCTGTCGCTGCTCAAGCGAGAATGGATGCAATCCATAGTTGGCTGATACGCCTGATCGTTTTTTGCGTAAATGATACAAATTGTTTTAGGGAGTATTTGTAAATGCGTTTGCGTATTGCCATTTGGAGTAACTTTTTCAAGCCGACGATAAGCGGCGTGGTCACATCGATTTCATTGTTTCGTCAGGGTCTGCTCGATCAGGGACACGACGTACACATATTTACCGCCGAGGTCGAGAATTACGAGGATACAGAACCCTACGTGTATCGCCTTCCTGCGCTGCTCGATCTGAGCGAGTCGCTGGAATTCTCGCTGGCCCTGCCTGTGCGCTGGCCGATGCGTTATGCGATGAAAGGGATCAAGCCGCATGTTATCCACAGCCAGCACCCGGTTCTGCTCGGCGACCTGGCCGCGCACTATGCTCAAGAATTGGCAAGTCCCCTCGTTTTTACCTTTCACACCCGCTATGACGAATTTATGAAATCCAATTTCCCTTTCATGTCTGGAGTGGCAGAACAATTGACCCATGATGTGCTGCGCGATTACCTCGCTCAATGTGCGCACATCATCGCGCCCACGCCGAGCGTTCAGCAGATGATCTATGATGATTACGAGGTCGATGTACCGGTCACGGTGCTGCCTACGCCAATCGATCTGGCCCAGTACACCGCGCTCGATCCGGATTCGGTCCACTTGCAATATGGCCTGAACGGCAAGCGGATTCTGCTTTATCTGGGGCGCATTGTACAGGAGAAAAACATCGATCTGCTCCTGCATATGCTCGTTCACCTGGTCGCGTGGCGTTCCGATGTTGTGCTGATGATCGTGGGGCGCGGCCCGTACTGCGAAGAGCTTGAAAACCTGGCGCGCGAGCTGAACATCGACGATTATGTGATATGTACCGGCGCCATCTCGCACGAACAGGTGCCGCATTACATGGCCGCCGCAGACCTGTTCACTTTTCCGTCGGCGGCGGAAACACAGGGCCTGGTGCTGATCGAAGCGCTGGCGGCAGGTACGCCGGCCGTGGCCGTGCGCACCGCCGGCGTCACCGACGTTCTGACCGACACCCGCGCCGGCATTCTGGTCGACAATGACGCGCTGGCGATGGCTACGGTCATCGATGAACTGCTCGATCAACCCGACCGGCTGGCGGCGATGCGGCGCGCCGCCCTCGCTGCCGTGCGCGCCTATTCGATTTCTGCGGCCACCGAGCGCCTGGTCGAAATCTATGAGCAGGCGATTTCCGACGGCCCGCGCGTGGTCAAAAAGCGCGCATTTGCCCGCAGTGGATAAGCCTGCTGGGCGCGTTTCGATTTGGGGGCAAACGCGGATTGAGTGCGTTCTACGAACGCCGTCGAAATCCAGCGGTTGCCCCGCCCTCAGCTTGAAATACACCCGGCCGGCTCGGGTTCTTTGTCAAGCGGCTTGCTTTCAGGTATAATCAGGTACAATTTTTCAATGCAAGGGAGACGCCATCATGTCCGCTCATCTGGATGACCACGAACAAGAAATTCAAGCATCGCCGGAAGAAATGCCTTTGAATGAGGAGGCGCAGCCGTGCGCGTCTCAAGATCAGATCGAGGCCGACGAGGCCGAACTGGACGACGCGCAAGCGCCGTCGCCTGAACCCATTGCGGATGCCCCGCCAGTGACGCGATCTCGATTGTGGCTCGGCGCGCTCTATGGCCTGATCGCCGCGTTGGGCGGGGCCTTGTTGTGGCATCTGGCCGTCGGGCGAACCGCTAACGACATGCGCCTGCTGGCGCCGATCCTGGGTCTCTTTTCTGCGGCGGTGGTCAGCCTGATCGGCGGCGGCAGTGACGCGCTGCCCTATGGCTTGATCGGCGGTGCGAGCACGCTGCTTACCCTGGCCCTGGGCGCCTATCTGGCCTACGGCGACCGGGGTTGGCCCGAGTTCAGCCGCCCATTGGTCGATGCGATTCTGGGGCTGATGATCGTTCTGGGCGGTTACGCGCTGCCGCGATCCGCGCCGGTCGCGTTTCGTCGCTGGCACGGCCTGGGTGCGCCCCAAAACGCGCGCTGGCTGACCATCGTGGGCGGCATCGTCGCCGTGGCCCTGCTCATCCTGGCCGTCTACCAGTCGCCCGTGTGGGTCGATTGGACGGTTAACCGCTACCTCGGCCAGGCCCAGGCGGCGTTCGACGCGGGCGATTTGACACAGTCCAACCAGTGGATCGAACGCGCGCTGGCCCGCAGCGAGCGTGCCTCTGGCGCGCACCTGCTGCGCGGGCGCATCTTTGAAGCGCAAGGCCTGCCCGAGCAGGCCGCCGGCGCGTACCGCGAGGCCGTCGCCGCCGCGCCGGACGATGTCGAGGCCAATGATCGCCTGGGCCGGCTGCTGCTGAGTCACGACGACGCGGCCGGGGCGTACCCCTATCTGCAAAAAGTCGTCGAGGCCCGGCCCGATGATGCCGAGGCGCACTATATGCTGGGCAAGGCGGCATTCGAATGGGGCGACAGCGGCACGGCGGAGACCGAATACCAGAAAGCGATTGAGCTAAACCCGCAGTACGCGCCGGCATTCGCTGGTTTGGGGCTGCTGTATGCCCAAATGGGGCTGGCCGATCAGTCCTTGCGCGCGCTGGAAGCGGCCATCGCCCTGGATACCGACGACCCGGAAACGTACCTGCTCGCCGGGCTGGCCTATCTGCAAAGCGAACGCTTTGACCGCGCCACCGAGCTATTGGAAAAGGCGCTGTCATTGACCGGCGAGGATGCCGAGACGCTCTACCTGCTCGGGTTTGCTTATGCCGGAGCCGAGTTGAACGATAAAGCAAGGGCGAGCCTCGAACGCACGGTTGAATTGTCGCCGGATGCGGTGCGCTATCGCGTGGGCTTGAGCTATTTTTACCGCACCGTCGAGATGCTGCCCGAAGCGCTGTCCGAAATCCAGGTGGCGATCCAGCTCAGTCCGGGCGAAGTGGGGCTAAGGCAATTTCTGGCCGAAACCTATCTAGAGTTGGGCCAGTTTGAAGAGGCATTGTCTGAATATCTGGCCCTCGATGCCCAATATCCCAACCAGGCTTTGCTGCAAAGTGCGCTGGCCTATACCTATTTTTTCCTGGGGCGGCAGCAAGAAGCCGAAGCGGCGGCCCGGCGCACCATCGAGTTGGACCCCGGCTTTGCCCAGGGCTACAAAAATCTGGCGCTGACCCTGCACGCGCAGGGGCGCATCGACGAAGCGCTCGAAAACGCGCAACAGGCTGTGGCGCTCGCGCCGGACATCGCGCTTGCGCAGTACATTTTGGGCGCGTGCTATAAAGAACTGGGGCAGACCGATGAGGCCATTGCTGCATTCGAGCAGGTGATCGCGCTGGGGTTGACCAATTACGAGCGGCAAATGTTCCAGGAACAGGTCGAGACATGGCTTGACGAGCTTGGAGCGCAATAATCCCGGCGTTTGTACGAGAGGTTCAAAGGTAGTGCCATGCAGGCCGTTTTTGTTGTCGTTTGGGCGGTTTCTCTGGCGGCGATTGCCGTCTTGTTGGTGCTGCTTGGGCGCGCACTCCGCCGGCAGGCGGCGGACACCCAGCAGGACATCGACACGGCGCGCCATTATGTGCCGGCGCGCGATACGCTGATCTTTTTTCACGACAAAGAATGCGTTCGCAGCACACTGGATGGACGGCTGTGGCTGCTCATTCCCGGCATTGCCTGGGATACCGCCTGGCAGAACGATCTGCTGCGTGTCGAGGTGCGCG
>CAYRXM010000211.1:0-5281 GCA_964428175.1 uncultured Anaerolineae bacterium
GCGGCACGCCGAGCACCAGAATGGGCACCATCCAGGTCACAAAATTGACGTTGTCGGGAAAGCGCAGCTTGATCCCCAGGTTGGCGAGCACGAGGCCCAAAAAGAGCGCACCCGCGTCGCCCATAAAGATTTGCGCGCGGGGCAGGGGCAGGTTGTAGCGCAAGAACCCCAGGCAGGCCCCGGTCACGGCGGCCGCCAGCGCCGAGACGAGGAATTGGCCGTTCATCGCCGCGATGAGGGTGAAAAAGGCCGCCGCCACCGCCGAGATGCCGCCGGCGACGCCGTCCATATTGTCCGAAAAATTGATCCCGTTGGTGACATAGAGCACCCAGACAAAGGTCAGCGCGATGTTGAGCGGTATGGGGATGGGCAGTTGGATGTACACCCCGCTGATGATGGGCAGGGCGACGGCGACAATTTGGGCCAGCAGCTTGGGCAGCGGCTTGAGCCGCACCCGGTCGTCCCACAGGCCGACGGCGCCCATCACCGTCGCCCCGGCGAGGATGCCGGCCAATTCGTTCAGGGTTTTCCAGCTTGAGAGCCAGATCGAGGCGACTATACCACCAAGGAGCAGCGCCACCGTCGCGCCGAGATAGATGGCTACGCCGCCCATCATGGCCGTGGGTTCGCGGTGCGCCCGGTCGGCGCGGGGGATCGAGATCAGTCCGAGTCTAAAAGCCAGCCGGCGGACCGCCGGGGTGCCGAGCAGGGCAAAGAACAGGGCGATCCCAAAGATGGCGACGACAACGCTCATTGTAACCTCGTCAGGAAATAGGGTGTTGGGCCAGACGGCCCAGCGGCGGCAGCGCTTCGCCGATCAGCGGAGCGGCATAGTCGATGAATTCCTGTGTGACATCGTCGCCGCCTGGAGCGATGTACCCGGCGGGGAGCAGCTTTTCGGCGTTGGCGATCTCGGCCAGCGGCGCCAGGCCGGTGTCGCAGGCGTATGGCGCGCCCGGCCGGCGGACGAGGGTGATCATCACGTCGCTGTGCCCTTCGACGGCGGCCCACACCGCTGCGCGGCCCACGCGGTAGGCCTCGTCGGCATCGACCGTGGAAATGGTCGCCGAAAAGGAGCGCTGCAAATAGTTGGGCTTGTCCAGCCGCACCTTGAGGCCAAGCCGGTCGCCGATCAAGGCGGCCAGATAGTCGGCGGCGCCGCCCTTCATCTTGTGTCCGAACGCATCGACCTCTTCCAGTCCGGTGTCGGGCACCGCGCCCTCGCTGAGCGCGATCACGCAGTGATCCTTTTCGCTCACGATGCGCTCCACGGCGGCGAGCACCTGCGTTTCGACCGCCGGGCGTTCGGGCACATAGATCAGGTGCGGGGCGTCGCCCGCTTCGTCGCGGCCCAGCGCGGCGGCGGCGGTCAGCCAGCCGGCGTTGCGGCCCATGATCTCGACGATTTTGACCGGGCTGCTGCGGCCCATCGCCTCGGTGTCGCGCCCGCTGTCGCGCAGGGCCAGGGCGACAAAGCGCGCCGCGCTGCCATAGCCGGGGCAGTGATCGGTGTGGGCGAGGTCATTGTCGACCGTTTTGGGGATGCCGACGGCGTGCAGTTCGTAGCCCATCTGCTGCGCAGCGAGGTGAACCTGATGGGCGGTGTCCATCGAGTCGTTGCCGCCGTTGTAGAAAAAATAGCGGATGTTGTGCGCGCGCAAGGTGTCGATGATTTTGGGATAATCGTCTGGTTTGACCTTGTAGCGCACCGAGCCGAGCGCCGCGCCGGGCGTGCGGCGCAGCCGTTGCAGTGTTTCGTCGGATTCGCGGGCCAGGTCGATCAGCTTGCCGGACAGCAGCCCGGCGATGCCGTTGAGCATGCCATAGATGCCGTCGATGGCCTCGTGCTGCATGGCTTCGTGGATCACACCGACGAGGCTGTTGTTGATCACCTGGGTGGGGCCGCCGGACTGCCCGACGACGAGGTTGCCTTTGAGCATGGTTTCTCCCCTTGATTGTGGTTGGCTGAATTGTACCCCAAATGGTGAGTGTGTCAAGCAACAGCCTCGTCATTCCCGCGCAAGCGGGAATCCATACGTGGAGCAGGAGGTGCAGCATTCCAAGCGCGGTCGAATGGCAGGGGCGCAGCATGCTGCGCCTATGGCGTGTTCTTGAATACCAGCGGCAGGTATACCAGGTACCTGGGCCGTTCAATCACCGTGATCGATGCGACGGCGGTGATGCCCTTGTCGCCTGGCCCGGCGCCGCCTTGCTGCGCCTGGTTGCCGGCGGACAGCTCGGCCTGGTTGGTCAGTTCGCCGCCGGGCAGGTCGCTGCTCAGCACGCCGGTGATGGTGATGACGCCGCCCGCGTTCGGGGCCAGGTCGGCTACATCCCAGACGTAGCGCGTGCCAGTGCGCGGCGTGATGGCCGCGCCGCTGCTGCTGACCGTCGTGCCGCTCACGCTGATCGGGATCGTGTCGGTGAGGACGACGCCGGTCGCCGTTTCCAGCCCGGCGTTGGTAAAGGCCAGCGTGTAGGTGATGGTCTCGCCGGGCATAGCGGTGGCCGGCGTTACCTGCTTGGCCAGTTGCAGGTCGGGGACGGCGCGTTCCAGGATCACGGGCCGCCGCTCCCACTCGACGCCGCCGACGTGCAAATTCTGCCACAGCACGGTGTAGGCGGTGTCCAGTCCTTCCACCCGCAAGCGCAGGGTCAGTGTGACCACCTCTGGCGCGCCAGCGCCCACGGTCCAGGTCAGCCGCCCGGTGGCTGTGACCACGTCGCCGTCCGACTGCGCATAGTCGAGCAGGGTAAGGTGCTCGACGGGCCAGTGATCGATCAAGGTCAGGGCCGCCGGGCTGGTGATGACATCGGTGACGGTCAGGATGGCGCCGGCGGCGACCAGTGTGGTTTCGTCCCACGGCGCGCCGTTGACGCGCTTTTCCCACGCCGGCGGCGCGACCTGGTAGACGACGGCGGCGTTGTCCCCGGCCCGGCCGCTGTGATCGTGGATTGTGTTGTCGATTGCGATGGCGGTCATGGGCGGCACCGCCTCGGCGATGCGCACGGCGACGGTGATGTCGCCCCGTTCGCCCGTTGCCAGGCCGCCGGCGAATGTCCAGGTCACCATGTCGCCGGCGACAGCGGACGGCGCCGGATCGGACGACACAAAGGCCGCTTCGGCGGGCAGGCTGGCCTGCACGGAAAAGAGGTTTTCATAGCCGCCGGCGTTGGAATAGGTGAGCGTATAGGTGACCATCTCGCCCGCGTCGACCAGGGTCTCGGTTTGCCCGGCGCTCAAGGCCAGGCGCGGGGCATACTTGTGGATGAGCACCGGGCGGACTGTGGGCAGACTCGTCCCAATTTGCAACGATTCGAGCAGAACGGTCTGCGGCCAGGAGCAGGCGTTGACGGTAAAGATTTGAGTGAGGGTGATGGGACGGGGGTAGAGTGTGGATGAAATGGGCGCGCCAAAGCTTAAAATGCCGGGTTGTACGGAAACCGAAACGCTGTAGACTGCCGGGGATACTTGCCACGACTTGAGCGACAATTCGGAGGTCAGCCATAGGGCGTTCAGAATAAAGCCTTCATCGACCGTAATGATGTCTGTCACGGTCAAGACGTTGCCTGTTTCCAGGGTCAGGGAGAACGTTGTTGGCGACCATTTCACCGGGCCGCTGCCGCCGTCAATGGTTTTGGTCCAGCCGGGGATGGTTTCTCCGGTTACAACCAGGATGGTTTCCGCTTCAGCAGCGACCTCGCCCACGTGGTTGTGGATGCGGTGGGCGACGGTCAGTGGTTCTGCCGTAGCGCCAACGGCGTACACGTAGACTGTGATTTCGCCGCTGTCATTCTGCGCCAGGTCGCCCACGTTCCAGCGCGCCCACGACCGGTCGCCCGCCGTCTCGTCCGGCGCGGGGTCGGCATAGAGCAAGGGCGCGGTCAAAGGGAACGTGCTGGTGATGACGACATTGTTCTCCAAGCCGCCGATGTTGGTGTAATGGAGCGCGAACTGGGCCGCGCTTTCGACATAGACGTTCTGCGACGCCGGGTTGGAACCGATCTGCAACATCGGCGCTGTTTTCGTCACTGTGAAGGCTTTGTCCGCAGAAAATGCATCATGGCCGCCCCCCGCTGCGATGTCCAGCGACTCGGAGACGATGGTGTTGGTCCAGGTGGAGGGCAGGGTAAGGAACTGCTTGGTGACGGTGACGATGTCCGGGGTGGCGGCATCGCCGGTGACGGTGAGTGCGCCGGTGGCGGTGACGACGGCCGCCAGCGGCGGATCGACCTGTACGGTGATCAGTTCGAGCCGGCCGGCGTCCCACGCATCGGTCAGTGTAAAGAGCCGCCCGGCGGTGATGACATCTGTGACCTGGAAGGAGGCCCAGGTTTGGGTAGTGTGGGTCAGGCCGGGCGTCCAGGGCGCGCCGGCGACTGCTTTATCCCAGCCGGAATGGGGGCTGTCTGCACCCACCGCCACGCAGCGGGTGGTCTTGTTTTTGTCAAAGTCCGTCACCCAAATCTCCGGCGGGTCGGAGCCTTCGATGAATGTCACGCCGCTGTTGTAGCCGCCGGCGCCGGGGCAGGTGAATGTGTAGAGGACGTTCATCGGTTGCCCGTCGTTGCAGGTCAGGTCGGTGACGACGATTGTGTTGGATTTCCAGTCCGAGTGGTAGAGGCGGTTGTGCTGCGCGTCATAGTCGATGCCCAGGTTGTCGGTGAGGCCGGGGACGGTGCATTTGGCGAGCGTGGCCCATGAGTTGGGCGTCCACAGCCGCCCGGTGCGCGTCAGCACGATTTCGTAGACGAGATTGGCATCATAGGCGGCGGTCACAAAATAACGGTTGGGATTGCCGGGCACGATGGCAATATCGATGACGGTGTCAATTTTGCTGCCATCCGCGCTGTCATTGCTGCCAACCTCGTTGTCCATCTCCCAGGCGTTGCGGATCTTGCCGGCGGCGTCAATTTCGACAATGTTGTCGTCGGCGTAGGAGAGGTCGCCCTCGTAATCCGGCAGGAAATAAGTCTTGGCAACATAATCATAGCCGGCGCCGTCGCGGTTGTCGATCTGCCAGCGCCAGCCGCTGTTTTGGGCCGACAGTGCGATGCTCAACACTGCGGTGTGCGCTATGGGGTCTATATCGAAAATCGTGGGGCGCTTGGCGCTGGATTGGCTTTCGTGTGCGTATCTTACCACGTCCCGGTCGGGGTCATAGACCAGGCCGAGGCTGCTCTGGTACATCCAGGCGTTGTTAAAAACCTGCAATACGGTGCCTGGCGCTGGTGTATCCTGGGGCAGGGGCCGGGGCTGTGGGCGCGCGGCGACCCCGGC
>CAYRXM010000212.1:0-5214 GCA_964428175.1 uncultured Anaerolineae bacterium
GACGCGGCCCAGATCGACGGCGCGGGACACCTGCGCTTTTTGTTCAAGGTTGTGCTGCCGCTTTCCAAAGCACCGATCATGACCGTGATCATTTTCAACTTTATCGCTTCTTGGAACTCGCTGCTCTGGCCGCTGATTGCCACCAAAGCCGGCTCGAACTGGTGGCCCATTTCGGTGGGCCTGCAAAACTTTGTCAGCGAGGCCGGGCCGGAGACGCACCTGTGGATGGCCGGGGCGACGATCAGCATGCTGCCCGTGCTCATCCTGTACCTGATCGCCCAAAAGCAGTTCATCGAAGGCATCGCCACCACCGGGCTGAAAGGTTAATACAGCCCAATCACACCGGGGCGCGTGGCCCCCGGAAAGGAGGCCAGTCCTATCGGCAATTGGCAATAAAAGATGGGTTCGAATTGTTCACACACACTTTTTTTAATCTGGAGGAGGTTTACATGAAAAAGAATTGGATATCCATCCTGTCTGCACTGACCCTGATTGCCATCCTGCTCTTGCCGGCCTGCGTCAAAAAAGGCGAGCAGGCGGGTGAGACGACTTCATACGAGAACGTCGATCCCAAAGGCGCGACGGTGCTGTGGTGGCACCAGCACACCAAAGAGCGCGAGGAAGGCCTCAAGCAGATGGTTGAGGATTTCAACAAGACCAACGAATGGGGCATCACCGTCGTCGCCGAGTATGCCGGCGGGTACAGTGAAATCTATGACAAGATGATCAACGCCATCGCCGCCAATGACCCCACCCTGCTGCCCAACCTGACCGTGGGCTACGCCAACCAGGTCGCCAAGTATCAAACGTCCGACGCGCTGGTCGATCTCGACCTGTTCGTCGACAGCAAAAAGTGGGGACTGAGCGCCGCCGAAAAAGCCGACTTTTTCCAGGGTATTTTTGAGTCCGACGTCAGCCCGCAGTTCGGCGATGGGCATTTTCGCATGGGCTTTCCGCCGCAGCGCTCGATGGAAGTGATGTATTACAACCTTACCTGGCTGAAAGAAATGGGCTACGAAGGGCCGCCCAAGTCATGGGCCGAGTTCAAGGAAATGGCCTGCAAGGCCACCGACAAGGACAAGGGCACCATCGGCTACGAGATCAGCACCGACGCCTCGCGCTTTGCCAGCATCGTCTTTAGCCGTCACGGCACCTACTTTAAAGAAGATGGCAGCGCCTTCACCTTCACCGATCCCAAGGTTGTGGAATCGATCAAGTTTATGAAGGAAATGTACGACGAAGGCTGCATCGCCATGATGGCCGAGAACTATGGCGACCAGACTGACTTTGGCAACCACAAGTGCCTGTTCACCATCGGCTCTTCTTCCGGCATCCCCTACTATGATGCGGCCGTCAAGAGCGGTGAGCAGGGCGAGTTCGAGTGGGGCGTCACAGCGCTGCCGTACATGGACGGCGGCGACAAACCGGTCATGAACATCTATGGCGCCAGCGTCAGCATCCCCAAAACCACAGACAAGCAAGAACTGGCCGCCTGGCTGTTCGTCAAGTGGTTCACCGCGCCAGACCAGCAAGCGCGCTGGGTCAAGATCAGCAACTATTTCCCGGTCCGCGCCTCTGTGACCGAGGGGTTGGCCGACTATTTTAGCACCAACCCCAAGATCAAGCAGGCCTTTGATCTGCTCGAATACGGCACCTATGAAGCCCAATGGTGCGCCTGCTATGAAGACGTGCGCCGCCTGATGAGCGATGCCTACACCGCCATCCTCGATGGAGCCGACATCAATGCCACGCTGCAAAAGCTCGACGAGGACGCCAACGCCAGCCTCAAGGCGACTGTGTCCGAGTAATCCTGGTCACTGGTACCCGGTCAAACAAGATTTGATTCGTTTGTAGGCGTACCAGGCCAAAAGCGGGTTGCAATATTCTTGCAGCCCGCTTTTTTTCTGGTGTGCGCCCGGGGCGGGCACACTTGGCAAAATGCTCTGCTTTATGTATAATCTAGCCAGATGTATTATCTGATCGGGTACATCTGATCGGGTCTGCACGTCAAACACCATTTGTATCTTCTCAATCAATCAGGGCAGATGTAGGGCGGTTTTGCTAACTGCCGTTGGTCGGATAGCAAATCCGACCTGCATTCTCCATTTTCCCCAGAGTATTGAAAAGATACCACCATTTGATATTGGGAGGATAAACCATGCAAGTACGACACAAAGTCTTGATCACTGGCGGCATCATCGGGCTGCTCGTCGGGCTGGGCGCGGCCTTGTTGTTCCTTCGCACCAACGAAAGCAGAATCGCCGCCATCGAAGCCGGGGAAGAGGAATCGCTGGGCAAAATCTCACCCGCCGAGGGCATCTCGGTCGGGATGACCATCATCGGCCTGCTCAAGCAAATCGTCTCCCTGGGAGCCTGAACCTCATTTGTGATAGACCGGGTGACGCTTGAGCCGGCTAGAATCTTTTGTCGAAAATCTGCTTGATCTGTCAAGCCAGCAATGGACAGCGATCCTCACCTTGCTGGCTTGCATCAACCTGGCTCTGTACGGCGCGACGGCCTGGCTGCTGTATGCCCATTGGTTCAGCTTGCCGCCCATGCCCGTCCAGGTAGCTCAGTCGCCGCCTACGCCTACGCTGCGCCCAACCTTTACGCCCACCTGGACATCCACACCGACGCTCACCCCGACGGCAACGGCCACACAGTCGCCCACGCCAACCCCGCTCGGCGGTATCCCCACGTCGACGCCAACCGGAACGGCAACGCCTACCCTGCCGCCAACACTCACGCCCACGGCGTCGGCAACAGCTACGAGCACGGCGACGCCTACGGTCTCGGCGACGCCTACGGTCTCGGCGACGCCGAGGCCGACACGTTTGCCCACACTGACGCCGACGCTGACGGCAACGGTCACACCATCACCTACATACACCGCGACCCCGGTGCCCACTCCAACGGCGACTGCCACGAGCACCGCAACGGCAGCGCCCACGCCCACCGCAACAGCGGCGCCCACGCCCACGCTCACCCCGACTTATCCACCGGATGAACCGCCGGAGCCTTTGCGCGGCATCCAGGCCCGGCAAATTGCGCCCAGCGCGGTCGAATTGACCTGGCAGCCGTCACGCGGAGCGACGCAATATCAAATTCTGTGGGACGCCGGCCTTGGCGGCGAGGTCAACGTGGCCCGTGCGCTGGTGAGCGAATCCCGTTTCGTCGACAGCATGCTGTTGCCCGGCCCGTATCGCTATCGGGTGATCGCCCGGGGGAGCGGCGGTGATGCGCCGCCGGTCGAGATCGTTGTCGTCGTGCGCTTGAATTTCAACCCTACAGCCACGGCAACCGCCACCCCGTCGCCGTCGCCAACGGCAACCGCGTTACCGACACGCCTGCCCACGCTCACCCCGACAGCGACGCTGACCCCTACCCCCAGGATGACGCAGCCAACGCTGACGCCCACCCCCACCCGCACTTCCAGCCCGGGGGGGCCGGCGACCACCTTTCCTACCTTTACCCCCACTCCCCAGGGTTCGGAAACAGTGATCATGGGACTGCTCAGCTACCGCACCTTTATCGGCCTTTCCGGTGATTTGCACATCGTCGGCGAGGCGCGCAACGAAACTGGCGGCAACCTCGACCGCATCACCGTGCGGGTCATTTTCTACAACCGTTGGGGTACAGTTATGCGCATCGTCGAGGGCCTGGCCCTGATGGACGTCGTCGGCCCGCAGCAGACCACCCCCTTTGCCCTGATCGCGGCCAATGAGTGGGGGCTGGAACGCTACACCATCCGCGTCACCGCCCAGCCCACCCTGCGCAAGTTGCCAAAAGGATTAATTGTGGTAGAATACCGTGCCTCCGGCTTTCAAAGCGGCATCTTGCACGTGACAGGCACTGTGCGCAACGACGGCGACGAAACCGTCAACCGCGCCCAGGTGGTGGTCACACTGTACGACCCGTGGGGCACGGTGGTCAACGCCGGGTTTTGTTACACCCCCCGCCTGCTGCCCGGCACCGAAGCCGGGTTCGACTGCCAATTTGGCGAATACGACCTCACCGAATCCATCGCGGTGCAGGTTGAACCGGACTAATGGCATACAGGTCACGCTCGCAGACAGGAATCTGCATTGCGCAGATTTACATTACATTTTGAAGGAGTTTTTCAATGGCGAAAAAACGAATTCTGATCATGGGCGCCGCCGGGCGCGACTTTCACAACTTTAACACCTACCTGCGCGGCAACGACGATTACCGGGTCGTGGCCTTTACCGCGACTCAAATCCCCGACATCGAAGGGCGCGTCTACCCCGCCGAACTGGCCGGACCGGGCTATCCGGACGGCATCCCCATCTATCCGGAAAGCGAATTGAACCGGCTGATCGACGAACTAGATGTCGATCAGGTCATGTTTGCCTATTCCGACGTTGCGCACCCATATGTGATGCACAAGGCCTCACAGGTGATCGCTGCCGGCGCGGATTTCGTGTTGATGGGCTGGAAAAACACAATGCTCGCCTCGACCAAACCGGTCGTCGCCGTGTGCGCGGTACGTACCGGATCGGGCAAAAGCCAGACCACCCGCCGGGTCTGCGACGTGCTGCGTGGGTGGGGGAAAAAGGTCGTCGCCGTGCGCCATCCCATGCCCTACGGCAACCTGGTCGAGCAGCGCTGCCAGCGCTTTGCCGATTACGCCGACCTGGAGCGACACCGCTGCACCATTGAGGAACGCGAGGAATACGAACCGCACATCGATCGGGGCGTGATCGTCTATGCGGGGGTGGATTACGAGCAAATTCTACGCCAGGCAGAACAAGAGGCCGACATCATCGTCTGGGACGGCGGCAACAACGACCTGCCTTTTTACAAGCCCGACCTGCACATCGTCGTCGTCGATCCGCACCGCGCCGGGCACGAACTGGCCTACCATCCCGGCGAGGCCAACTTGCGTATGGCCGACGTGCTGGTGATTAACAAGATCGATACGGCCAACCTGGACAGTATGGCCCAGGTGCGCGACAATGCGCTGTCGGTCAACCCCAACACCACGCTGATCGAGGCCGCTTCGCCGATCTTTGTCGATGACCCGGCCCAAATCCGCGGCAAGCGCGTCCTGGTGGTGGAAGACGGCCCGACCCTGACCCACGGTGAGATGGCCTACGGCGCGGGCGTCGTCGCCGCCAAACGCTTCGGCGCGCGCGAGTTGATCGATCAGATCGGAAGAGCACACGTCTGAACTCCAGTCACCGCTCATTATCT
>CAYRXM010000213.1:0-4986 GCA_964428175.1 uncultured Anaerolineae bacterium
AATATTATTATATCATAAAGTTAAATCACTGTCAACCTTTTTTCAGGGGAGTCATCAATACCATTTATCCCAACGGCAGCGAACTGCTCAAAGCCGAGTGGGTGGCAGAATTTGTCAGCAGCGGCGACCCCAGCATCTCGCTTCAAGCCGCCTATCCCGATTTGTTTAGCCAATTTTTTATTGCCAGCCCCGATCGTATCTGGAAAATTGATGGAAGAGGGTTTCCATCTGCTGTGGTAATATACTTTTCGCCTTTGACCCCAGCAGAAATTGCTGAGGGCAAGCGCAATTATCTTTACCGGCCTTTTCCTGAAACAATGCAGGATGGGCTATCTACAGACCCCAAATGTTATTACGTAAATCGCAAAGACCCAGACGGGCAGCTGGTGATGCTAAAACTATTAAAAACACCTTTTCAAAAAGCGGCATGGGACGATTTAATTCCCTATACCTCAGACGAGCTGATTAATAACGCTTGGCAGCACTCTCAGGGAGACCTTATTATCAAATCAACACACCCTATCTTTAGATTTAACATGGGGCTGGATGAAATGTTTAATTCAGCTAGCCAACAAATCGGCTGGTAAGCAGCCAGTGAGGTGCTTGGACATTTTCTGCTTGCCTTTTGCTCTGGCTTTGTTCATAATGAAACAAATTAGTAATTGCCTGGCTGTAAATGAAAAAATTTGTCTTTTGGGGTATTGGCGTCATTGTCTATCTGCTCTGTAGCCGGCCGGCCTGGGGGCAAATTGTCTGTATTGATGACAGCAAACCAGAAACCTGCAAAAATTTGGCAGACATCCCGGAATGTTCTGCCACCCAACTGTGCAATTGCAAAGGCTCTGGCTGCAGTGACCCGCCGCCGGCCAACGAGTGCAATCAGACCACCTGGAAATATAAATATCACCCCTGGTGCGTGAAACCCGCTGAAGATCCAAATGATCCAGGTGTCTGTCCAGGAAAATGGTACTTTGAATTCAAAGACTGTTCCGCCGCCGATCGCTGCCAAGACCCCTCAGTGGGCAACAACCCCGGTGGTTGTGGCGGGGAGGGTGGCACCGGCAGCAACAGCAGTGGGGTGATTCTCTACGGCCAGTGCAATGCTTCATCTTGCCCGGAGGAGGGCTGTCAAAATGGCTACTGGTACAAAACCTGCTGCTTTATTAACGATCAAGATAGCTCTGGGGGGCTTTTAATTGGCGGAAAGAAACCAGGTTTTTGCCAAAAACCTGGTTTCTCCCCAACGCCGGGCTGGCGCCCGCATAAAAATGGATGAAAATGTAGGGGCGAGGCTCGCCCTCGCCCCCCTCGACGCCGCACGTGGGCATGCGGCGCTCCTCAAAGGAGGCGATTTTCAATGTAGGCCAACGCCTGCGGATAAATGCTTTTGCCCCGCAAACCTGCCGGTCTTCAAGATCAGGCAGGTTTTTTGTTTCCCCGCGTGACTCTTGATTTGAACAGGTGTTTATTGTCATGAATCCCGCCCACTGGGCGGGGCATCGACTGAACACCCGCCATTTGACCGGTCAGCCTGTGCATTGACCGGCCCATCATGTGCTGCGACAACGCGCCGAGGCGTTTCACCGCTCGTCGCGTTCTTTGTGCCTTGAGGAGATACATTATGTCAAGTAAAAACGGCCTCGATCCTGAAACGCTGGACATGATCCTGTCCGCGCTGCAGGATTTTGCGCACAAGCGCCTGTCGCAAGACCTGCTGCGCCAATGGGATTGCCAGGATGTGTGCCCGGAAGAGGTGCTGCGCGAGATGTACGGGCCGCAGTTTGGCCTGCACCTGTTGTTCATCGACGAGCGGTACGGCGGTCTGGGCGGCGGCGCGTACGACGTGTACCGCGTCTCCGAAGCGGTCGCCGCCATCGATCTGGGCCTTGCCAGCGCGGTGCTGGCGACTTTTTTGGGCCTCGATCCGATTCTGGTCGGTGGGACGGCGGCGCAAAAGGCGCACTGGATGCCCCTGGTCGCCGAAAAGGGCTGGCTGGTGGCCTACGGCGTCACCGAGCCGACTGCCGGATCGGACCTGGCCGCGCTGCGCACCCGCGCCGACCCGGTGCAGGAAGACGGGCAATTGATCGGCTACCGGCTGAACGGCAGCAAGCAGTTCATCACCAACGGCGGCATCGCCGACCTGTACACCGTGCTCGCGCGCACCGAGCACGGCTATACCTTTTTCATCGTTCCCCGCGACACGCCCGGCTTGAGCGCGGGCAAGGCCGAAGACAAGCACGGCATTCGCCTCTCCAACACCGCGCCGCTGACTTTTGAAGACCTTTTTGTGCCGCTCCCAAACTTGGTCGGCGAGGAGGGCCAGGGGATGGCCTACGCGCAGCAGGTGTTCGGCTATACCCGCCTGATGGTCGCCGCGTTCGGCCTGGGCGGGGGGATGGCTGCTCTCAGGAAGGCCGTGGCCTATGCTCATGAGCGCGTGCAGTCCGGCTCGCCGCTGATCGACAAGCAGGCCTACACCCACAAGCTGCTCGTGCCGCACGCGGTGCGCCTGGAAGCCGCGCGCGCCTACATCGAAGAGACGGCGCGCCGCATCGATGCGGGCGAGTGCGATTTGAACACCGAGGGGGCCATCGCCAAGCTGATCGCCAGCGAGGCAGGCAGCGCCGCCGCCGATGCCGCCCTCCAGGCGCTGGGTGGCTATGGCTATACTCGCGAATACACGGTGGAGAAAATCCGCCGCGACGTGCGCATCACCACCATTTACGAGGGCACGTCGGAGATTCTGGAATGGACGATCGCCCGCGACCGCTGGCAAGATCACCTGAAAACGCGCGGCGAGTATTACGCGCAGGTGGCTGCCAGGCTGGATGATTTGCACCGTCAAAATTCACTGGTTGGCATTGATCTCGTCGCACTGGCCCTGCGCACGCTGGGCGTGATCCTGGAGCGTGCCCGCGAAGGCCGCCTGACCCGCCACCAGCACATCCTGTTTCGCCTGGGCGAATGGATCGCGCTGGGGGAGAGCGCCGCCGCGCTGGCCCGCTATGCCATCGACAATGCCCCCAAGGTCTCCGGGTTCGACGCGGCTGCTGTGCGGGCGATGAGCCGCCTTTATGCCCGCGAGGTTGCTCTGCGCATCGCCAGCGAGGGGCTGCGTTACATCCACGGCGCGCAGGAAGGCGTGGACGTGGCCCGGCTCGAAACCGAACTCGGCATGCCGGCCATCCATCGCGCTCAGGCTGGCCTGCTGGCAGATATGGATCAGGTGGCAGCCGCACTGCCAAGCTGGCCAGTCTAGAGATTCCGTATTGCGTATTCCGCTCGCTTTTCCACGCAATACGGAATACGCACTATGCAGTACGAATTCGCATCACATATAAGGAGTATTTTTTATGTCAGAATATGGACATACCGAAAAAGCCGTCGCCGTGGTCGGAGTGGGGGCCATTCTCCCCGACGCGCCCGACGTGCAGACCTTTTGGCAAAACCTTCAGAACGGGCGTTACAGCATCAGCGAGGTCGATCCGGAGCGCTGGGACCCGGCCGATTATTACGATCCCAATCCGCAGGCGGTGGACAAGAGTTACACCCAGGTCGGCGGCTGGGTGCGCCGGTACGAGTTCGATCCGTTCAAGTGGCGCATGCCCATCCCGCCCAACGTGCAAAAGAGCATCGACGTGGCGCAAAAATGGGCCATTGCCAGCGCCCGCGCTGCGCTGATCGATTACGGCTGGCCCGACCGCCCCCTGGACACGGCGCGCACCGGGGTGATCATTGGCAATGCCATGTCCGGCGAAAACCATTACATCACTTCGCTGCGCATCTATGCGCCGGAATTCCTGCACGCGCTGGAAGGGGTGCCCGAATTTGCGACCCTGCCGCCCGCCGTGCAGCGCGCCTTGCTCGGTGGGGCGACGGAGCAGGTGCGCCGCCGCATCGCCGACATTACTGAGGACACCATGCCCGGCGAATTGGCCAACATCATCGCCGGGCGTGTCGCCAACACGCTCGACCTGGGCGGCCCCAACTTTGTCACCGACGCGGCCTGTGCCTCCTCGTTTGCCGCGCTGGAAGCGGCGGTGCGCGGCCTGAACGCCGGCCATTTCGATGCCGTGCTCACCGGCGGCGTCGACCGCAACATGGGCGCGTCTACGTTTGTCAAATTCTGCAAGATCGGCGCGCTCAGCCCCGACGGCTCGCGGCCCTTTGACGCCGACGCCAACGGCTTTGTGATGGGCGAAGGCGCGGCGATGTTTTTGCTCAAGCGTCTGGCCGACGCCGAGCGCGACGGCGACCGCATCTATGCGGTGATTCGCGGTGTGGGCGGGGCCAGCGACGGCAAGGGCCGGGGGATCACCGCACCCAACCCAGCCGGGCAGGCGCAGGCGATCTTGCGCGCCTGGCAGGATGCCGGGCTGTCGCCGGTCACCGCCGGGTACATCGAGGCGCACGGCACCAGCACCCGCGTCGGCGATGTGGCCGAGGTCGAGGGGATGGCGCTGGCCTTTCGCGAGTTCGATCTGCCCGCCGGGCAGATTCCGGTCGGTTCTGTGAAATCCAACATCGGCCACCTCAAGGGGGCGGCCGGCGCGGCGGGGCTGCTCAAGACGGTGCTGTCGCTGCACCACGGGCATATTCCGCCCAGCCTGAACGTGCGCCAGCTCAACCCCAAGATCGATTTCGACAGCCTGCCCTTTCGTATTCAAACCGAAGCGATGCCCTGGCCTCGCGGCGGTACGCCGGGCCGGAATGGGACGCCCCGGCGTGCCGGCGTCAGTTCGTTTGGTTTTGGCGGCACCAATTTCCACGTCGTCGTCGAGGAATACCTGCCGGGGCTGCTCGAACAAAACAAATCGAGCCACGCAGGGGTGGAAATCCCGTCCGCGCGGGCTGCGTCGCCCGGACCACAGGTGATGCCAACAGGTAAAGCGCCCTATCGCGGCGCGCTGCTGCTCGGTGGCGCCAACGCGGCAGAATTGAAGGCCAAACTCGAAGCCGCGCTGGAGGCGGCGCGACAGGGCA
>CAYRXM010000214.1:0-4933 GCA_964428175.1 uncultured Anaerolineae bacterium
CGGGAGAAGCAGCGTCCCGGCGACTCATGATGGGCTGTGGACAGTGCCGCCCTGTGGACAGCTCTGGATGAAGACATCCACACTGCCCACAGCCCCTACGACGACGGTGGTCCTTTTCAATGCGACCAGGCAAACCGCCATCTTGGTGACAAGGTGGTCCCATTTTCAATCGTCATATGGGCCTGTTTTCGATGATCACTTGTTCAGGTGCATGGCCCAAATGGGCCTATTTTCGATGATCAAGTGGAGCTGTTTTAAATTGACAAAAACACATGGCCCATTCGAGCCCGAGCTTCCAGAATAGCCAGCCGAAATAGATGCCCAGGCCAGAGTTTGTCACCATAATCACCGCATAATCCCAGAACGTCGCCGTGGGATTTCCAAGTCTGGCGTCGACATGCCCCCATCCAAAAAGCAGCCCCACAATCAGGATCGCCGCCCAATAGACACCGCGCGTGGGGCGGCCGTCAGCATCGTGCCTGAAGAACCTTCCGACCCAGACAAACAAAGAAACCAGAAACAGCCGAGAGACTATCTCTTCCACGACGCCTGCTTTGAACGAAGCCGGGAGCAACTCCCAGCCAAACGGATAGGTGTCCGGATTTGTCCCAAGATTGGTGATCAGGCTCAAAGGAGCCGCCACGATGAGCATCAATAGGGTGAGCGCCAGACCGCTACGCAGCCAGTTCGCGAGATCTGGCTTGGAAAGTCTGCCCTCAAGCAAGGGAGCACCCAGACCAACGTGGTTCGCCAGGACCAGACTCAGCGCAATGACGAGCGCGGAGATAAAGGTCGCGACACCCCAAAACCAGACAGGTTCAATAGGCGCATTCGTCTTGCGGAGGAGAGGAATGCCGGCGAGGTTGCCCAAGAAGTAGAGAACGACCAGGGCTGCCAGCACCCGCCAACGAAACGGCCGTTTGCCAAGATCGACAGAGGGAATGCGAAAAGGTCTTTGAAACATCTTTCCTCACTTATCTCGTCTTTCGTTTATCATTCTTTGCACGACGGCGAAGCGCAGCCATATGGGTCGCCAGGCTCTCTACCCGTTCGGGAAAGTGACGGACCAGGCGGTTCTTTTTCAGATTCTCGCCCACGATCCACAACACGTCTGTATCCTCCGTATTGACGAGCCGGTCCAGCCAGGCAAAGCCCTCGTCGGGGATCGCCTGCACGACCACGCTCAGCGTGTAGCCCAGTCCCTTTCTCAACGTCCTGAACGGTTCGGAGCGGCGGTCGGTGGCCTGCAAGATGCACTCCAGGATTTGCTCGTGAAGGTGCAGGCCAGGTTGCGTCACTTATGCAGATTTGCTTTCCATTGCTGGAACTCACGGCAGCGCCGCCCGCCATACTCCTCGATGAATGCCCACTGCAACCGCGTCTCTTCGCCGGCAAAGCAAGCGCGCAGCTCTTCCAATACCTTATCTTTGCCCACCTTTTGCACCCGGCGTAGAACCTCGATCACTTGCAGGTGGTGGATCGCAAAGGGGTGGTAGGCAAAGTGGATCAATTGAATGCAGGGCATGTCCCTGCACTCGGCACAAGTCTCGAACCCTTTGGACAGTGCGCACTGCGCGATCTCGCAGCCCTGGATGTGGGCGTCGCCGGCGCATCTGCCGCACGTGCATCCACAGCCGTGACAGACCTGATTCACGATGTTGTCCAGGCAAACTGCACAATACAGGCCACAGGGGGCCAACACGTTATCTTGCATGAGAATCTCTCCTTTGATGAGTCTGGCCGGTCACATCCTAATACCTGGGCCTGTCGATCCCTCGCACGTACAGCTCCCGTCGCAGATAGGCCAGGTGAACAACGGTGTGCCGGAGGACGTATACGACCAGGTTCAGCGGTGAGTGTTGCTTCTTCTCGCCCGACAGCGCCTGACGGGTCTTCTCAACGACCCAGGTCGCGATCCTGGCCTCGACATCGTCGACATAGACCAGGACGGCTTTCTGATTGGGGTATGCGTCTTCGGCGACCCGGCGTTTGAGTGACTCAACCGGTGCGCCGAAGCGCGTGCCCACCCGGGTCCGGTGGCCGCTGTATGATTCGGCAGCGTGCAGCAGGTGGCACGCCTGCCGGGCTGGGATGTCGCCGGGCCTGTTACCCCGCGTCCACTCTTCAGCGGGGATGGCCTCGATCGTGTCGCGCAATCCCTGGAAGGCCAGCCTGTACTCCCTGAGAATGGGATCAGAAACGCGATCAACGATGCTTTCATCGATCATGATGCCGCCTCCTTCCCTTCGGATCCGTGCCTTCCACCCTGCGCGCTACTGACTCCCGCCGCGTACTGTGCCTGACGGGACAGGGATAGGCTCTTTCCCAAGAGCTCCCGCGCCTCGTTGAACCGTTCCTGCTGCCAGGCTTCGCTGGCTCGACGTCCCAGCGCAATAGCTTCCTATTCGACGGGGCCTGTTGGTTCAGTCCATTCGTACGGTATGGCGGCTCACCTCCTCGCGGTTAGGGTACGAGCTTGCGCAGAGAGTGTTCATTCCGGTTCCGATCCCTGTTCTGAACGGCGGCGCGCCTTCTTTTCCGCCTGCTTGCGTTCGGCTCCTGCGGCGTGTTCCTCGATCGAGAGCACGCGATCTGGCTCGGCCTTGCCGAACCGCTTGAAATACAGGTGCTCAATGTACTCACCCAGGGGGCGCTTCCACGTCTCCTGGCGGTCGTTGGCATAACCGCCGAATTTCTTTGGGTTCAGGCCAAGTTCTCGCGCCATCTGGATCTGGATATGCGTCAGATGGTACCGCTGGCGAGCGTCGATCCAGACCTGGAGTTTGGCCGGTATTCTCTGTTTTGTCATCGCACAACCTTCTTCCTGTCCCGACAGGGGCGAACCTTACCACCGCCCTCCAGCGTACTCGACCGAGTAGGGCGTCGACCGTTGCTCGTGCCAGGCGTGCAGCAGCCTGACCATCTGGCGCAGGTGGGCCAGGTCGTGATCGACCCACGAGACGAGCACGTCGCCCGCGCTGAGCGTGATCGTCTCGGCCTGGGGGCCAAATGAGAGCTGTGACTGCACATCCCAATCGGGTGAGTCCAGCGTTTTGAGCCAGGCGACCGAGGCTTCCCGCTCAGCCAGAAACCGGTCCAATGCCTCGCGGCAGCTTGCCACGGCAACGTACTGCCCGCGAAGCGCGCCCCACGGTTGGGGCGGGTTGCTCAGCATCTCCCGGAGGTGCTGGCGAAAGTCGATTCGCTCCTCGTTGTAGAGATGCTCCATCACCTGTGCAACCGACCAGGTTTCCGGGTTGGGTTGCCAGTGCGCCTGCTCGTCGGAAACGGCCTGCACCAGGGCGCGGATCGTCTCTGCATAGGTGGTCAACTGGCGAACGATGTCCTGGATGTCGATCATCGCATTATCTCCTTTGCGGCTGCCGGCCAGTGTGTCGATCAGCCTGTGAACGACGTCTGCGGGTTCTTGAGTCCCGTCCTTAGCTTGTTCTTGACCTCGCGCCTGACACGCGAGGCCAACCGGTTATCGTATTCGGCCAGGAAATCCTGCACCGCTTGTGGATCGTGGACGACCAGCTCGCGCAGCGCCCACGACATCGCCTTGGCCACCATCTCGTCGTGGTCGTCGGCCAGCAGGCGGCATACGGCCAGCGTGCGCGGCACGTCTCCCTGCCCGCCGTGCGAGCGGACGTTCAGCGCCACCGTGCAGACCAGGGCCGCGCGCCGCCACCAGCGGTTGGAGGAATGTGCCCAGCGGTGAATCGGCACATCGGAGACCAGCCCGTCCCGCCAGGCCGGCCCGGACAGCGTGCGGGCAAACGCATCGACGGTCCACCAGCTGTCGATGCCTTGCCCCAGCGCCTCCAACGCGGCTTCATCCAGGCTGCGAAACGCCTGGGGATGGGCAGCGATCAACTCGTAGGCCACCCAGCGGTGGCTGGCGACAAAGTTCGTCGCCGAGCTTTGCCACAGCGTTCGCGCCAGGTCGAGGACGAATGCGGGAGACCTGGCTTTGAGCGCCGCCGAGTGCCTGCGCCGGATGGCGCGAATGGCCGGCGTGTTCAGGGTAGGCAGGGCGGCGATTTCGGCGTCGATCTGCCGGGCGAGGGCGTGGACGCTGTCCTGGTTGGTCTGTTCCATTGGGCTGTCCTTTCACAGGCGCGCCAGCCGTTCAGGACGCTGTCGACGTGGCGTTCTGTTCCGTCCGTTCGACGATCCAGCGCTCCAGTTCGGCGCGGTCGATCCGCCACTCGCGGCCCACCTTGCAGGCCGGCAGTTCGCCCTTGCGGATCAGGTTTCGCACCGTCAACGGGTGCAGGTGCAGGTATCCGGCGACCTCGGCGACGGTCATCGTGTCGTCCTGAGCTGTAGAAGATTGGGATGGCATAGTCGTATCCTTTCAGAAATGCACTCAAGGCATAGGCAGTCCGTCATTTATCGCGTAGCCGGGGGAAATCGGGCACAGCAAGACTATCACTTGACCACGTACTTGTGCCGCAGCCGCAGGTCGACTGTCTCGGCCGCGCGCTGCAGCGCTTCCTCCTCGGTCGCGCACTCATCCACCCGTATGCCGCGTGCCTCCTGGCCGATCCGGCCCCAACGACGGATCAGGGCCCACGTGTCCCACAACGTCTTGGATATATGCAGGACGTAAAATCGCGCCCGGTTTTTCTCGGGATCGGTGCTCTCCAGCCGGATCGGTTTCATCTCAACTCACCTCGTGTCTCCATTTTAGCACAGGTGTTCTGAACATGCAATGCACCAAAAAAGCCCGGAAGTTGCTCCGGGCTTTTCTTGACTTGCGAGGGTATACGTGCTGTGGATGATGGTCAGGCGGCTTTGGTCAGAGCTTCCAGGAAGGAGAGCTGGTTCTCCGGCATTTCGGACTTTTTGCGTCGCGAGCGGGTGGGCCTGACATCCGCCCAACTCAACCCGCGCGCCTGCAGCCACTGCTCGGTCGTCGTCAGCGTGC
>CAYRXM010000215.1:0-4933 GCA_964428175.1 uncultured Anaerolineae bacterium
CTTGGCAACAATGATCTTGGAAAATCGGTTCTCCCCAAGATTTTGAGAAGATACCACAGTTCTTGCACCTATCCACCCAAATATGCCTCAAT
Source organism: uncultured Anaerolineae bacterium (assembly GCA_964428175.1). Lineage (GTDB taxonomy): Bacteria > Chloroflexota > Anaerolineae > JAFGEY01 > JAFGEY01 > CAYRXM01. The sequence continues at coordinate 93 of CAYRXM010000215.1, forward strand.
ATTAGCACAATAGTTCTATTTCGTCAACCAACAAAAAAACAGAGTTGTCGATTTCAACAACTCTGTTTCTGGCGCGCCCAGCGGGACTCGAACCCACAACCTGCGCCTTCGTAGGGCGACGCTCTATCCATTGAGCTATGGGCGCGGAATATGGTGTTTTCAGCGGGGAGGCAGGGATTCGAACCCTGGAAGGAGCTTTTGACCCCTTAACCGCTTAGCAGGCGGCCCCATTCGACCTCTCTGGCACCTCCCCTGATCTAAACAGCGGAGGGAGAGGGATTCGAACCCCCGGTGACCTCACGGCCACAACGGTTTTCAAGACCGCCGCCATCGTCCACTCGGCCATCCCTCCAATTTCGACGGCCCGCTCTCCGTCCGACACAGGCGTTAGTATAATACAAGATGCCGCAAATGTCAAACCGTCCTGCGCCATAATTCGAGTGATTCAAAACGCATCGCTGCGCCCTGTGGATATGCGTCGTGATAGATGCTGCGATCGATGAGGCCCACCGCATACAACCCCACTTGAACAACCTCGCCGCCGCTTAACTCGACGCGGCCGGCCACTGACCACTGCCCGCCATCGACGCTGCAAAAGGCAGCGATTCGCCCGCCATCGCCCTCCAGGCGCAGCCACACCCCATCTGGCAGTTGTGCCGGCAGGCGCGCATGCGCGACGACCACATCTCGCCCATCCTGGCAGCCCATCAACAAGACGTAAGACGTGCCGCGTATGCCCCAATCGAGGCGCACGTAACTGCGTTCGTTTTGCCAGGCCAACAGCCCACCGATGGCGGGTGTCTCACCCGAGACCGCCGTGCAGCGGCACTGCATCGCCCAGCTGACCGGGACCCGCCGCAGCAGGCGCGGCGCGCTCGAATTGATGTGCCACAAATCGCGCCCGTTCGCCGCCGCGATTTCAATGCCCTCCTGCACCGCAATCGTGCAGTCGCCCAGCGGATCGATCCACACCCATTCCGGCGCGTTCAGGTCGAGCGGCAGTTCGGCCAATATCTGCGCCGGGCCGGGCTGCACCGCGACCTGCGCCGCCTCGAAGGGATGGTACACTCCGAACGCATCGACCAGGCCGGTTTTCCAGACCAGCCGGTAGAACAACTGCAAGGCATCCTGGCTGTCGTATACGCCCTCTAATTCCTTTGACAGCCGGTCCAAATCATCCGATTTATCATCGGGCAGATTGGGACCGATCGCCGAAAGCGCATCGCGCAAATGCTGTGCAGCGCGTTGTGTCTCGCCCCGTTCCAGGTACAACCGCCCCAGTGCGCGATTGGCCCACCACATGCCCTGAACATCGTCCGTCTCGCGGCTAAAATCGATCACCTGTTGCAGCGCCTCGATGGCGCGCACCTGGTCATTGCGGCAGATATAGATATTGGACAGGCTCCAATAGGACGATTTGATGAACCGCCGGCTGCCCGTTTCCTGCGCGCTGGCGAGGCTTTGCAGTGCACAAGTCTGAGCCTGCTCCAGTTCTCCGGAAGCCAGGCAAGTACGGCTCAACGTCGACAGACACCAGCTGGTGTGCTTGACATCCTGAATCCGTTCAAACAGATCGAGCGCCCGCTGTTGCAGCACGATGGCCTGTCGCAAATCGCCCTGCCGGGCCAGGATTTCTCCGCGCACCAACTGCGCCTCGCCGAACGCGCGCAGATCGTGGTGAGGAGCCGCGCTCTGTTCGAGCACCCCAAGCCAATCCAGCGCCTCGTCGACCTGCTTGTACAGATACGCATTCATCACCGCGATGTGATAAAAAGCAGGCCGCAGTTCTTCTGAATAAGGCAGCTGGCTTACCAGTTCAGCCGTCCGGGCGGTATAGTGGGCAAAGCGCGCTGCGTCGCCCTTCATATTATAACCGCTGGCCAGTTCCAGGTTCATCAACGCCCGCTCAAATACGCCGTCTCTTTCTCCAAACAGGGCCAGGCCGCGCTCGCCAACCGCGATTTGCTCGTCATAGCGATCTTGCCAATAAAGCGATTCGGCCAGCCAGTAATACAGGCGCACCAGCTTGCATACGGGCAGCGCGTGCATCTCGCCAAGTTCGACCGCCTGACGGAAAGCCACCTCGGCCTGATCGAGCTGGCCCGTGCCAAAGCACACTTGCCCCAGCCCCAACAGCGCATCCAGTCGCCAATCCGACCAACTCACTTTTTCCTCCGGATACAGGGACTCTAAAGACGCCCGCCCGGCCTCCATCTGGTCCAGCAGTTCGAGCACGCGCTTGTTCAAATCCAGCGCCTCGACATTGGCATACACCCGTTGGGCTTGGGCCGCCGCCGCGCGCGCATACCACAATTCCTTGTCGAACACCTGCGCGAGGCGATAGTGATAGGCCACCAGGCTGAACGAGATCAGGTTGTCATACGACGAAGGCTGAGCCGCCGCCGCTGCAACGGGCACATGTCGCCCGCCATCGACAAACTGGGCCAGGTATTCGGCCACCCGACGGTGATAGATCACCCGTTCCGATTGCAGCATGCTTTCGTATGCCGCATCGCAAATGAGCGTCGATTTGAAAATATATTCCTGACCCAACACCGGCACGCGGCTGCCTTCATAGATCAACTGGGCGCGCTCCAGCGCGGTCAAATAGACGCGCAAATCGGCGCGCTCTGCATCGCACAGCAGCTCGCACAACACATTCTCCCAGAACACCGAGCCGATCACCGACGCAACCTGGAGCGTACGGCGCTCTTCGCCCGACAGGCCGTCGATGCGCGCCAGCAGCAGGCTTTGCAGCGTATCGGGCAGCTTGAGCGCATCGACGGCCCGGGTGGCGTGCCAGAGATCGGTGATTGTGTCCTGGACCAGCACCCCCTGCCGGATCAGAGAATACACAAATTCGCGGATATAGTAGGGGTTGCCCTCAGCCGTGCGGACGATCAACTCGCGCGTTTCGGCGGGTAGAACCTCCGGACCGATCAATTGATCGAGCAGTTCACGGCTGTCCTGTTCGCCAAGCGCAGCCAGGTGCATCGCAGTGAGCCGGTGTGGGTACTCGGTTTCCAGTTCGTAGCGGAACGGCCAAATGATCGAGGTGCGCTCTGGACGGAAAACAAAGACCCACAGCAACGCCTCTCGCTCGCACAAAGGCAGCGCATATTTGAGCAAATCCAGCGAGGTGGCGTCGATCCAGTGCATGTCGCCAAAGGCAAGCACGAGCGGGCCGCACCGCGCCAGCTCTTGAACCCAGTTCTGGATGCTGAAAAACAACTGCCGGCGGATGCCTTCGGCGTGTCCTTCCAGCAGCAGAGATGAAAACTCGGCCTCCAGCGGCATCGAAAGCAGCGCCGCCAGGTAAGGATAGTGCTCCGGCCAATCTTGCGGCCAAAGCGATGTGCAGCGCTCGCGCAGCCGCCCGCGCGCTTCCAACACCGGCTCATCCTCCGACATTTCCAGCCAGCGGCGCAGCAGGTTGATCCACAACGAATAAGGCCGCGACTGCTCGTATGAGCGGCAGCGCACCTGAATCCAGGTCAACGAAGAACTCGCGTCGGCTCCGCCATCGATTACCTGCCAGGGCACCTGGGCCATCAACACATCCTGATGAATGAACCGCTGCCGAACCTGGGCCACCAGAAAAGACTTGCCCATTCCTTTGTCGCCGCTGAGGGTCAAAATGCCGCCGCGCCCCTCGGAAAGGCCGAGAACCAGGCGGACAAAAGTTTCAACCTCTTGCTGGCGTCCCACCAGCGCGCTTTGCAGGCCGTAGGCATGCGCGCGAGTCGACCACTCGCTGTCGACTGCCGGGGCCAGCGGGCGGTACACGCCCAGCGGTTTGCTAAAGCCCTTGATGGCGACCTCGCCCAACGGCTGCCAACGAAAATGAGCAGCGACAATGTGATAGGTGTTCTCGCTGACCAGCACCGTGCCTGGCTCGCCAAAGGCTTCCATCCGTGCGGCAATCGAGATCGCCTCGCCCATCGCCGTGTCCTCGTTGTGCTGGCTGCTGTCGCCAATGTTGGTGACGATGACCTCGCCCGTGTTCAACCCGATGCGCACGAGCAGGTCAATGCCCTGCCGTGCGGCCAATTCCTGCGCGTAGGCCTTGATCGACTCTTGCATCGCCAGCGCGGCCAACACGGCCCGCTCCGGGTCGTCCTCGTGCGCGGCGCTGACGCCGAAAAAAGCCACCAAGCCATCACCGCGAAACTGGTTGACTTGGCCGCCATAGCGGTACACCTCAACCTCGAGCAGATGCAAGATGTGGTTCATCACCTCTACCCAGGATTCGGTGCCGATGCGCTCCAAAATCCCCGTCGATCCCTTGACGTCGGCAATCAGCACTGTGACCTGGCGGCGCTCGCCCTGCAAACGCGGCGCTTCGACCGCCTGCTCGGACGCACCGGCGCTTTCCAACACCAGCGCCAGCGGCTCACCCGCCAGCGCGGCCGGCCCGGCGCTCAACGAGCGCCCGCACTGGCCGCAAAATCGATGCGCGGGCGGGTTGGCAAACCCACAGTGCGCACATTCGACGCGCAGATGCGCGCCACATTGGCCACAATAGGCCATCCCCGGCCAGTTTTCGAACCCGCACTGCGGGCAGCGGATCAGCAGGAGCGACAGCCGCGCTGGCAGCGCCTCATCGGCACGTGTTTGCGGCTTGTTGCCGGGTCGTTTGAACCAATCGAGCCATTTTCGAATAAACAATGATGACTCCCCTGAAAAAAGGGACACAGATGAACACGGGCTAACGCACACTGATAAAAACATAAAAATCAGCGTCCCATTTTTCCAGTCGTTTTTAGTTTTTTCAGTGGACTCAATAATGACTCCCCTGAAAAAAGGTTGACAGCGATTTAACTTTATGATATAATAATATT
>CAYRXM010000216.1:0-4748 GCA_964428175.1 uncultured Anaerolineae bacterium
TCGGAAACAATATATTCATAACTTAACAAATATTATTATATCATAAAGTTAAATCACTGTCAACCTTTTTTCAGGGGAGTCATGATTGTGAAGAAATTATTCGCCTGTCGGACAGCCCCAAGGAAAAAGCGCGCAACCAACGCACGATCGCCGAACAGCGCGAGCTTTTGGAGGGCTATTTATCTGAATACCGCCGTCTGGTTGGTGGAACGTTGCCACCTGCCGTGGTCGAGATCGCAGTGTATCTGGAGCAAACTGTTCAGCCTGGGACTGGAAGCATTGCAGGCCAATCTCAATCGCAATCGGGCGACACGGTCTATAACGTACACATCCAGAGTGCCACCGGCCTGGCAATCGGTGATGGGGCACAGGTCGTCCAGCCGGGCGCGCCGTCGGCCGGATCGCCCGCCGCTACGCCCGGCGTGGATATCGCCACTTTGCGCGCCCGTCTCGGTCGCCTCGATGACGTGCAGATCGAGGCCCTGTGTCTGGACCATTTTCCAACCGTCTATGACCGCTTTGGCCGCGGCCTGCGCCGCGATGAAAAGATCAACCTGTTGCTCGACCACGTCCGGCGCAACCCGCAAGACGCGGCGCGGTTGGACAAACTGCTTTTGCCACCGACAGCGGCACAATTGCCTGCCCTTGAAACCAGGCCGGACACGCGAGGCCGCGCGGAAACGCCACCGCCGCCCACCGAGATCCGGCACTATTACGCCCTGCTGATTGGCGTGAGCGAGTATGTAAACGCCTACCGCTCGCTGCCGCACACCGTCGAAGATGTGATCGCCCTGGAAGCGCTGCTGCGCGGCGCAGGCTATACGGTGCGCGCGCTGCACAGCCGCCAGACAGCGAGCGATCTGAGACCCACGGCGGCCAACATCTGGGAATCGTTGGAGAACATGGCCGGGCAAACCGGGCCGGGCGATCTGCTGCTGGTTTACTTTGGCGGGCACGGTGTGCTTGAAGGGGACGCGGCCTACCTGATCCCTGCTGATGGCGGCAGGTCGTCGCTGCGGCGTACGGCCATCGATCTGGACGAGTTCAAGGAAACCATTGCCGGGTCGGGCGCGCAGGCCAAAGTGATCGTTCTGGACGCCTGCCATTCCGGCATCGGGCGCGACGAGCAGGGTATGGATGATGAATTTGAGCGCCGGGTGCATCGCGAAGCGACCGGCACGGCCACGCTGGCTGCCTGCCGCCTGGGTGAGGTGGCCTATGAGCATACCGAGTCAAAGAATGGCGCATTCACGCATTATCTGCTTCAGGGGCTGCGCGGCGCGGCGGCACGTGCCGGAACACGACTCGTGACCCTGAACAGCCTGAACGAATACGTGACCAATGAGGTCAAAAAGTGGGGAATGGCGTATAATCGACACCAATGGCCCAATGCCAGCACGCAGTTGGTCGGCGATCCGGCATTGGTCGATTTGGGTAATGTCTCAAGATAACCCCGGCTCTGTAAATATCTTGGAGCTTTGCTGAATATTCTTAATGAGCACAAGATCAATACCACAACAGGTGATTTGACCAACACATGGTCTTTTTTCAGCAAAGCCATCAAAGGGAGGGTCACATGCGACGCTGGATGGGATGGTTGATAGCAGCCATTTTGCTGCTGGGGGTAAATGCAAGTTATGCACAAACCGTGTCTTTGACGGCCGACCCGATCGCGCTCAAACTCAGCGGCCGGGTGGATAGCGACACCATATCGGCGAGCGTGCGCTTGATCGCCGGCGAAGAACTGACTGACGTGCAAATCCAGGTTTCCGACCTGGTTGACGCCACCGGCGACGGCCGGGCGCGCGACCCGATCTCGGCCAGCGCAGCGACCGTGCTGCCGCAGACCGAGTTCGAATCACTGACTCCGGCACGGCCGACCCAGGTGGTGGTACAGATTTCGCCGCCGGAGGTGTCCGGCCTCTATACCGGCACGTTGAGCGTCTATTGGGCCGGCCCAACGCCCGGCGAGCTATCGATTCCGCTCGTCGTCGAGGTCCGTACGCGCCCGACCCTGATCGTCCATTCACCGGCGCAGCTCGCGCTGCGCGGCGTCAAGGGCAAGGACGCCGTCGCCAGCCTGACCCTGCGCGAGACGGCAGGCGGCACGGCGCTGACCGGCTTGCAGGTCCAGCCTCAAGACCTGCACACCGCTGACAGCCATAATGTGCTGCCGGCAGACCACATCGCCGTGACCCTGCCGGCGGATCGGATTCCCGGCGGCGGGCTGCTGGCGGCGGCGGTGACGGTCAATCTGCGCGGCGTGCCGGCGGGCGATTACAGCGGGCAGGTCTTGTTGACATCGACGGAGGGCGACCTGGTGTCGCTGCCGGTGTCGGTGTCGGTGCGCCACCCGGCGTGGCCGGCCATCCTGCTGCTGCTCTTTGGCGCCGGGTTGGGATTGGGAGTCAAAGCGTATCAGGCGGAGGGCAAAACGCGCGACGATTTGATCGCGCGCCTGGCTGCCGTCCGTCACGAACTGAACGCCGACGCCGACCTGCACGACCTGTTTGGCGCCGGGCTGAACCCATTGATCGTCAAGGGAGAAGCCCTGGTGCGCCGAAAGCAGTGGAAGCCGGCCGGACAGGTCACAGAAGACGCCGAAGCCCTCCTGCTCAAGTGGCAGGGCGCGCGCGAAGGATGGGTAGCCCAGCTCCGCTACCTGGAGGATCGGCTGCTGCCCCGGTTGGAAGGTGACGCTGTAACCCGCAAATCACTGCTTCATCAGACCCAGACGATCCAGTCCGACGTGGCTGCGTTGAACTCGCCGTCCGAACTGAAAGACAGGCTGTTTGACATCGAGGGCCGGGTGGCGCGCTTTGAAACGCTGGAAAATCGCATCGCTGCGATTGGCGAGGTGCGCGTCCAGGCGGCCGGATTGGGCGCGGCCGCGCTCGGCAAGCTGTCGGAGCAATGGATCAAGCAGCAGCAGGCACTTGAAAACCGTCTGAACTGGCTCGCGCCGGATGACGCCGATGGCTGGACCAGGCTGGAAACGGATATCCAGGCTTTGGGCGAAACGATGGCGGCCGAGATCGAGAAGACCAGAGAAATGCAGGCAGCGGCGGGGATGGATGCAAACGATCCCTTTGCGACGACGCGCGGCGAGGCCAAAGGGAGTCCGGTCGCCGCGCTGCTTTCTCGATTGAGAGACTCGCTCAAGATGGCCGTCTCGATTGCCGCACCACCAGGCCAGATTGGGGCATTTACTTTGGAGATGGGGCAGGCCGCTCAGCGTCGCCGCCAGATTTTTGCCTGGTTCACCTATCTTTTGGGCAGTTTGTTCCTGGCTGGAGCCGGGTTTGCCACGCTTTACCTGGCCAAACCGGCCTTTGGCGCCGATTTGGTGGGCGATTACCTGTCCTTGCTGGCCTGGGGGCTGGGCGGTCAGACTTCGCTGACGGCGCTGATTGACGTGATTCAGGGCTGGAGTACGGTGCTGGGCGCCAAGGCGGACGAATGAGCGCGGCAGTGGAACGGGTCGGGTGCGCGTGATCGCTTGGGCTGGAGGAAAAAAAGATGAAGTGTTTCAAATGTGATCGTGATTGGCCGGATGAATTTCAGGTTTGTCCGTTGTGCGCATCGCCGCTTGTCGCCGAACAGATCGAATCGCCCCCGCCCGATTTGTCCTCCCTGCGCGAGCGGCTGAACCGCCTCGACGACACCCAGATCGACGCGCTGGCGCTGGACCGCTTTCCAGAGGTACATGACAAATTCGGGCGCGGCCTGCGGCGGGATGAAAAGATCAACCTGCTGTTGGAGCACTGTCAACGCAACCCTGAAGCTGCGCCCGTGCTGGCGCAGTGGCTTGACCGCCATCCCGCCACCTGCGACCCCGCCGACGCGCTGGGCTGCTACCTGGCCCGCGTGGTCGAGGACAACAGCCGCTTGCAGCTGCAGGGCATCCGCTCCGCTTCCGGCCTGGTCAGCATCGACCTGGAAGAGGTGTACGTCACCCTCACCGCCACTGTGCGCCGCAGCGCCCGCGAAGAGGAGACCTGGGTCGAGGAAATGGCCCAACTCGCTCCCGGCGAGGCCCGGCGCGCGGCCGGGATGGGCGAGAGCGTGCAGCAGGTGCGGGTGCCGGTGCAGGAAGCGCTGCGCATGTACGATCGGCTGGTCGTGTTGGGCGACCCCGGCTGCGGCAAGACGACGCTGCTGCGCTGGTTGGCCCTCACTTATGCCCGCGACATGATGGCAGGCGGACGACCGCCGACCGCCGGCGATGACGCAAGACGCAATACGCCGCCCGCCGGCTGGGTCAAAGAACGGTTAGGTCTCGACGAGCGCCGCCTGCCGGTGTTTTTGCCCTTGCGCGACTTTGCCCGCTACCTGGACAAGGAATGCCCCGACAACGGCGCCGACGGCCCCCGGCTGCTGCTCGATTACCTGCGGCTGTACTTTGCCAACCAGCAGCTCCCCCTGCCGCTCGACTTTTTCGAGACGCCCCTCCAGGCGGGCGAGTGCGTGGTGCTGTTGGACGGGATGGACGAAGTGGCCAGCATGCCCACCCGCCAGCGCGCGGCGCGGATCATCGAGCGGTTCACCGCGGCTTATCCCAAAAACCGCTACCTGGTCACCAGCCGCATCGTCGGTTATACCGGCGGGGCGCGCCTGAGCGCCGATTACGCCGTGACCACCGTGCGCGATTTCACCGACGCCGACATCGAACGCTTTGCCCGGCACTGGAACCGCGCCGTCGAGACCGTGCTGGCCGGCGAGGCGACGCCCTATGTCTTGCGCAAGGC
>CAYRXM010000217.1:0-4701 GCA_964428175.1 uncultured Anaerolineae bacterium
CGATATGCTGATCTTACCTCATTTCTCAACAACACTCAAGAGGGGGACTACCGCAGATGGCGCTATACAGTTATGGGAAGCAGGCGCGATCTCTTCTGTGAGCGTCATGGCCTTTGGCTCAGATGTTGACCATGCGGCTAAATTGCTTATTGAAAACAACATCCCAACTGGAGTGCATCTTGCACTCAATCATGGGCGCGGTGTGTTGCCTGCGGATGAGGCGCCAAGCTTGCACACGCCAAATGGTGATTTTTGGAACTCTGCCGAGGAAACTCTGGCTCGGTTGGTGATTTCGGAAGCAAAGCGGGAGTTTGAGGCACAGATCGAAAAGTTGCTGAGAATAGGAATAGCGGTGCGACATTTAGATTCGCACATGGGTTTGGCGTTTATATCGCCCGAACTCCTTATGCTTTATCAGGAGCTTGCCCAAAAATACCATCTCGCGGTTGCCCTGCCCCAAGATCCATATTTTGATCCGGTTCGGAAACAATTGGCGAAGGATTCCTTGGCCGCCAGTACCTCTCTCAGCGGCATCTATGAACTTTCCGGATGCGCCGACGAGACCCTTACCAACCGTGCCACCCACTACCGATCGCTCCTGTGTTCATTGAAGCCGGGATTGAATTATATCTTTTCACACCCGGCCCCACCGACCGCGACGATCAAGACGGAATTCGGGGATCATGCGATTAGAAATCATGATTTTGCGCTCTTTATGTCTTCGGAGTGGAAAGAGATAATAGCCGAGGCAAAAATCACATTAGTGAGTTTCCCAACCCGTTGAGGGGGGTATCAACCGGTTCCGTAATAAGGATTAGTAAAATGAACATTGGAAGCATAATAACTTTTGGTGATTATCAATGGAAAATTCTGGATATCCAAGAAAACAGAATGTTGATCATTTCTGATCAGATTATCGAACAACGTGATTATCATGATAAAAAAGAAACTGTTACATGGGAGCAATCAGAAATCAGGCATTATCTAAATAATAGTTTTCTTGAAAGATTCAGTTCCTCTGATAAAGAAAGAATATTGACCACACACAATATAAATGCGGACAACCCTTGGTATGGAAGCATCGGTGGAGCTGATACCTTTGATCGCGTATTTCTATTGTCATTGGATGAGGTTGTTAGATCATATTTTGGTGATAGTAGCAGATTACTTGATAATCCAAAACAAAATCAAAGATATTGGTTTGATCGTAAAGATGCGAATAATGTGAAAAGAACCGCACTTTTCATGGATTTGCATTGGTGGTGGTGGACACGAACTCCTGGAAAAAATAACAAGGTAGCTGTTTATATTCATGGAGATGGAAACATTGGAATCCAAGGGAATGGCATATCAAAAACATCATTCAATACGCTTCATCACATTACAAAAAGCAATGAAGGTGGAGTAAGACCCGCTATGTGGGTAAAAAAGTAGCTATAGAAACGGCCAACGGCCTTTAATCAACGCGGCTTCGCAGCCGGTAGGCGGAGGAGAAACGCGCACAAACAGGTTTGCTATTGAAGGCTCTACGGCGCACCCGCCGCGCGCCTGAACCCTATCGTTGGGCGGCAAACTGTTAACCTCAAGGGGTGGTTAGCATTGAGGAGAAGGGACCAAGCGAATGATTAAGGAAATTATTTGCGAGACAGCGATAGATTACGAATACCCGCCAGATGGGGGAAAAGTGCCAGTACTTGATGCTTATGATGGTTGTCAATTGTGTTGCCCCTATTGCTTTCAATGGCAGGACCAGACCTGGAATCAGAAGGTTCTGGTTAAGACCAATTTCCCCGAAATCCTCACCCAAGAACTTGAGACTTGGGACGCCACCCAAACTCTCTACGTCGGCAGCCGGAGCGACCCTTATATGGCCCTTGAGGGGCAATATCGCCTGACCCGCCGTGTCCTACAAGTTTTGCAAGCGCATGGTATCCCGTGTATTCTTTCAACCAAATCGAATGCGCCCGTCTTCTTTGATGATATTGATTTGTTTCTCGCCTACAAGGACAAGTTGATCATCTGTATAGGGCAGGCAAACCTGGCGCATTTACGGCGAACGAGCGATCAGCGGGAGCTGCCCAACATTCGCACGGCGAATGAACTGGCGCGGCAGGGAATCAATACCTGGGTATTTATTACGCCGGTTCTGCCGGGTATCACGGATGTCCAAACGATGGTTAATGCTTTGCCAGAAAATATGCCGATTTTTGTAGATAAACTTCGGCTGGATGTGGGGAGCGTATCCGAACAACGTTTTTTTGAATATCTGAGAACCTATTATCCCGAACTGGAATCACGTTATCAAACATTGATGCATGAAGGCACTGATCCCTACTATGCGGAACTAAGAGAAATGTATCAGGGTGAGCCGAGGGTTAAGTTTGTCTTTGGTGAGTGTTAAGCCCCGACTTTGCTGGGGTGGACGCTGTGGGCGCTGTTCATCTATGCCGACAAGGTGGGGCTGAAACGGCTGCCGTTTTGGTAGGCCAATGGAGAAAATAGGAAGCACAATCGCGGCCCGGATGCAAAGAAAAAGGCCGCCGGCGGGAGGTTCCACCGGCGGCCTTGCCTGTGAGCGCCGATCACCCATCCAGCAGCGCCCGCAGGCCGGCTTGATCCTGCACCGGCGGCTTGCACACTGCGCCGGTGCAGACATAGGCCGTCGCGCGCCCGTCGATCGGCTCGCGAAAGCGCAGCAGCGGCACGTCGGCGTCGTCGGGCACGTCGGCGTCGTCGGGCAAGCCGGCAGCGACCAGCAGGTGCGGGCGGTAGGCGGCGCGGCACACCGCGATCAAGGCGCGAGCGTCGGCCCGGCCCGGATCGCCGGCGATGGCCACCGAGACCGGCGCCCGCGCGGCCTGGTCGAGCGCGCTGAGCCACTGCCCAAAACCGAGCGGATAGCGGGCCATCAGCGTTTGTATGGGCGCGATCAGACGGCGCGCCCGCTCGACATAGCCTTCATTCAGCCCCAGGCCGCCCAGCCGCAGCAAGACGCGCGCGGCCATCGCGCTGCCGGAGGGCACGGCGTTGTCTTGCAGCTCGCGCGGGCGGACGATCAGCGTTGGTTGGTCATCCGCCGTATCGTAGAACTGGCCGTCGCTGTGAAAATGGGCGATCATCGTTTGGGCCAGCGCGGCGGCGGCGCTGTACCAACGCCGGTCAAAGGTGGTCTGGTACAGCTCGATTAGCCCTTCGATCAGGCCGGCATAGTCTTCCAAAAAGCCGTCGATCTTGGCCTGCCCGCCGCTCCAGACGTGCCACAGCCGGCCGCCGGGCGCGGCCAGGTGGTCGAGCAGAAAATCGGCGCCCCGCAAGGCAGCGGCCTGATACGCCGGGCTGTCCAACACGCGCGCGGCCTCGGCAAAGGCGGCCAGCATCAGCCCGTTCCACGAGACCAGCACCTTGTGGTCGAGCGCGGGCGCGACGCGGCCCCGGCGCGCCTCGAAAAGCCGCTGCCGGGCGGCGGTCAGCGCGGTTCGCTCGGCCCAGGTGCCGACCCAACGGGGGATGTTTTTGCCCTCGAAATTGCCCGCCGGTGTGATGTCATAGGCGCGCATCAGGGCCGGCGCGTCGCTGCCGAGCACGCTTTGCACCTCGTCGACCGTCCAGGTGTAGAATTTGCCTTCCTCGCCCTCGCTGTCGGCGTCCTGAGTGGCGTAGAATCCGCCGCCGGGATCGGTCATCTCGCGCGCGACATAGTCCAGCGTCTCCTCGACCACGGCCCGGTACAGCGAGTCGCCGGTGATCTGCCAGGCGTGCAGGTAGACGCGGGCCAGTTGGGCGTTGTCATAGAGCATTTTCTCAAAGTGCGGCGTGCCCCACCGCGCGTCGACGCTGTAGCGGTGAAAGCCGCCGCCCACCTGGTCGTATATGCCGCCGCGCGCCATCGCCTGCAGCGTCTGCTCGACCATTTCCAGCGCCGCCGGATCGCCGCTGCGGGCGTGATAGCCGAGCAGGAAATCCAGGGCCATGGGCTGCGGAAACTTGGGCGCGCCGCCCCAGCCGCCGTCGGGGTCGAATTGGGCTTGCAGGCGCGACAGGGCCGCTTCCGGCGCCCTCGGATCGAGGTCTTGCGCCGGGCCGGGCGGCGCGGCGTTTTGCTCGCGCAGCACGGTCAAAATTTGCTGCCCATTCTGGAGCAGATCGTCTCGCCGCCTGTCCCAGGCGTCGACCAGGGCCAGCAAGACATCGCGGAAGGCGGGCATGCCATAGCGCCGCTGCGGGGCAAAGTAGGTACCGCCGTAAAAGGGCACGCCCTCGGGGGTGAGAAACACCGACATCGGCCAGCCGCCGCTGCCGGTCATGGCCTGGACGGCGGCCATGTAGATGCGATCCAGATCGGGCCGCTCTTCGCGGTCGACCTTGATGCTGACAAAGTGGCGGTTCAGCAGGGCGGCGGTCTGCTCGTCCTCGAACGACTCGTGGGCCATCACGTGGCACCAGTGGCAGGCCGCATAGCCGATGCTCATAAAGATCGGCTTGTCTTCGGCGCGGGCCTTGTCCAGCGCGGCCTCGCCCCAGGGATACCAGTCGACCGGGTTGCCGGCGTGCTGGCGCAGGTAGGGGCTGGTTTCGTTGTGCAGGTGGTTGGGCATCGTTCCTCCTCTGGCGTGTTTTTCCCAGTATACACCCCTGGCGCTGCCGTGTCGAGGACTGAGATCGGAAGAGCGTCGTGTAGGGAAAGAGTGTAGGATAGGGTGT
>CAYRXM010000218.1:0-4329 GCA_964428175.1 uncultured Anaerolineae bacterium
CCGAACAACAGCAGACGATGGAGACCACCTGCCAGCGCTTCAATGCCGCCAATCTGCGCTGGCGAGATGGTCGCCTGTTACGTTTCCACCTGGCACAGGTGCCCTGATTCCAGTTATATCATTTTTCAAGGGCCGTTTCAGACTGATGCTAGAAAGGACGTTATTGTTATGGACTGTATTACCAAGGAAATTGTTCAGGCCCAGGGCGTCAGGCCGCTGAAAACGCACCTCTACCTCGATCCGCTGTCGCGGGTGCTGCTGGAATGCCTGCAAATCCAGGACGGACGTAATGGCTCCGACCTGATTCGCCGGCTGATTCAGGCCGAAGCGCAGCGTCGCGGCATCTGGTCGCCGCCCGACGAGTCGCTGTGGAGTCGACTGACCGACAATGGAGGGGATAAATGACGCTGACGCCAAACGCGCGATCCCAACCTGATCGAGATGGTCTGCTCGACCGCGCTCAACTGCTCCTCGACCAGGCGCAAAAGGCCAAACAGGCCGGCAGTCGAGCGCTGTTTTGGCGGCTTCGCCGGCGCGGCCTCTTGCTCCAGGCGCGGTGGTATGCCGGTCAGAAAAGAGGCGTCCATGCCTGAACTGATGCAGGCCGCTCTGGCGTTAGCCGAGCGGCATATGGCCGTCTTTCCACTGGTGCGGCTGCGCAAGACGCCGCTGATCCGCGAGTGGCGCGAGCGGGCGACAACCGACCTGGAGCAGGTGCGCAGATGGTGGACCGATTCGCCGGGGGCCAATATCGGCCTGGTTTGCGGGCGGTCCGGCCTGCTGGTGGTCGATCTGGATGTCAAAAACGGCCTTGACGGGCCGGCTATCTGGCGGGATTTGTGTCGCCAGCTCGACATCGACGCCGACCAGATCGACACGGTGTGTGCGGATATACCCAGCGGCGGGCAGCACCTTTACTTTGCCGCGCCGCCCGATGTCGAACTGCGCAATACCGTCGGCCAGTTGGGGAAGGGCATCGACACGCGGGCTAACGGCGGCTATGTGGTCGCGCCACCCAGTGCGACGGAGAATGGGCCGTATGTCTGGAGTGGGGGCAAAGAAATAAGGCCGCTTCCGCCAGCCCTGGTCAGGGCGCTGACCGGGCCTCGATCTCTGGTCGCTGCGCCGCCGGCCGTTGTCTCGCCTGAGCCAATCCCCAATGCGTATGCGGAACAAGTTGTTCAAGCCGAACTGGACAATGTGCGGCGCGCGCCAGAGGGCACACGCAACGACACTCTCAACCGGGCTGCTTTTGTGCTGGGCCAGTTGGTTGCCGTGCCGTGGGCCGGGCTGGCGCGCCTCGACGTGGAACGCGGCTTGCTTGATGCCGCAGCCGCTTGCGGTCTGGGCGAAAAAGAGGCGTTGGCGACGATCGCGAGCGGGCTGGAGGCCGGAATGGCGCATCCTCGGCCGGCGCCCAATTCAACCGTCGCTGCGCCGTCCGGCGAAAAAATGCCGGCCGCCGCACCCACGGCGCGGATCGAACTGCTCTCCAACGCCGGTCGCTGTCCCGACCTGCCCGAATACGCCCGACTGACGCCGGAACAATGCGCGGCAGCGGCCACCGCCGGCCGTTGGGTAGACGACTATGTCGACTTTGCCGGCAGCGCGTCGCCGATGACGCCCAAGCCTTTCCACATCGCCGTGGCCTTGTTTCTGGGCGGGCTGGCCATTGCCCGCCGGCTCTATCTACCGGTCAGCGTGGATATGAACGCTATCTATCCCAACCTGTATATGCTTTACGTGGGACCCAGCACCATCCAACGGAAAAGCACCGCCCTGCGCGTAGCGCGCAATTTGCTGCGCCAAGCCGATATGGAGTACTTTATGCTCGCCGATCAGCAGACGCCCGAAGCGATGGCCCTCGATCTCAGCACGCGCATCCCATCCACGTTTCACGAGTGGCAGATAGAAGTGCAGTCGCGTTGGCTAAAAGAACGCTGCCTGACCGCGCAACGCGGCTGGTTGCTCGAAGAAGCGGCTAAACTGCTCGAATCGTTTAATCGCGAGTTCACGGCCGGGCTGCTGCCGATGGTGCTCGATCTGTACGATTGTCCACCGGAGGCATTGACGCGCAACACGCTGGCGCGCGGTCGCGAACTGGTCAAACAGCCCTACCTGATGATCTATGGCGTGACCACCTATGGCGATATGGCCGAGCACTTTGGCAGCCGTCGCTTGTGGGCCAATGGTTTTTTTGCCCGCTTTGCGTTGGTGGGCAGCGATGATGTCGGCGCCTGGCGTTTTTGGCCGCCGCCTTGCTCTTTTCCACCCGACCTGATCCAGCGGCTGCAGCGGCTGGCCACGCAGTTGCTGCCTATGCCGATGGCCTACATCACAGAAATGGAGACAGACTCAACCGAGGACAATGTCCAATCCAACAAGCAGGTGCAATTGTCCTCACCGCTGGCCTGCCACCCGGTGATCCTGGAACGCGACGGCGAAGCCTGGCAGGCGTGGGAGCGGTACGCCAGAGCGACCAGCTATGACATGCTCAAAGACCGCCTGGTTAACGACAAGTGTATCCCCAGCTATGGCCGCCTGGGCACCATGTTGATCAAGATCGCCATCATCCTGGCCGCGTTGGACGCTCAAACGCTGCCGGTGGTGATCGAACCGCGCCATGTGTACCGCGCCCAAGAGATCGTCGACGGGTGGCGAGAGAACCTGCACAAACTGCTGGTTCACCTGAACAGCACCGAAGAGGACAAACTGGAGCAGCGCATCCTGGAGACATTAGCCAAACGAGGAACCGAATGGACATCACAACGCGACTTGACCCGCGCGCTGACGGCCAAAACATCCGAAATCGAACCACTGCTGCGCAGTCTGGTCGCGGATGCCCGGATCGAAATGCAGCAGCGGAACAATTCAAACAAATCGATCACCGTTCACTACCGCCTGGCACTGTCAGAGTAAACACCCTGTGCCAGAGGCTCACTGACAATCTGACAGTTCTGACAGTTCCGGCAGGCGCTTTGACTGTCAGAACTGTCAGACTGTCAGAACAACGTTTTTTGCCCACATTGCCCTGACAGTTCCGCAATCGGACACGCTTTCGGCCCACCGTCGCCTCGCACTGTCAGCCAAAAAACACCCTGCTCTGACACATTGACTGTTCTGACAGTCTGACAGTTCCCGGCGTCGGGCCGCTATGACGGTCCGGCGCGGACGAGTTCGACCAGATAGGCTTTCACAGCGTTTCGTACTCCTCGGCCTGGGCCAATTCAGCGATCTGCACGGCGGCGCGCGACAGCTTGGGACTGCTCGCCTGTTCGGCCAGGCGAGCCAGTTCGGCCAGATCGAGCCGTTCCAGATTTTGCAGGCGCAGTTCCTGGAGAAAGGGCAGTTCGTCGCCGCCCGGCTGCAAGTGAATCAGGTCGAGCAGCGCTTTTTCGGGCGTGGCGACAAAGGCCCGCTGCCCGTCGCCCAGGTCGATGTGCCGGTAGCCAAAGAACAGCCCGGTTTTGATGTGACGAAACGCATAGTCGCCCAGCGGCGTCTGCCAGCGCACTGGCCGCGCCGTGGTCACGCTGGTGGCAACGGGCACGTACTCGGGGATCAGCGCGTAATAGGCCAGCGCCGATTGCAGGCTGACGTAGGAGCCGGGCGACAGCCGGTTGGCGACCAGGAAGGGATGCGGCTTGACCTTTTGATAGGGCGCGGCGAGGGCATAAAGGCCGCGTCGAAGTTGATGCAGCCGCCCGGCGGCCGTCCAACGGGAGAGCTGGCGGCGCACGTCGACGGGATTGACCGGGCCGGCCAGGAGCAGGCCGGTCTCGAACACCGGTTCATGGCCCACAATGCGGAGTAATTCTCTGAATTCCATACCATCAGTATACCACAGATGGCAACTTATTGCAATGATTTATTACGGATAGGCTTCCATACACGCCCGCAACGCGCCTTCGACCGTGCCATCCAGGTGTTCAGCTCCAGAGAACATCCACTCTTCCGGGTCATAGCGCTCGCTGCTGTATGTATAGATGGCAAAATCCCAGTTTGCCATATCCCCGGTCCAGGTCAGCCGCCCACGTGGGCCGACCGGCCCATAATCATCTCGATCGAGGTAGGCGTATTGGCCGCGAAAACGCACCGAGAAAAAGGTCTCCGGTTCGCAGACGACGGTTTGGTTAAACTGTTCAACAATGGTCTGAACCTGGGCTTTGATCTCTTGTGGTATCGATTTGGTCATTTTTTCTCCCATATATGATGATTCCAGCCACGCCCGCCCGATCTGGCGAGCTTGATATTTTCCAGCACAAGATGATTGTATTGGACTTTGGACAAATGTCCGATTTTGAGCTTTAACAAAGCTATGGCAAACTT
>CAYRXM010000219.1:0-4297 GCA_964428175.1 uncultured Anaerolineae bacterium
CACCGAGAACCTCACCGGGAATCCTGCCGGGGTGCTCACCGGGGCGGCCCAGCCTGCTGAGTCAGGCCGGCCCACCGGAGCATCTGCCGGGGAGACTACCGGAGGCACTGCCGGGGGCGGTCGGGTTCGAGACGACGATCCTCTGAGCCGCGCCTACCTGCTCTTGCAGGCGGCCAGCATCCAGGGCATCGAGGGTGTGGAGAACGTTCGCTACGACCTGCCCGGCATTCGCCTGGGATTGCGCCGGTTCGTGGAGAGCGGCGATCCTTTTTCGGCTGACGAGGTGTACCAGGCCGTCCTGGCCGCCGTGGCCCGCGGCATCCAGCCGGAGCGGCTGGTTGGCTATGCCGAAGTCGTTTTGGAGAACGCCAGAAAGGAGGAGCAGCGAGAACGGAGTAGGATGCCGAATGCAGCGATATTGGATATAACGCGGGATGGGCCAGAAGACGATGCGGCGTCGTCGGAGGCACATTCAACCTCGGCGAGTCTATCGCCACCCGATCAAAAAGCACAGACCTTGTGGCAGTCCGCGTTGAGCGAGCTGGAACTGCAAATGACCCGCGCCACGTTCAACGCCTGGCTCAGGCCGGCCACGCTGTTGGCCTGGGAATCAGTCGGAAATGATGGCCTCGGCAATGGTTCAGCGCGCGTTACCATCGGGGTACCCAACCCCTACGTCAGGGAATGGCTGGAACACCGGCTTTTCACCCCCATCCAGCGCACCCTGTCAGGCATCGCCGGGCAGCCGGTCGAGATTGCCTTTCAGGTCGATGAACAGGAGCCGTGCGATGAGCCTGCCCTGTGACCTGGCCGCGTTGGAACAGATGCAGCGGATGGAAGCGCTGCAGCGTCTGGCCGGCGGGGTCGCTCACGACCTGAGCAATCACCTGACCGTCATCAACGCCTGCGCCGAACTGCTGGCGTTGGATGGCTGTGCCGGCGACGATCCGCACCTGGTCGAAATCCGCCGCGCTGCCCGCGAGATCGGCCGCCTGGTCGAGCAGCTGATCGCCTTCAGCCGCGAGCAACCGGAGCAGCCGGCGGCGCCCCTCGACCTGAACCGGCTGATCGACGACAGCCGCGACCTGCTGCAATTGCTGGCCGGCCGGCAGGTCAGGCTGGAGACACACCTGGCTCCTGACCTCCACCTGATCGAAGCCGTTCCCGGCCAGATCGCCCAGGTGTTGGTCGGCCTGGCTGCCCTGGCGCAAGGAGATCGGGTGGAAAAGACGCTGACCTTCGAGACGGCCAATGGGCCGGATGGCATCATCCTGGCGGTCACGGACAGCGGACTGCGCCTGGACGAGAAATCCCGCGCCCACCTCTTTGAACCGTTCGCCAGGACCGCACAGGGTGGCAGAATGGGGCTAGGATTGGCCGTGGCGCACGGCATCGTCGCCCGGCATGGCGGGCGCATCGAGGTGAGTGATAGCGACCGGGGAACGACCTTTACCATCTATCTGCCTACAAGGAAAGGATCTCCTGATGGCGCAGATGATCCTGCTCGATGATCACCTCAGCCTCCACGCGGCGATCCGCGACTATTTGCAGCGCACCGCCGGCCACACGTTCGTTGCCGAACTCACCCGTGGCTGCGAGCTCGTCTCCGCCGTTGACCGACGTAGGCCCGATCTCCTGATCCTCGACCTGGAGTTGGAAGGCGAGCACGATTTTGACCCGGTCGCAGCCATCCACGAACTGCACACCATCCACCCTGAACTCAAGGTCGTCGTGTTCAGTGGCCACGACGAGGGCATCTGGCTGGCGCGCCTGATCGACGATCTGGCCGTTGATGGCTATGTACACAAATCAGAGCCACTGGTCGAGTTGGTACACGCGGTCGAGCACGCCCTGCGTGGCGCGACCTACTACAGCCCACGTATCGCCCGACGCAAACGGGAGATGGATCGAGCGCAGTGGGATGTCGCCGATCTGGAGACGCTGCAGCTCCTGGCCGATGGCTATACCGTTGCGCAGATCGCCGAGCGACTGCACGTCTCGGATCGCACCGTGCGCCGCAGCGTGGAGCGGATTCGGAACAGGATCAGGGCTATGTCCAACCCGGAGGCAGTGGTCAAGGCGAGGAGGCAAGGGCTGATTGTGTGATGGGAATGATCGATCGCTGCCTTTTTGCTCATCGGCTCCGTCATCATCGACACGATTGACGAGCTCCAACGCATCACCGATATGATCATCTCGTCAACCGACCACCGCTACTGGGGCGACATGCTCAAAAAGATGCAGGCCGTCGTGAACGCGGCACGGCGCGTCAACGCGCATGTGGCGTTCATCGGCCACACCAAAGAGGTGGAGCACATGGACGAAAACGGCAAGGAGCTCTCGAACCAACCGAGGTGACAATCGAGTTGCAGGGCGCGATTGGGCGCAAGATTCCATACTGGTTCGATGTGATACTGCACCTATGTGTCGAGTCCGACGGCACGCGCAAGCCGCTGACGCACAGGCAAATGGTGGGCGACAAGTCGTATTTCGCCGGCGACCACTACAATGTTTTCAGAGACAACAGCTACGTGCTCAACTTTGACAGGGACAGTAACATCGTCCCGGCCAGCATCATCGGCGACGTAATCGCCAAGACCATCGGCGGCAGCCGGCTCGACCACGACGAGGAAAGGCGCAAAGAGGTCAAGGAAGCGTGGATCGAGTTCGCCATCCAGTGCAAGCTGGTCGCGAGCAGGGCGGACAAGCCGGGCATCGACAGGCTCAAGGCGGCGATGAGATCGACGCCATCCTGGACGCCGGCAAGAGCACAATCGACGCGGCGGTCAAGGCCGCGTGATCGTTCCCCCAAAGCCCCCGCCAAAGAGCGGGGGCTTTTTCTTTACAGCGATACGACACAGAAAAACGTACACAGACCTTAAATTTTGTCGCCATCCATTGACAGCTTTCTCTTTTGGCAGTATTATTGAAAGTGTAAAGTAATACGCTACGTGTCAAACCAAGATACAAATCGGGGCGATTGGTGCACTCGCGATAAAAATCATTGTAGTACAAGGCCTGCTAACCGTAAACCCGGTTTGGCGGGCTTTTTTAGTGCCTTTCGAAGAAGGAGGAGGATGTGTCAACTATATACCGGTTGAAGGCGGAGAGTATTCGCTTTTGGCATATGCCCTATCGCAAACCGTTAGTTGCACGGTTCCCAGATATGTGCGTGGTCTGTGGACAGCCTAAAGCCATAGTCTGTGATCGCAAAGTTAGCTGGACCCCTGGCGGCACAGAACTAACCTACGAATTTCAAGTCCCTTATTGTGCTGAACACGGTCTACTCAGACGGGAAAGTGAGTCGAGACTGAAGAGGCGGATCGAGGCTGTCACACATGTTCTGTTCCCTCTCTTCATCTGTTTCGCTATCCCGCTGGTGATCCTTTTCGGGTATCCATGGGCTTATCAAACATCTGCAGACATTAGTCCCTCCTCAAAACCACTAGGCCACGCAATAGTGGCAGTCATCTTCAATGCCGCGATAATCCTCCCATTCTCATACCTTTTTGCTGCTTTAGCCGCCCAATACATCGTCGCTCCACTCATATCCGCGGTGGTAAAGAGCAGTGAAGAGAAAAAAGTGACCGATGCATTGAAAACAAAGGTGCGCGCCGTTCCTCCTGGCACCGCAGGTGCCGACTATTATGTCTATCTTGTCTTTGCGAACGATGAATTTGCCGATGAATTTGCTCGCGTCAACCGCGAGTTCTGTGATGAATATTCTAGAGGACATGGCTATCGTGTCAGTTGGGAGCAAGTTGACAAATAGGTGCCATACTGGTCGCATAGGTAGCCGTCAGGTGAAAGATGGCAATGACACCTAGAGCGGAGGAGGGCTAGCCTTTGCGGGATGATCTTTGGAAGGATGAGCTTGTTCTTTAGCCTTGTGTCAACCAGGCTCAAACGAGGAGAGAGTGATGAAAACATGCGCTATCTGTGGACGACCGGCTGGCGATGGTGAGACCCGGAAGTTCGTGACGGCATACACGGTGACTTGGAGTTTCACCAGGCAGGCCGGTTTTATGAGAACGGTGACTGAACAATCGACCAGAACTTGGGATTTCCAGCACCATGTTTTCGATGTGTGCCAGAGATGCATACAGGAGGACAAACGAAAGAGATGGCAAGCTATTGGCGCGGGGACGCTGGGCGGTCTCGGCATCGGTGTTATCGCCTTCTTCGTGGCTTTGTTCTCACTTCGGCTTGCGGAAGTGCACCTTGACACTGTCTCCTCTATTGCTATCTCTAGATCGGAAGAGCGTCGTGTAGGGAAAGAGTGTAGGATAGGGTGTTG
>CAYRXM010000220.1:0-4213 GCA_964428175.1 uncultured Anaerolineae bacterium
CTATGACAAGTCAGAACCCGAGTTTACATAATAAGATTTTCCATCTACTGATACTCAACCCCGGTGATCCCTTTGAAATCTGCATCCTGCGTCCAAAGCGTGGCATCGTGCAATCGCGCCGTGGCTAAAATGAGACTGTCCGCCATTGGTATCTTGAAATCCAAAGAGAGCTTGGCCGCACTCATCGCCAGTGTCGTGTCGAGTGCTACAAACCGGCCTTGTTCCATCATGGCAACTGCCTGCAAGGCATCGCCTTCCCCCCGCTGCTGGTATACCCTTTTGAACACCTCATAGATGCTGATGGCCGGAACGATCAAATTTTCAACGTCCTCGATGGCATGGGCGAAAAAGTCGGCGTTTGGCCCATCGGCAAAATATTCAAGCCAACCTGAAGAATCGACGATATTCATACCCGGTCAGCCTCACGCTCAATCGAGGTGTCAATCCCTTTTAAAAAACCACGCATGGATCGCATCGGCTGGATGGGGATGAGTTCGATGCGGTTTTCGTAAAGAATGGCCTGAACCTTGTGCCCAGGCTCAAGTCCCAAAGATTTTCGAATCCTTTGTGGAATGACAATCTGAAATTTTGGAGAAACTGTTATTGTATTCATACGAACTCCATAACGATAGACCAACTGTAATACGAATAGTATATCATCACCCCATCTGAACGTCAATACCAAAATCACTTTCCTATAGAGTTTTCTCGTGCCGACGGAGACCGTCGACACGAGAAAAAACCAACTCACACAATCACCATCGCGTCGCCAAAGCTGAAAAAACGATACCCCTCCCGCCTGGCCTCCTCATAGGCCGCCATCATCAACTCACGACCCGCAAACGCGCTGACCAGCATCAACAGACTCGACCGGGGCAGGTGAAAGTTAGTGATCAGCGCATCGACCACGCGAAACTCGTACCCCGGATAGATAAACAGATCGGTCGGGCCGTCAAAAGCGTTGACGACTGCCGATTGCGGCTCGCTGACGGCTGACGGCTGACAGCTGACAGCTTTCTTCGCCGCCGTCTCCAGCACGCGCACGCTGGTGGTGCCCACGGCGATCACCCGCCGCCCCTCTCCTTTGGCCCGGTTGATCTGCCCGGCGACCTCCGGCGCAAGCGTGCAGCGCTCGGTGTGGATGTGATGATCTTCGATGTTCTCCGTCTCGACCGGGCGAAAGGTGTCCAGACCGATATCGAGGGTGACAAAGGCCAGCTCGATGCCCCGCCCGCGCAGCCGTTCCAGCAGTTCGGGCGTAAAATGCAGCCCCGCCGTCGGCGCGGCCACCGATCCAGCCGCGCGCGCATAAACGGTCTGGTAGCGCTCCGAGTCGGCGAGCGGCGTATGGATATACGGCGGCAGCGGCACGATGCCCAGATCGTCGAGCAGCGCGTCGATGGGCCGATCCCAGCGGATCAGCCGCCCACCGGCTTCCGTCCAGGCAACGATCTCGCCCTCGGCTCGCACCTCGCCACTCGCCGGATCAGGCAGCACAAGACGCGTGCCGACCGGCGTCTTGCGCCCTTTGACCAATGACTCCCACGTTCGCTCGTCGCGGCGAGCCAGCAGCAGCAGTTCGACCCGGCCGCCGCCCGGCACTTTGCGCGCAAAAAGCCGCGCCGGGATGACGCGGCTTTGATTGGCGACCAGCAGGTCGCCGGGGCGCAGATATTCGCCGATTTCTCTGAAAATGCGGTGTTCGATGCGGCCTGTATCGCGGTGAACGACCATCAGCCGGGCGCTGTCGCGCGGCTCGACCGGCGTCTGGGCGATGTACGATTCAGGCAGATCGTAATCGAATGCGGCGGTTTTCAGTCCCCTTGTTCCTTTTTGTCTTCTTGGTTCTTTTTGTTTTCAAGGGGCTTCTTGCTCCCCATCACCACGGCGGCCACAATCGCTCCAAATCCGACCAGGTTGAGCAGCCCGGCCAAAAAGAGAACGACAGCCTTGATGCCGTAATAGGTGACGAGCGTTTTCACGGGGCTGCCCCGCTGAATGGCCTTCACGATCGGGGCATCGGCAAAACCCCAACTGGTCGAGCAGCAGCCAAACAAGAACAAAATCAGGAACCCGATTGCGCCGATCAAGGCCACTTTGCTTTTGCCTCTGAAATAGCTCACCAGGGCCACGATCAAACCGGCCAACAATACCAGCACGGTCAAGACACTGCCAATCGATCCCAACGTCTGCATCCAACCCATACGCGCCATGTTTTCCTCCTTGCACCAACTAGCGCCATCGCAGGCGCACGAGTACATTGAGACCTATTATAATCCTCTGTGCCCGGTTGGTCAAAATGCAGCGCATGGTGTATGATAACGATGGCTGGAATGGCTGGGTTTCACGTTCGTTCAACCCAGCCTACAACTATAAAATAAACATCAGGAGGATACTTTATGAACATCACCGTACTCGGCGCGGGGCTGGTCGGCAGTGCGATCGCGCGCGACCTGGCCGCCGAATTCACCGTCACCGCCGTCGATCTGAACCCCCAGGCGTTGGACAAACTGGCGCAAACCGCGCCGGTGCAGACTGTGCAGGCCGACCTGCGCCGGCCGGGCACAGTCGCCGCCATTGCTGCCGATGCCGACCTGGTTGTGTGTGCCGTGCCTGGCTGGATGGGCTTTGACACGCTCCGGCAGATCATCGAGAGCGGCAGGCCGGTGGTCGACATTTCCTTTTTTCCCGAGGATGCGTTCTTGCTCGACGAGCTGGCCCGCTCCCAGGGCGTGACCGCCGTGGTCGACTGCGGCGTGGCTCCGGGCCTGAGCAACATCGTTGCCGGATACGTCGCGGGGCAGATCGACCGCGTCACCCGCTACCTGTGCTACGTCGGCGGGCTGCCCCAGGTGCGACAGTGGCCCTACGAGTACAAGGCCGTTTTTTCGCCGGCCGACGTGATCGAGGAATATACCCGCCCGGCGCGCTATGTCGAGCGCGGCGAGCTGATCACCCGCCCGGCGCTGTCCGACGTCGAACTGATCGACCTGCCCGGCGTGGGCACACTGGAAGCGTTCAACACCGACGGCCTGCGCACCCTCGCGCGTACGCTCGACGCGCCCTGGATGAAGGAGAAAACGCTGCGCTACCCCGGTCACGTCAACCTGATGCGCGTTTTCCGTGAGAGCGGTTTTTTCAGCGCCGAGCCAGTCGAGATAGACGGCGTTTGGGTGCGCCCCTTATCGCTGACATCCAAACTGTTATTCAAACAATGGAAACTGGCCGAGGGCCAGGCCGACCTGACCGTGATGCAGGTGATCGTCGAAGGGGAAAAGGCCGGGCGGCATCTGCGCTACACCTACGATCTGCTCGACCATTACGACGCGGCCACGCGTACCCACTCGATGGCGCGCACCACCGGCTATACCTGCACGCTGGTCGCCCGGCAGGTGCTCAAAGGGCTGTTCCGGCAGCGGGGCATCTGCCCGCCAGAGCATGTTGGGAGCGCGCCGGGCTGCTGGGATGATTTGCTCGCCGGGTACGCCCAACGCGGCATCCACCTGCGCGAAACGATCACCGAGTTGTAAATGATCGCGCCAAACATCGCCCGCCCACAACTGACCCTGCTCTCGCCCGCCCAGATCGAACAAATCCACCGCGCCGCGCTCGACATCTTGTGGACGGTCGGCCTGCGCGTCGATGCGCCGTGGGCGCGGCAGGCATTCGTCCGCGTCGGGGCCACGGCGGCAGACGAACGGGCACATATCCCACCCGCGCTGATCGAATGGGCGTTGAGCCAGTCGCCGTCAAAAATCGAGCTATTTGATCGGCGCGGCGACCCGGCTTTTGTGCTGGGCGAGAGCGAACCCACGCGCTTTGGCGTCGGCGTCACAGCGCTGCACTATCAAGACCCGCTCACCGACCGGCCGACCCCTTTCACACGCGAGCACCTGGCCCGCGTGGTGCGCCTGGGCCACGCCCTGCCCGCCTTTGACGCGATCTCGACACCCGGCATTTTGCACGATCAGCCGCCATCGATCGCCGACCTGTACGCCACGCTCGACATGATCGCCAACACCACCAAGCCGCTGGTGCTGCTGGTCTCGGAGGCGCGGCGCTTTGGCGATGTGCTCGACCTGCTCGATGCCTTGCGCGGCGATCTGGGCGAGCGTCCCTTTGCGCTGGCCTACGTCAACCCGCTCACCCCGCTGGTGCTCGACGGGGGCGCGTTGGACAAAATCCGCCTGACCGTCGAACGGAACATACCACT
>CAYRXM010000221.1:0-4200 GCA_964428175.1 uncultured Anaerolineae bacterium
CGGCAGAGGACAGTGTGGCGCAAATGTTCGGGTTTGTCCAGTCCTCAATATTGATGTGCAGGGCCGCTGCAAAGTCTGCTACTCCCAGCAAGCTCGCCGGGGATCGCCAGGGCGCCGGCCTACCAGGCCTGGGAATCTGCCCCGCCGGCCTTCACTGTTGGGCCGCTGTGTTCCATGTGTATCGCTCGCCGCTGGATGCGCTGTGGGGATGGGCTCCAGCACCGGCCGGTCCGTGAGGACGCCCACGGTGCGGGAGTACGTCAAGATCACGGCGCGGGATGCGAAAGCTGTGTACCGCTCGCCGCCGGATGCGCTGAGGTGGAACGGCTCTACCACCCCGCCCTGTCACCCGCCTGGGCGAGAGTCGTGACGGAATGGAATCCCCCAGAGCCCTTTCAGTACCGGCGAATCATCGAGTCGCTTACTGTGTGACGAGCGGCAAGTAGATGTAGGAAGCGCTTGTCGTAGTGAACTGGCAGCCGCTCGTCGTGGATGCCGAATTGCCGGAGCGATCGGTGCTCGTGATCCGGCAGTAGTACGTGGTGTCGGACAACAAGCCCGAAAGGGTGAACGTATGCAACGTGGTGTAGTGCGGATCGTATACGGCCTCCGGGAAGGATCCGGGGGCCAGGCCGTACTCCAGCAAGCTATCGGCGAACTCGTCGGTCTGCCAACTGACCGTCGCCGAATCGGCCTGCAACTGCGGGGTGGAGATAGACAGCAATGGAGCCGTCTTATCGCCGATCAACTCACGAGGATATGCCATCTGAATTCCCCGACTGGTATCCGCCCTCTGGAAGATAAAGCGAGGCTCCAACAGAGTGGGTATGTCCCCGGATATTGGCATTATCTCGCGCAGGGCTAGTGTATCAGTCCGTTCCAGGATATAACGCGGCTCCAGGGCCATCGGCAGCAGCTCGGGCACAGCCTCGACATGGGCATCGTTCAGTGCATCGGCCCGCTCCATAATGAAACGGGCCTCCAGCGGTATGGGGAGGGTCAAAGACATTCCGGCTGCCCGGGTGGCGACGGCATCGGCGCCCACGATGACAAAGTCCTCCTGCTCCTGCGACCTGCTTGCCGGCACGACCAGTGCCCAGGATACTGCCAGGACGAGCAATGCCAAGACAAATCCCCGGGTTTTCATCATGGCACCGCGTAGGTCAATATCAGCACGCCGTAGTCAGCCGTACTTCCACTTACGTTTACCTCATGGTTAACGCCCGGTATAAGCTGTGCATACGTGACTGGCCCGATGCAATACTCGCCTAGGTTCACTATCGCTGTCAGCTGGACTCCATCTATTCTAAAGTCGCAGTATCCACCGTCGTTCCATTTTGCCCAACTTCTCTCCATGTATTCATAACTCAGGGGCATGTTTATCGTGTAGGTGGCTCCATCGGCGTCATTTTCGGCAATAAAGAGCATCTTGGTGGCATTGGGAAAACGGAAGTCATATAGTGACGCTGCGATGCAGGACGTACTGGCCTCGCCCGCCATGGAATTGACCATGTTTTCGACCAGTGTTGACTCGATGGTTCTCTCGCGTAGGTTGACAATTCGTCCCGTCACGTCGGTGTTCATATAGTATGCCACTATCCAGCCATCAGCGTGCACATAGACATGCTGATCCCAATCGTCGATGTAGCCGGGCGCACTAACGGAGCCGAGGATATAGGAGTCTGTCTGTGTTTCAATGATCTGATACTGGTCGGCGACGAGGTTGAGATCGATTGCCCCGGCCGTTTGACACCAGGCAGAGATGCCAGCTTCGTCATCTAGTTTCTCGCCGATGGAAAGCGCTGCGGATTCAGCCCTTGCACTGGCCTCCGACAGAAACGGCGGCGCCTGGAGTCGGGTCTCGTGAGTTGCCTTTGCGTTTGGAGCGCCATCGGACGACGCCAGGACGAAAGCCGCCATCACAGACAAAGAGATAACCACCACCCTGGTTAGCTTTGACTTCATCCCACTCCCTCCTTCTGAAGTTCTGTTCGGAATCGCAAAGACCGAATCTGGCTGTTTTGGAATAGCGTGGTACCCGGGGAGGCAAAGCCACCCGATCCCATGAGAGAGACCCCTGGATGGTGCTCGACAGTCTCCTGCTTCGCGGAGCGCCCATCCTGAAACCCAAGCCGCGAAAAGTACTGCGGCCCATGCTGTGGTAACAGGATTTGCTTTGCTAGCAGTAATGATGGCAAAACCATTGTATCATAGATGGGGTTGGGTGTCAAGCGAATAGCGCCAGCTCAGGGCCGCTGCAAAGTCGACATTCTGGCCTTCCAGACTTTGGCGGATCCGCCAGAAAGAGGCGGGATCTGCCGATCCCGCCGGAGCGCGCGTAGATGGTCAAGCTATCTGGCAACAACCCTGCCCGGCGTCAGGGCTCAGGGCTTGCAAAGTCGGTCCTGTTGCCTGGGATCGCCGAGCGCCGGCTCGGCCTTTCTCGCCACACGCAACTTGCCGAGCCAGTCCTCGGCGATTCCAGCGGCAGTCAAGAGACAACGCGACAGCCGTAGCCTGGCGTCAGGGCCGCTCTCGTGGACCTCAAACACCTATTGGACATTGCCGAGGTAGTTGATGCTGTGGACAGTGCGGTCGTAGCGGCTGGCGGCGGGCAGGGCCGCGTCAAGGTCGTTCTGCCCTCACGCCTCTGCCGGGGCCGCTTCATCCTCGCCCCAGATGCGGGCCAGGGTGGCCTGGATCTTGGCCTCGAAACGGGCGATCAGCTCATGGTTGGCCGCGACCAGGGCCTGCTCGGCCTCGATCTCGGCGACGATGGCCTGCTGTGTGGCGAGGGGCGGGAGGGGTATCTTGACTTGCTTCAGCGCACTGCCGTTGAATTGCGGCTGGCCCCCACCCGTCATTAGCGTGCTGGCCTGACTCCAATATTCATCGCTTTGCGCGAATGCCCAATAGTATCGCGGATCTATACGGTCCTTTGGAAACCGGAGACGAAGCAAGTAAGAAGCAAAGATTGCCGGGTAGTCTTCCTCAAACAGCATGGTTTTGCCGTAAGTTGCTCCGGTTCGAGCAACCAGGATGTCGCCTCGTGAGAGTTGCCACCGCCGCGATTCAGCTGTCAATGTGATGAACTTTGCATCCTCTGGGCGCAGCGATCCATCTGGAGCAATATCGGTAATTCGGATGAACCGTGCATCTCCTTCATCGGCCGCACTCGCGGTGAAGCCATACTCCGGCTTTACGAGTTCTCCAATCTGCACTATCGGCCACTTCGGATCGATGGGGATGTGAGGGCGGTAGTTGTCGACGACGGCGCGGGCACCGTCGATCACTTTCTGGTAGCCCTCGATCTCGGCGACGATCTTCTTCTGCACTTCCGGCGGCGGCACGGGAAACTCGATCGCCAGAAACTCGCCTTTTTCCAGGGTACGCCGCCTGCCTGCTGTGCCCCGCATCTTGAGGCGATACCGGGCTCTTGCCTGCTCGGACCGAAGCAACATCTCAAAGAACGACAGGTCTAGCCCGTCCTGCTTGACCGCCCAAACACCGTAGGCAGGGCTTACAGCAGCAAACGGGTAAAGGGTTTGGATTCCGAGAACGCCCTCATCAATAGGGAAACCCACGACAAGCTCGTTCCGCGCTACCTTCTTGTAACCGGAGATGTCGGCGCTGGCGATTCGCTTCTTGAATTTGTCAGACTGATCCACTAGCCCGTTTTTCATCGTGATGGAGAGAACTGGCAATTCGGGATCGTCGCCAACCTGAATACCTGTCCGCGGGGAAAGCAAATCCCTGAGTGGCACCCAAAGACTTGTCCCCTCATAATGCTCTATCTTCCGATAGGTGTCGGCGGTGAGTCTATAGTCGTCGGACGCGGCTATCTTTTGGCGAGGGAGCAGCAAGGCACCGACAGTGCCATTCACGACACTGGTTGGAGGGTCAGCACTGTTAAGCGATATGCACCAATCCTTGAGCACACGCGCTGCCTCAGGAAGGTCGCCCTCACCAGTTCGTCTCCTGGTTGCACCCAGATCGTGACCATCATCTTCGATTCGTACGAACAGGATGTCAGTTGACCGTTGCGCACGTGGCTTGTCAAGAATCAAGATCGACGTCTTGACACCCGAGTATGGATTGAACACCCCCTGAGGGAGGGACACAACGGCGACCAGATAGTCCTCCACGAGCATCTTGCGCAACTGCTTGTAGGCGGTCTGGCTCTGGAAGATGATGCCCTCG
>CAYRXM010000222.1:0-4140 GCA_964428175.1 uncultured Anaerolineae bacterium
CTGTGTAATTACCTTTTTCATCTTGCATATGGGTCTGCCGCGTCGCGCAGGCCATCTCCTAAAAAGTTGAAACAGAGTACCACCAACACCACGATCGCTGCCGGTGAAAGCACCCACGGCGACATGGCCACCGAGCGCAAATTCTGCGCTTCTTGCAGCAGCACTCCCCAACTGAGCGCCGGCGGGCGAATGCCCAGGCCCAGAAAACTGAGGCTGGTTTCGCTCAAGATCATACCCGGGATGCTCAAACTGATCGAGGCGATGATGTGGCTCAAAAATGCCGGCACCAGGTGGCGGAACACAATGCGTCCCTCGCTCGCCCCGGCCAACTTGGCCGCCATAACAAAATCCTCTTCGCGCAAAGCCAGAAACTGGCTGCGCACCACGCGCGCCAACCCGGTCCAGCCGATCAACGAGAGGATGAGCGTGATCCCGAAATAGACGCGCACCGGGGGCCACTCGACCGGCAGCGCCGCGCTCAACGACATCCACAGCGGGATACTGGGGATGGCGCGGATGAATTCGATCACCCGCTGCACGATCACGTCGGCGATACCACCATAATAGCCCGTAAAGCCGCCGATCACGACGCCCAGCACAAAACTCAGGATGACGCCCACCAGGCCAATCGACATTGAAATGCGCGCCCCATAGACCAGCCGCGAAAACATATCGCGGCCCATACGGTCGGTGCCCAACAGATAGAGTGTGCCCTGACCATCTGTGTTTTCAATGCCCAGCAGGTGAATGTTGCTCGGAAACAAGCCCCACATTTTATAGGGAAAACCGCGCACAAAAAAGCGGATGGGATATTTACGGTCGTAATCGGTCGTATAATTCACACGCGTCGTTTTGGGGTCACGCGTGCCCTCGATGCCATACACAAATGGCTGCAATTGAAAACGTCCCTGATCGATGAACCGGATGACCTGCGGCGGAGCCAGGAGGTAGCGCCGGTTAAACTCGACCGGGTCATACGTGGCCAACACCTCACAAAAGAGAGCAACCACATACATCAGGAGAATAATCAGCCCCCCGATGATGGCCGGCTTGTGTTTGCGGAACTTCCACCACATCAACTTCCACTGCGAAGCTACGAAAACGCTGTCCTGACCAAATTCGACCTTGGTGCTTGGGAGCTGCGTGTTTGGGGATGGGTTATCGCTCATGCTTGATCTGCTCCTTAGCTCTCAAAGCGAATACGCGGGTCTACGAAAACGAGCAAAATGTCCGAAATCAAGGTGCCGATCACGGTCAGGATACTCAACATCATGACGAATGTGCCGGCCAGGTACATATCCTGGGTCATCAGAGCCTGAAGCAGCAAAGGTCCGGCGGTCGGCAGACCCATCACCACCGCCACGATCGTGCTGCCCGACACCAATCCGGGCAACGTCCAGCCAACTGTGCTGATAAAGGGTCGCAGCGCAACCCGCACCGGATACTTGAGCAGCAGGCCGGACTCGGTCAGGCCTTTGGCCCGCGCCGTGGTCACATACGGCTTGCGAATCTCGTCCAACAGGTTGGCGCGCGTGGTGCGGATCAGACCGGCGGTGCCGCTGGTGCCCAGGATGAGCATCGGCATCCACATATGTTTGAGCATATCCACCACCTTGCCCAGACTCCACGACGCTTCCATGTACTTGTCCGAGAACAGACCGGTCCAGTCGGCCTGAAAATAGCGCAGCCCAATCCAGAGCAGGATCAAAGCGATCAAAAAGTCGGGCATACCCAGCCCGACGAAACCGACAAACGAGAACAGGTGGTCCAAGATCGAGTACTGGTGAGTGGCCGAGTAGAAAGCGATGGGAAACGCCACGATCCAGATAAAAATCTGGGTAAAGGTCGAGATCACTACCGTCAGGCCCAACCGCTCCCAGATCAATGTCCCCACCGATCGATTGTATTCGAAAGACCAGCCAAAGTCACCTTGCAGGCTGTTCCAGGCCCACTTGATATACTGATAGTACATGGGCTTGTCCAACCCATACTGGCGGTACAAAGCCTGAATCTCTTCCTCGGCCAATCTTTCACCCGTCTCGGCCAACCGGGCAATGTGCGTGCTCAACCAATCGCCGGGCGGAAGCTGGATCAGGATGAAAGAGATGATCGAGATAGCGACGATCGTCGGTATGGTCAGCAGAACACGTCTCAGAATATACTGAATCACAACAGCCTCCCACATGGTGCAGTGTGCGACGCACCTGCGAGGTGCGTCGCACACTGGTTTGGAAGCGTCTAGCCTTCCGACATATAGTACTGCTCGATATAAGTGTTGCCCGGAGTCAGGCACAGCCAGTCAGAGACGGCCTCTTTGGGCACGTTGCGGAAGTTGTTCTTGACAAGGCCCACATGCGGCAGCAAACCGACAACGCCGATGAACCAGGTCTGTTCGGCATTGAGATCCAGGAGCTGCGTAGCATAATCCAACAGCTCGGCATCGTTCTTGGCCATCTTGCAGTTGTTGTACAGTTCGTAGGCCTGTTTGACCTCCGGCGTCGGCTCTTCGCCGTTCTCACCGTCGCTGTTCCACCAGTCCCAGTACAGCGCCGCGACGCTGGCCGGAGTACCGCCGCGCATCGGCAACTGGTACAGCGGCTGCACCAGCGGGTGCGCCGAGCGGTCCATCGTCCACACGCTCATGTCCTGCACCGTGCCCAGGTCGCCGCGCTCGCTGTACAGCGTACGGGCCATTTCCTTGGGGTTGGCGCGGATGCCAATGGCCTTCCAGTACTGGCAGATCATCTGGGTGATGTCACCCCACGGGCCAAAGAGCGGTGTGTACTCGATATTGATCGTCAGCGGCTCGCCGCGCAGGTTCAGGCGGTAGTCTTCGGCGTCCTTTGCGGTCAGGCCGATGCCATCCAGCAGCTCGTTTGCCAGGGCAGGATCGAACTGCGCCCAGGCGGTCGACTGTTCCGGCTTGTAGCCCTTGACCGAGGGCAGCACCGAAGACTGGCGCGGCGTGCCCAGGCCCGAATAGGCCACATCCTTGATCTCCTCGCGGTCGATGGCCACCGACAGCGCATGACGGAAATCGATGTTCTCTTCCAGCTCGCGCAGGCCGGGGTTCTCGTGGTTCAGGTTAAACTGCAGGCAATAGTTCGAGCCTTCGGCCAGCGTCCACTCGTACACCTCGTACTGGCCGACCGCCGCGCCTTCGACATACAGCGCATAGTTGGCCCAACTGATGTGACGGAACTGGCAATCCACCGCGCCGGCCAGCGCCTTGGTGTTGAGCAGGTCGATGTTCTCGACCACTTCAAAGCGGATGCGATCGATGTAGGGCAGCTGGTTGCCTTCCGGATCGACAGCAAAGTAGTAGGGATTGCGCTCGGCGATACAGGGAATGTCGGGCGGGACGCGGGTCATCGGCCACGGCCACACCCTCGGGCAGGTCAGGTCGCCGTTCCAGTCGTCTTTCTGGTTGAACAGGTTC
Source organism: uncultured Anaerolineae bacterium (assembly GCA_964428175.1). Taxonomy (GTDB): domain Bacteria; phylum Chloroflexota; class Anaerolineae; order JAFGEY01; family JAFGEY01; genus CAYRXM01. The sequence goes on from CAYRXM010000222.1 coordinate 3,440, forward strand.
ACCCAATTCTCGGCGCCGGCATCAGTTATCAACTTGTCCAGGTCTTCCTTTTTGGCATAGGAAGCGTGGAAAGCAGTGGCATAGTGCTTGGGCCAGTTATTAAAGGTACCCTGCCCATCGGGAGAGGCCAGGATGGACATGAACAGACCGTAAGGGACAGCGAACTTGAATTTGAACGCAAAATCGTCTACCTTTTCGATCACCACCGGCTCGCCGCCCACCTTGAGCCAGCCGCCGATGCCGCCAGGGTTCATCTCGGTATTCAACCGAATGTCCTCATAGTAAAACATCACATCATCGGCGGTGTAGGGCTGACCGTCAGACCAGAGCACGCCCTTGCGCATGTAAAAGGTGAACTCGGAGCCATCCCCGCCCACTTCAAAGCCCTTGGACAGAAACGGCACAATGTCGGAGGCCAGCTGCGTATAGCGTACCGGCCCAACGTAGCTCAAGCGGGTGTTGATGATGCCCGGGTCACCCGCGCCGATGGCCACGCGGCGCCACGTGCCGCCATAGACACCGATCTCATCAGTCACGTTGACGACCACCGGTTCCTGGCCCACACGTTCGGACACCGGAGGCAGCTTGCCCTCAGTAACCTGGGCAAACAAGGCCGGCGATTCCTTGACCTCGCTGGGGGCGACCGTCACTTGCACTTCTTTTTCGACGATCTTGGTGACTTGTTTTTCAACTTCTTTTTC
>CAYRXM010000223.1:0-4081 GCA_964428175.1 uncultured Anaerolineae bacterium
TATCGCATCGTTGAGCCCCATCATATCGCTTTATTGTTTCGCCGCACTCGTTTGGGGGAATGCTTCGCCCCTACCCGGTGACGGCCAGTTACGTAGGTTGGGTTGAGACTCGAAACCCAACCATTTCCCCCCGCGCCGGCGCGAGCGATCCGGCCCGGCGTGTCGTTGCATAAAAACGGGCCGGCCAGGTTATCAAACCTGGCCGGCCCATCCTTTGGCGGAGAGGGTGGGATTTGAACCCACGGAACCCGGAGGTTCACCGCATTTCGAGTGCGGCGCACTAAGCCAACTATGCGACCTCTCCATCATCCCGGAACGACAGTATTTTACTCCGAATCCTCACTTTTGGCAAGTTTGCGGCGCTTCCAATCGTCGGAATGGCGCGGGATAGCGCCGTCGCGCAGGCCTTGAAAAAAAGCCTCCATCAGCGCGGCGACCTCGGCAGCAAGCACGCCGCAAGTCACCTCGACCTGGTGGTTGAGCTGCGGGTGCCGCAGCAAGTCGATCACCGAGCCGGCCGCCCCGGCTTTAGGGTCGTCGACGGCGTACACCAGGCGCGGCAGGCGCGCCTGCACCATCGCCCCGGCGCACATCGGGCACGGCTCCAGCGTGCAATACAGCGTCACGTCGAGCAGCCGCCAGCCGCCGCGCGCCCGCGCCGCTTGCCGCAAGGCGATCATTTCGGCGTGCGCGGTCGGATCGCGGCGGGTCTCCTTGACATTGTGCCCGCGGCCGATCACCTGCCCCTCGTACACCGCCACCGCCCCCACCGGAATCTCGCCCTTGTCAAACGCGAGCCGGGCTTCCTGGAGGGCCAGGCGCATCCAGGCCGCATCATCCGGCATATTCGCCCCGCTTTTCCGGCGGCATCATCTCGGCGATGCGCGTCATCAGCAGCGCGGTCAGGGCCTGAACGTCCTCATAGTACGGCGGCGAATGCTCAATCATCTCGCTCACCCAGATCGGCTCACCGATGTAAACGCGCACCGGCGGCGGTCGCAGCGGGTTGCGATATTGGTCGAGCAAAACGTCGCTGCCCAAAATCGCCACCGGGACAATCGGCGCGCCCTGCTCCAGGGCAAGGCGCACGGCGCCGGTCTTGCCTTTGGTCAACACCCCATGCTGCCTGCTGCGCGTGCCCTCGGGGAAAATACCCAACACCTGTCCGGCCTCAAGAACACGTTCGGCCTGGCGCATCGCCCAGGCATCGCCGCCGTTGCGATCGACCGGAAAAGCTCCGGCCAGGCGCAAAAACCAGGCTGCCAGCGGATGCTTGAACAGCTCTCGTTTGGACATAAAATAGGGATAACGGGGCAAAAAGGCATTCAACAAAAGGGGGTCGATCATGGCCGCGTGGTTGCTGGCGAGGATCACAGCGCCGGTGGGCGGAATGTGCTCCACGCCGGTCAGCGTCAGATCGGCGACAAACGGTAAAATCAAGCGGGCCAGCGGCCGGCCAATGCGGATCAACCAGGTTGGACGGGTGTACCAGCGCTTGCGGTCGCGTGGGTCTTGAACAGCAATGTCCGGCGCCACCGCCGCCGGCGGCGGGTGAAATTTCCACAATCCGGCCGGAATTGCCCATGCCCACAGCAAGACCAGCCTTTTATACAGGCCGACCAGAATGATTTGGACTTCTTTCCAAATCTTCATGTCTCCCCACCTTTTTTGCGATCTGGCGCATCTGGTATTAAAATACAGCCTTTATCCTGTGCAGAGGTACAAAACGATGAAAATTCTCCAAGACAGAATCCTGGCCGAGGGCATCAACCTGGGCCGGGGCATTCTCAAAGTCGATTCGCTGCTCAACCATCAGATCGATGCTGCATTGATGATGGCCATGGGTCAGGAATTTGCCCGCCGCTTTGCGGGCTGCGCCGTCTCGCGCATCCTGACCGCCGAGGTTTCGGGCATCGCCCCGGCCATGGCGACGGCCTACGCGCTGGGAGCGCCGATGGTTTATGCGCGCAAGCACAAACCGATCACCATGAAAGAGCCGGTCTTGGTCGAGTCGGCGCCTTCACACACCAAGGGGGGCGACGTTCATCTGATGGTCTCACCCGAATACCTGCACGCGCAAGACAGGATCTTGATCATCGATGACTTTTTGGCCACCGGCAAAACCATCGATGCATTGGCCCGCCTGACGCAAAACGCAGGCGCGGTGCTGGTCGGTATCGGTGCGGTGATTGAAAAGGTGTTCGAGAACGGGCGGGAAAACCTGTCTCGCTGGGGTGTGCCCATCGAAGCGCTGGCCGTCATCGCCGAAATGCGCCCAGATGGGACGATTATCTTTGCGACAGAACATAAACCAGGTTTTTGTTAAAAACCTGGTTTATGAATGCCTAGATCGAAGGCAGGGTGTGGCGCAGGATATTGATGTTTTCAAGCGCCCGGCCGGCGCCCACGGCTACGCGCGAGATAGGGTCTTGGGCCACGTAACACGGCACGCCCGTCTCTTGCGTCAGCAGCCGGTCGATGTTGCGCAGCAGCGCGCCGCCGCCCACCACGGCCATACCCCGGTCGATAATGTCGGACGACAGTTCGGGCGGGGTTTGCTCGAGAACTGCGCGCACCACGTTCACAATCGCCGCCAGGCACTCCGAGATCGCCTCGGTCACTTCGCCGGAGGTGATGGTGATCGTCTTGGGCAGCCCGGCGACCTGATCGCGGCCCTGCACTTCCATAGACAATTCCTCTTCCAACGGAAGCGCACTGCCGATCTTGATCTTGATCTCTTCGGCGGTCGGCGCGCCGATGAGCAAATTGTATTTTTTGCGCACATAGGTGGCGATAGACTCGTCGATACGCACGCCGGCCACGCGCACCGACTCACCGACGACGATTTCGTTCATCGAGATCACTGCCGCCTCGCTGGCCCCGCCGCCGATGTCGATGACCATATTGCCGGTCGGCGTGCCGATCGGCATCCCCGCACCATAAGCCGCAGCCAGCGGCTCCGGGATCAGATAGGCCTCTTTGGCTCCGGCCTGGAGCGCAGCCTCGTACACCGCCCGGCGCTCGACGCTGGTCACACCCACCGGCACGCTGAGCATCATCGTCGGCTTGAAAACGCGCCCGCACGCCTTGCGAATGAAATGCTCAAGCATGCGTTCGGTCACAACGTAATCGGCAATCACCCCATCGCGCAGCGGCCGCATCACTTCGATGGTCTCCGGAGTACGGTCGAGCATCTCGCGCGCTTCGGTGCCCACAGCGACGATTTTGTTTTCGCTGATCGAAATCGCAACCACCGAAGGCTCTTGCAAAACGATCTCTTTGCCCCTGACGTAAACCAAAACATTGACCGTGCCCAGATCGATGCCAATTTTTCTGCCAAACATGCGCGATGTCTCCTATTTTGACTAAAGCGGAACTGAACCTCAAGATTTCAAAGAATAGCAAATCTCTCCAAGACCTCTGTGTCCTCTGTGGCTGATGATGGACTTTTTCAGCGGCCTCCTAGGTTCGAGATGCGGTTTTCATACCACACGAGGGCGCATTATAACAGGATCAAAACAAAATGGCAAGTTGTTTCCGCTGCGCTATTCCGTGTGATTTTTGGCACATCGCAATGATTTTGATACCTTTTTGGCACGTAACTATTACGCATTTTTGCACAAGCCTCATATATACTCGTTTTGTACGCTTGGAACGTACAGTGAGAGGCTATCACAAGCACTCAATGATAAAGGAGGAAAATTATGGTAAACAAAACGGCAGTGTGTCCTGACTGTGGCGAGAAAATCCCGCTGTCACCCCCCATCCGGCTGGGTGCTCAGGTCACTTGTCCAAACTGCGAAGCAGAACTCGAAATCGTCGAGACGGATCCGGTCGAACTGGATTGGGTCTATGAAGACGATGACTATGATTATGAGCAAGAAGACGAAGACGACGAGGACTGGTAAATCGCCGTTTTCGCACACAAAAAAAGAGCCTTGATCAGGCTCTTTTTTTGTGCCCCGCCAGGCCCGCAGATCGAGGCGCTTAGGGTTCGTAAAAAATCAAGTTCCGGCACAAACGCCCCAGGGACGAGGCTTGGAGCTTTAAGTGCAGGAAGTTATAGATTTACGAACCCTTA
>CAYRXM010000224.1:0-4075 GCA_964428175.1 uncultured Anaerolineae bacterium
CGTAGGCGCGGTACACGCCCTTGCGGCTGCGATCCAGTATGCGTAGGGCCAGCACACGGGCCAACTGGGCATAAAACTCGTCCAGCGATTGGCAGTGAACCAGTCCGGCTAGAAAGTGAAAGCTCTTGAGCCGGTAGGCATACTCGAACATGCCAAACAGGCTGCTCAACGGCAGCTTGGGCCGCAGCGACAGAGTCAATCCGTCGGGCAGCGGAATGTGCCCCACCCAACCCTGGGCGGTCAGCCGCCACTGCTGGCCGTTCAAAAAGGTCGGCGGCTCGACATGCACCTGCGCGGCATAGCGCCGCCAGAGCAGCTCGCCCACCGGCTGCGGCAGAGCGTGCGCGGCCAGGGCCTTGGTCTCATATTCGGCCAACTCGATGGGCTGCGGATTCGCCAAAGTCATTTGGGCATCACCTCGCCGGCGATCTTGTCCCATTCAAATGCCTGGGCTTTGCTCAACTGGTCGAAAAAGAACTCCTCCAGGTACGGCTCGATCTCCATCCGCCAGATGTCCTCCAGCGCGTCGGCCAGATGATCGTCCAAAAAGAAGGTGATACCCACGTGATAGTGTGGATCGCCAATTTCGGCATTGAGCCGCTTGAGCACACCGATCAATCCTTCGACATTCAGCCCGGTCGGGTGATGATAATGACGCAGCACATCATAGTTGGGCGTCAGGGCGATAAAGGCAAAGCGGCGGCGCAGGGCGTGATCCACCAGGGCGATGGAACGGTCGGCGGTGTTCATGGTGCCGACCAGGCGCACGTTGGCGGGGATGGCGAACGTGCCGCCGGCAGCCAGCGGGATGGTCTTGTCCCGGTATTCCAGCAGGTACATCAGCTCGCCCAGCACGCGCGACAGGTTGGCGCGGTTGATCTCGTCCACGATCAGCACGCAAGCCCCGATGCGCTTGGCGGCCTGGCGGCAGAATTCGAGAAAGCGACCCGGAACCACCGGATAGCTCAGACCGCCGTCGTCGCGCTCTTGCGGGCGGATGCCTTGCACAAAGTCTTCATAGGCGTAGGCGGGGTGGAACTGAACCAGATCGACAAAGCCGTCGCCGCTGCTGACCATGTGTTGAGCCAGTTTTTCGGCCAGGTAGGTCTTGCCGGTGCCGGGCGGCCCGTAGAGGATGGCCTGCCCCTTGCGGTGGATCGCGCGCACCCAGCGGGCCAGGGTGGCCTCGTCGAGGCCGGTGTCCTGGGCACATTGGGCGAGCGGGTAGGGCGGATTTGGTTCGGGTTCTTCGTCCGGCTCTTCGACGCCCAGATACCTGAGGATCGCCGGGAGGGGATCGTCCGAGATGGTCAACAAAACCAACGGAAAGAGCCGCGCGTACACCTCGACAATTTCGTCGACCAGTATTTCCTGGTTGTATGCGAGCACCTGGCTGGCCGACCACACGCGGGACAGGTCAAAGTTGGCCTGCGCCGGGTCGCGCAGCCAGTCCTGCCAGGCCAGATCGATGCGGCTGGTCACCCTTCCGTCTGGCTGAACGTCCATATCCTCGCGATTGCCCGGCAGTAGCCGTTCATCCGACAGGTTGGGGCGGAGCAGATCGATCAGTGCGGGGTAGTGTTTTTGGCAGTTGCGCGCAAAGCGTTGGCGCTGCGCGCTGCCGTATTCGCCGATGTAAAATCCCACCTCAAAGCACTCGTGATTGATCCACATTGAAAGCTGGGCGTCTTCGGTGCGCTTGCCGCTCTTGGGATAGAGCGCGCCCCAGTAAAAGCTCCACGCGCCGCCTTGACCGTAGTCGTTCTTGAGGATGCGGCCAAAGACGCGCCGCCCGGTTTCCATCGTGTCCAGAACCGGCGCGGGGAGCCGCTCGACCACCGCGCGGAAAAGCTGCTGGAACGGCCCTTCCAGGTGGGCCTGCAACTCGTCTTTGTGCGCCTGGTAAAATGATTTGGTGGGGTCTTGGTGCAACCCGTACAGCAGTTCAAAGGTCTGCCGGGTGAAAGGGCAGTTGGGCGTCACATTGTCGGGTAACTGATACGGTGTCTGCCCTTCGGCCAGGACTTTTGGTGCAGTCGACACTTTGTCAAAGGTTTTGGCCTGCAGCCGGATGAGCGTTTTCTGCCAGCTAGGTTCATCAATCTGACGACAGGTCAGGTCATCCCACTCGACCGGCAGCCGGTGCCCGTGCCGGATGCCGGGCACAAATTCATAGCTGCCCACCACCGTACCGATGCCCAAGACCTTCTGCGTGCCCCGGTTGGCGACGATGCAATCCCCTTCTTTGATCTCTTTGGCAAAACGCCAGTTTTGTTCAACACCTTCTTTGGTCCAGTCTGGATGCTCCTTGAGCAGTTGAGCCACTCTCGCGTCAAACTCGGTGCGGCTGATGTCGCTCAGATCGCCCAACTCCTCCCAACCGATGGCAATAAAGCCGCCATCCCGGCAGGCTTCCCAGTTCCAGGCTCCTTCACCGGGCGCAATCTTCCAATAACTGACGCTGCCCCAGGTGTGCTTTTTGATCGCCACCAGCCAGTGACAGAACATATCAAGCCGATCCGCTGCGGAAAGCGCTGCCACAGCCGGATGATCCATATCTGGTGCAAGCTCTTCGATCAGTTCACGCGCTGTCGCGTTGGCAGCCGGGTAATCGGTCAGCTTTTGGCTGTGGGTGGTGTTGGCAAAATAGTTGAACACCTGGCGCGATTTGTTGTTGATCAGCACATAGTCATCCGGGCGTAGAGCGTTGAGGATCGGCGTGATCATGCCGGTCTGGAACCCTTTGCTGTAGGACAACGCCGAAAACGCCTGGCACGCCGAAGGTAACTGTTCAGGATCGTCATTGCAGCTCAAGATCAGACTCAGGATCGCCTGGGCAATGTGCGGCCAGTCTGCCGGTCGAGTCCAGCCCACGTTCTCAAACCAGCCCTTGAGATCGCCGGTGATGCTCGGCGCGATGTGAACCCAGGCTCCTTTTTGCCGGTTGGCCTGGCTGTCGGCATACGGCAGCAGCTTGAGCAAAACCAGATCGGCGACATCCTGGCCTTGCGAGCGGGCGTTTGCGATCTCGGTCAGATTTTGCTGCCCCTGCTGCCGCACTCGGTCATACTCTGCGATGTGCTGCTGTCCTTCCGGCGTGCCCGGATAGGTCTCGGCAAATTCGTGGAACAATCCGGCAAATTCGGCCCTTTTGGTCTGCGACACCAGATCGTTTTCGCTGCCTCGGCTTACCGAAGCGCAGACCCAGATCAAACTCTGGATGTCTACCATATCGCGCGGGCCATATTCGACCAGCGCATCCCTGACCTCTTGGGCAATTTGCTTGATCGTTACATAGGTGGGCGGCGTAGGCACTGAAGTAAAAGTCTTGGGGCCATCCATAAACTGGATAAACCATTTCGTCGTGCGCGGCTTGACAAACATCTCGCTGTCGGGGTGGCAGACAAAGAGAAAGTAGGTGGGGAACGTCCACTTGTTGGGCAGTCCATTGGCTTTGACGTACACAGTGTAGCGGGTCAGGCGTTGGTGCGCCGCGTCCGGGCCGTAAAGCAGGTCAAACACCGCCGGGCAGAACGTGGCCTTGTCGAGTTGAGGCTGGTACAGAATACCCAGATCGCCGGACAGCGGCACGCTGCGCCAGAGCAGGTTGTTGTCCTGGCCGATTTTTTCCAGCCGGGCGATGAATTCGTCAAACTGGCCTTCGGCGATTAGCCGCTCAAGCTCGTCTTGACTCAGCAACTCTCGCGCCCTGGCAACGGTGGCCTGCTTGTAGGCCACCTCGTCCTCGACAAAGCCAGGATGGTCAAAGCCGTTCCAGTCGGGGAATCGCTGGCGCAGCAGGGCGAGTAGATCGTTGATTTTGGGTTGTGTCAGAGGCATCAATGTCTCCTGTTACCAAATGAAAAGCGCAACATCTGATCCGTATTCATGATCTCGGTGCAGACGCTGTATCCAACATGTTTAGCAATTCATCCACCTGAACCCCAGCCAGTTTGAGCTGTTCCAGTGGCAAGCGAGCGTATTCCCATACAATGCCAGGTAATGCGCAAATCTCCATTGGAGATATTGTCAAATGTTGTGGATCGACCTGGGTGACGTATCCAGAGGGTCGCAC
>CAYRXM010000225.1:0-4015 GCA_964428175.1 uncultured Anaerolineae bacterium
TGACAACTGTAGCACCCCCAGTACTCAACAACACTTAACGGGGGGACTACCCATTTATCTTACTCTTGCAAAGTCATATCGTTGTGAGGTGTCAGTTTCTGCTGTGCCAGCATTAGCACCTCATCGGCCATGCGCAGTGTTTCCTGCGCCACCGCGCGGGTGTAAATGCGCGCAGGGATGCTGTCGGGTACGCCATTGGGGTAGCGTGTAGGGATATAGTAGGCATCCAGAGGTGCCACGATTTGTCGCAGCGTTTCCCAATCCGCATCAAACTCGGCTGCCCAACGACACAATGCTTCCACAGAATGTCCAACGACAAACTCTTCGCCTTGCGCGTACAGAAAAGCCTTGGTCGCTTTTTCTGCAACTTGTTGGGCGATGAAACATGCCAAATGATAACTGCCGCCATCAAAGAGAAGCTGTGCGCCATGTCGATCGGCCTGGGCCTGTTCCAACCAGCGCAACCCTTCTGTATGTGCATCACGCTTCATATAACACCCTACCGCTTTCTAATGCTCTTTGAATGAATGGCATCCCGGCCATACGTGTCATTTCGTCGGGTGTGTAGACCAGCAGATCAACGGGCACGCGCGGCTGAAATTGCCGATACAACGCGGCGGTGCGCGCTAGAAAATCCAACGGTGTATCCCACACGATCAGCAAATCCAGGTCGCTGTCCAGTCCAGGTTGTCCTTGCGCCATCGAGCCAAACACGATCACCCGTTGCACACCCATAGCCGCTGCCGCTGCCGTCAGCCGCGTCATTTCCACTGCCAGTTCGTCCACGCGCCTGGCTTTTCGGGCTGCCAGCAGACGCCGAACTCGCATCACCTCATCCTGGCTCATCAACTCGCCTTTCAGAGCAATGGCATAGTGGAACAACCATTTGCCATCTACCTTATTTCTGCCACGGCGGCGTTTCGGGCATGGCCTTTTCAAACTCGGCGATCAGCGCCGCCTCATAGTCGGTGGTGTATTCCAGAGCCAGGAATTTGTGCAGGCCTTCCTCGTAAAAGCGTTGCCAGCTCTCATCCTCGCGGCCGGGATTGATCGGGAAAAACAGCGCGCCGTTGTCGCGGGCAGCCTTCAAATCACCTAAAGCATCGCCGATCATCAGCATGTGGTCGGTGGCATACTTGCCGCCGGCAGCCAGAGCGATATGCTGGCTCTTGGTGCCCATTTCCTGCCCGGCGATGATGCGCACATAGCGGTCGATGCTGTGCTCGGCCCACTCGCGGGACAGCGCCTCAGTCGGCGTCTGCGAGACGACGATCATATCGGCCTTGTCGTGCAGGAAATCCAGGCTCTCGCGCACGTATGGAAACGGCGGGATGCCATAAACCATATCGGCGATGGCGGCGTTGACGGCCAGGCTCCAGGCCAGCGCTTTTTCCAGTTCCGGGTCGGGATGGGCGGCCATATAGGCCTTGAGACCGTCGTTGCTCTGTGGAAACTGCTTGTTGAGGGAAAACTCGCGCACGCGCGGCATCGGCGGGACGTGAAAGCCGCGCTTGATCACTTCCGGGCGATCCATCAGCAGGTCAAAGACCTTGATCAGCGCCGGCCAGCGGTTGACGCCGCGCCAGTGCGAGTACAGGTTGACAAACTCGCTGGCCTCGCGGGCGTACTTGGAGACCGCTTGCAGGCCCCAGTGTTTGATGATGTTGGGCGTAAAGCACTCTTTGTGCTTGATCTCCATCGTATCGAACGCACAGCCGTCCGAGTCGATGCCGATAAAAAACGTGTGCTGGGGTTGCATGTCGCTCAGTGGTCGAGTATCCATTGTCCTATTCTCCTAAAAATTTGCAATTTGCTATTTACACACCGCTGTAAGCCGAAAAGCCGCCGTCGATGGGCACCACTACGCCGTGCACAAAGCGCGCGCCCGGCGAAAGCAGCCAGAACACCGTGCCGACCAGGTCTTCCGGCACGCCGAACTCGCCCATCGGCGTGTGCGAAATGATCTGCTGGCCGCGTGGAGTCAATTCACCGGTTTTCTCGTCGGTGAGCAAGAAACGGTTCTGCTCGGTGAGGAAAAAGCCGGGCGCAATGGCGTTGACGCGGATTTGGGGCGAGTATTCCTGCGACATGTGCACGGCCAGCCATTGGGTGAAATTGCTCACCGCTGCCTTGGCCGCCGAGTAGGCCGGAATCTTGGTCAGCGGGCGAAACGCGTTCATGGACGAGATGTTGAGGATCGAACCCTGGCTTTGTTCGGCGATCAGCTTGCCGAAAACCTGGCTGGGCAGCAAAGTGCCGATAAAGTTGAGGTTGAACACCCACTGCACCGCGTCGGCGGGCAGGTCGAAAAAGGACGTATCGGGGCCGGTGGTGGCCTGCTTTTTATTGCCGCCCGCGCCGTTGATCAAAATGTCCACCCGGCCGAATTTTCCCAGCACCACGTCTTTGGCCGCCTCGACGCCGGCCTTGTCCAACACGTCGCACTTGACGGCGATGGCCTCACCGCCGCCGGCGGCGATCTCATCGACCACTTTTTGCGCCGCCTCCGGGAACAGATCGAGCACGGCCACCTTGACGCCCGCTTTGCCCAGCGCCCGCGACAGCGCGCCGCACAGCACGCCGCCGCCGCCGGTGATCACGGCGACCTGGCCGGATAGGTTGAATAGATCGAAGATATAATCTTTGTTATTCATTGAACAATCTCCCCTTTCGAGAAATTCAGATTTTTATTCTGCCCTTTTTGTGGCACCTATGCACTCGATTGCAAACCCCATCATCTGCCAACTCTATCTGAACGCCTCCAGATGCCGGTCAAAATGCGCCTCCAGCACATCATAGTAGGCCTCTTCGTTCTCGCGCAGCGCGGCGAAAAAGCGAGGGCGGAAGCGCGGCTCGTTCAGCACCGAGCCGAACGTGACGTGCAGCATTTGCCGGTTGTGGAAATGATCCAGCGTGCGCGCCAGCTCCGCATCGCTCAGATCGGCGGAGCGGAGGGCCAGCGATGAATCGGCGGAAACGTGATAGGAAACCTTGTCTTGTTCGTAGCGTTCAAAAGAAAAATCGAGGATGCTGCGGAACAGGGGCGGATCGATGGCGGCGATAGCGCGCAGCGCCTCCAGGTAGCTCGTCCCCGCCGTCTTGAAGTGGACCAGGTTATGGGTATGCCGGGCGATGATCGGGTATACGCTGAATTTGTCCGAGCCGGAGTGGATGCTCAACTTGTAGGGGCCGCAGCAGCGGGCGATAGCCGCGTGTTTGATCATTTCACGCTCAAACTCGGCCAGATCGCCGATGTAATCCACCCCTTTCTCAAAGCGACCGACATAGCGCGGGGCCAGGCTGACCCACTGCACGCCCAACCGTTTCAACTCGCTGGCAATAAAGAAATGCTCTTCCGGCGAGGTGGGCGTGTCGGTCTCGTCGACCGAGACCTCAACTTCGTAAGGCTGATCGCCCATCTGCTCGCCCAGATAGCGATACATCTCGGCGACGTGGGCGATGGCCCGGCCATACTTGGCCGCGGCGCGCAGCAGCGTTTCCTCGTCAAAAGTGAGCACAAAATCACCTTCGATGTCAAAGGTTTTCAAATATCGCGCCTGGAGGGCAGCCTGGCTGTCGTCCAGCCGATCCCACGGCAGTGCGGCGACCTTATTTTTCAGCACGGACAGCGGCTCAGTGTGCGCGTCATTGTCGACGTGCTCGCGCGGGTCAAAGGTGTAAAAGGTGAACCCGGCGGCGACACAGACGTCCACGTCGGCCCTGGTCTTGAGGTGGTCGGCGTCGGCGCCATAGCCGCCGCGCCAGCCTTCCTGGAACACGCCCCAGGTGCCGTCGTTGACCACGTCTTGCGGCGTGCGCCCGGTGCGTTCCATCTCGCGGATCGACTGCTGGGTGAAAATCGGCGCGACATGAGTTTTGCAGATCGCCCGCACGTGCCCCGGCGTGGCCAGGCCCAGACGGTCGCCGCAGCCGGCCGAGGTCTTCAACCCCAGCGTGACCGGTTTGGTGAGATCGGAAGAGCACACGTCTGAACTCCAGTCACCGCTCATTATCT
>CAYRXM010000226.1:0-3836 GCA_964428175.1 uncultured Anaerolineae bacterium
CCTGGGGGTATCATGGGTTGCCGCATAGTGTCCCCAAGTTGTTGAGAAGATACAAACTGAGAACTTTTACATCATTTCGCCAAGTCGCTCTTGGTATCGTTCCACGAGTTCGACAACTTGCTGCACCGGATTATGCAATTCAACAAATGAATGTGGCGACTCTGGATGAACCAGCCGGGGTGTTTTCTGAGACAAATATGCACGAGTCATCGCCGCAAAGGGTGCATCGGGCTGCATGGTCCAGATCAACAATTGGCGGGCTTGAAGCGCCGTGTCTGGTACGCAACAAAGCAGCAGCAGCAAGCTGTCAATCAAGATCAACCAACGGGCACGTTCTTCTTGCAAAAGAACACGGTTTAGCCCAAGCAGATTGATGGTCTCTTGTCCACGCAAAGTCCTTGCCAATATTTGAGCACGCAAGAAATCAATGTGCTCACCCGGATCCTCAGATGCTGGATCGAGAAGGCATGGCTGCCCATCGCAGATTGGAAAATGAGCCCACTTGGTTTCGTTGCATCTCCCGCACGAAAGCAGCCAGTTTTGCCACTTGAACATCAGTTCTGGAAACTTGCTTTTAGGAGAATAATGTTCAATGTGTGGCCTAGACACATGAGCCATTTTGGACTCGCAAAACGCACATTTGCTGTAAAAGGCCTGTTCGAGGATTTGAGCATAAGGTCGTATACTAGGCCGAACTCTGTCCCAGAACTTGGCTGCAGATAGCTTGGGGTCTCTCTGCCGAGCCAACTCAAATTGCTCTTGCCACCTAGCGGAATGAATGGCAAAACCCTCTGGTTCAGCACCGCGGTTAACCGAGATCATTCTATTTCTCGCAAGTGACTAACGTGCCGTTGAACTGCCTTGCGCAAATTTTGCTCTTGTTGGCGCTCAACTATGCTAGGCATTATTAGCAAGTTGCCACGCCAAAAGTCAAGTTGAACCAACTCTTGTTCTTCCAGTTCCGACAATGAACCTGTTTGCTGTTTGCTATATAGCGATTGATGACGATCCAACAATCTTTCAGTCGGCGGTGAATATAGACTCTCCAGATCGAAAAGTGGAGACTGGTAAATCTGGTCAGCGCGCAAATCACGCGTCGATTCTATGTCAGGATCGGCCTGCACACCTTGATCCGTGACCCTCAAACGAATATTGCCTCCTACAACTTGCTCGGTATCAGATAATGGACCAGGTATACCCTCCGAAACAGCGTCGGCCACTTGGGCCAAAAAGGGACTATGGGTAGCAACAATGAACTGAATTTTGGGGAATTTAGCACGCAGCCAATGACCGATTTCTCGCTGCCAGCGAGGATGTAAATGCGCATCCAACTCATCAATCAAAACCACCCCTGGACAATTCATTGGATTCTCAGCATCAGGAAAGGCTTTGGTCATCCAACGAAGCAGATCAATGCTCAATGCTAACATACTACGATACCCATCACTCAAGTCATGCAATGGGATTTCCATTTGTTTGTTAGTCCGCAAAACTGCGTTTTGGGCAGTCACTTCTAGCTCTATTGACTCCGGAAACAAATTCTTGGCAAACACACTCCTTACCTGGGTCAAGGCCTGTTGCCCAGCAGAGTCACCATCGCGTGCTGTGTTATACAATTTGATTAGCCATTCGGTGGCATTGGTCAAAGCTGCATCTTCACGAAACAAAGTAACAAAACGTGATGATTTGCGTTCACCATATAAAATACGATCGGCTTCTTGACTACCACCGCTCAATCGCCGAAAAGGTCCATATCCACATCCCAACCAACCAGTCTTCCCTTCCGCATACGCACTTTGCTGAAGACGGCGCATGTCCTTGGTGATGTTTTCGCGCTGCTTGGATGTGCCCTCCCCCGGCCAAGGTACAAGAGTGGGAACTGTATAGTAAAATTCTTTGGCTAAAGATTCGGGCAATCTTTCGGGATCGCTACCGGTGACGATATAGCGAACCACGTATGGCGTTACCTTTTTGGGCCAACCTTGTATCAGAGTATCACCTTCTGTCCAAAGCAACTCTGCCTCGATCTCGCCATATGGCGCGCCCCGACGCACCCAACCTTCAGCTACCGGCAACAATTCACGCACGGCTGAAGGACCAGCCAACACTACACCAATGGCTTGAAGAAGTGTGCTTTTACCCAAACCGTTCTCGCCAAAAAGAGTCGTCCACAAACGAGCTTGTTTTTTTTCTGTAAAATCGATGCTTAATTCATGGAAGCATTTGATGTTTTTTAAGGTAAGCCTTCTCAAGTACATAATGGTCTCCCTCCTACATCACAGCTTGTGTTCTCAACATATCTACCTATTCCACATTAGGCCGACATTTGTGCCACCCGGTCGCCTGCTCGTAGGCATAGGCGACGCGCAGGATTTTCTCTTCGCCAAAGGCCGGGCCTTGAATGTGCAGACCGACCGGCAGCCCATCGACAAAGCCGCAGGGCAGCGAGATGCCGCAAATGCCGGCCAGGTTGCACGAGAGGGTGAAAATGTCCGAGAGGTACATTTGCAGCGGATCGTCGGCCTTTTCGCCGATCTTGAACGCCGTCGTCGGGCAGGTTGGGCCGACGACCACGTCCACGTCCTGGAATGCGCGGTCGAAATCCTGCTTGATCAGCGTGCGCACGCGCTGCGCCTTGAGGTAAAACTGGTCGTAATAGCCCGCCGACAGGGCATAGGTGCCCAGCATGATCCGCCGCTTGACCTCCGCGCCCAGTCCGCGCCCGCGCGTGAGCCGGTAAACGTCCCAGATGTCTTGCGCGTCCCCGGCGCTCATCCCGTAACGAATGCCATCGTAGCGGGCCAGGTTTGCCGAACACTCGGCCGGGGCGATCAGGTAATAGGTGGGCAGCGCGTAAGGGGTGTGCGGCAGGTGTACTTGGACGATCTCGGCGCCCAGTTGAGCCAGCCGGTCTATCGCTATACGCACCGCCGCTTCGACCTCCGGCTGGAGGCCCTCGACAAAATACTCCTGCGGCACGCCCACGCGCACGCCCTTGAGGTCAGGGACGAGTGCAGCGGCATAATCGGGCACCGCAACCGGCATCGAAGTGCTGTCGCGCGCGTCGTGCCCGGCGATGGCCTGGAGCATCAAGGCCGCATCGCGCACGTCGCGCCCAAAGGCGCCGATCTGATCCAGCGAGGAGGCAAAGGCGACCAGGCCGTAACGGCTCACCCGCCCGTAGGAGGGCTTGATGCCAACGATACCGCAAAACGAGGCCGGCTGACGCACGCTGCCGCCGGTGTCCGAGCCGAGCGCAAGGGGTACCATCTGCGCGGCGACCGCCGCCGCACTGCCCCCGCTGGAGCCGCCGGGCACGCGATCCAGGTCCCAGGGGTTGTGCGTCGTCCAATAGGCCGAATTTTCGGTCGATGACCCCATCGCAAACTCGTCGGTGTTGGTCTTGCCAGTGATCACCGCCCCGGCGGCGCGCAGCTTTTCGACCACCGTCGCCGCGTAAGGCGGCACAAAATGTTCGAGGATGCGCGAGCCGCAGGTCGTCGGCGCACCGGGCACACAGATCACGTCCTTGATCGCCACCGGCACGCCGAGCAGCGGCGACGTTTCGCCCTGTTGCCGGCGGAGATCGGCCTCTTGGGCCTGTGCCAGCGCCTGCTCGGCGGTCACGATGAGATAGGCCCTGACCTGACCGTCCACCTGGGTGATGCGCTCCAGCGCCGCCCACGTCAGTTCAACGGAAGAGATTTCGCCTTCGGCAAGCAGCGCGCTCGCTTCATGCGCGTTGAGTTCGTGTAATGCTGCAAAGCCCCCTGCACAGAGAGGGCGGCATCAGATCGGAAGAGCACACGTCTGAACTCCAGTCACCGCTCATTATC
>CAYRXM010000227.1:0-3726 GCA_964428175.1 uncultured Anaerolineae bacterium
ACCAACTTGCTCCGCCGGATCAGGCAGAATTTGTCATTTGTGATTATACCATTGAAGAGAATTTCTTGGACGATAAGTCCAATGGCTTTCGATTGGAAGAGTCGCTCATCGACAACGCCGATGCCTTGAACCGGCTTTGTTTCGTACTGGCGATCACGACACTCTATCTGGTCTCACAAGGCACGCTCGTGGTCGAACAAGGTAAAAGAAGAACTGTTGACGCGCACTGGTTTCGCGGCAGCAGTTATTTGAAAATCGGTTGGAAGTGGATCAAACGCGCTTTGAGCAAAGGTTGGGAATTGGTTACCAAGCTACGTTTGTCCAGTGATCCTGACCCAGAACCAGCGATGGCGTCACGAAAACAGCGGGATGAATCCAAGATGCCCGCTTTCCAGACAATGATGACTGATTTTGCTTCCGTCATCTGTTTGTGAAAACGTTTTGTCAGTCAAGCAGGCCTACGCTGACAGCCCTGGAGACGTTTCTCGCGTTGACCGAGGCCCAGAAACAACGCACGGTGCTGCGTTCGGATGCTGGCTTCGGCAGTGATGCCAACGTCAATCATGCCCTGACTGCCCATTGGCAGGTCTTGACCAAGAACAAGGGCGGTCGGCGTCCTCAGGCATTCGCCAGAGACGTGTTGGATGGTGATTGGCAGCCATTGCGGTCTGACCGCTGGATCGCACGAGCCGTGACGCCACCAACCTATGTCTGCCCTATGCAGTGTCTGGTGCTGCGATGGCTAACCCAAAGAGCCGTGGTCAAGTACGCCATTGTGCTCTGCTCGATCACCAACTGGACGATGGCCGAGACGATTGTCCACTATGACGACCGAGGGGCGTGCGAAACCGAAATCCAAGCCGACAAGGGAGGGCTGAAGATGGAGCGACGTCGCAAGAAACGTCTCGCCGCACAAGAGGCGTTGATCCTGTTGACGGATGTCGCTCATAATCTCTTGGCTTGGGTCCCGCAGTGGATGTTCCCCGAAGAACCGCTGTCAGCATTTGGCACAACACGGCTGGTAGAAGATGTGCTGCACTTGCCAGGCCGGTTGTTTTTCGACAATGAACATCTGTCCGAGGTACAACTGAATCGCCTGCACCCCCACGCGGAAGCTGTGGCCACCGGGCTGAACCGGTTACTGGATCACTTTGGCAATCCTTGAGCGATTGCGAGGTCACCCTCTACCTCAATTGGTAAGGTGCGGGGCAGCATTTGCTACCCCCCAAATTTTGTACAAAATCTGAGGGACAGGAATGCCGGGGACTTGCCCGCCCCGACGCAGGAGGAAAAAGAACCGTGCCGACGGCGCCGACGCAAGACGTCGGAGACCGCCGGCACGATTGGTTGTAAATGTGTTGGGTTTCGTTCCTCGACCCAGCCTACTTGCCAAGTAGCAAAGCAGGATCGATTTCTATTGGCCCAAATCCTGTCCATTCATATACGAAATCTATATACTCTAGCCCCACCAGTTCCTTAGAAACTTTGAGTTCGTCCCAAGAGCGAGGACTAAAATAGACTCCATTATAAACCCCGCTAGACGGCTCAATAAAAAGTTGCTTGTCAGCATTGGGAAGATTAAGCCAGAGCGTAAAGTCCAATCCTTTTTCAGGATAGTACAGCCTGGCCTGACACCTTACTTCATTTCCCCACCTTAACATATAGGCGACCATCTTTTCCGGCACACCAAACTGATTGATGATCTCGGACAAAGGTATTTCCGGCGTGAAGGAAAGATCAATTCTCTTGATCACGCCATTTTCTGCCTCTATAGTACTAGGCCCCCACAATCTTGAAGAATCTGCTATCTGATTGGTAAACTGCCATATCCAAAATGTAACACCATCCTGTCTTTCCACAAAGGTGTCTATGACTATATCCGGGCAGTTGGTCAGGATTTCATTCGCTTCTGCGGCCGATGTCAGACCTGGCACAATGCCACGCCAACAAGGCGGCGCACACTCTGTATAGGGCTTGGGTAAACTGGTCTCAACAGGGGTAGGCTGTTCCTGACGAGTTGGTGTAGCCGTCGGTGTGCTCAACACGGGAGTCTCCGTACTGGTGCTGTTCTCCATTGTCTTTGGCGTATCGTCTGGAGATAAAGCGCCTTCATCCGTCCGCAGTATCAAGTAAAAACTTGAACCAACCAAAAGCACCAAAACCAACAGCATGATCCACATTTTTTTATCCCTCATCGTATCACCTCTATTCATCTATTCGGGATATACGCAAGATCGGGGTTACGAGCAATCTCAAATGCAAAACTGACAAATTCTATACGCGCCGGAGACATCGATAGCCCATCTAGTGGGTCATTTGCTACAATCGCAGGGATAACCTGTATGTCATTCCTTCACTTTGTTCAGGACAAGTCTGAGCGAAGCGAAGAATCTCGTTTTCGCATTACAAACTATCGTCTTGTAACGAGATTCTTCGTCGCGGCGCACAAAAACCGTTCGCCGCTCCTCAGAATGACACCTGTATTATCCTGATGAATTTGCCAAATGACCCAATAGTACCTGGTAGCCCCCAGCCCTTGACCTCATCGTGTTCGCCGGGGTAGATGGTCGTCCGCCACATACAAAAAGACCTCTCGGGTTTCCGAAACCCGCAAGGTCTCAACAAAAGAAGCGTTCCGTCAAACCCGGAACAACGCGCACAAAACCGCCCACGTCGCGCCGATGAAAAGCCAGTCCCAGACCGTCCACCGCAGCCGCCGCCGGCTCGACCTTGGCGCGCGCACGCCGAACCCACGCATTTGCAGGGCCAGGGCCAGATCGTCGGCCTGACGCAGCGCGTTGATCAGCAGCGGCACGACGACCGGGATGTAGGCGCGCGCGGCCTGGATCGGGTTTCGCCGCCCGATGACCAACCCCCGACTTTGCTGCGCCTCCAAAATTTGGGCCAATATGGCCTTGAAGGCGATGATCTGCTGAACCGCCATCACGGCCGGAAAGCTCAACGTAAAGGGGATGCCCAGGCGGGTCAGCCCGGCCACCGCGTCGCCCGGCTCGGTGCTCCACAAGACAAGTGACAGAGCCAGCGTCAGCGCGGCGACGCGCGCCGCCAGCCCGACCGCCTGCCAGATCGACGCGCGGGTCAACGCCACCGGCCCCACGGCGATCAGCGCATCGACGGGACGCCAGCGCAAACTGCCCAGCACCAGGAGGGTCAGCAACAGCGGAGCAAGCGCCTTCCACAGCGGCCAGAGCCGCGCCCGCGTGCTCTGCGCGAGCAGCGCCAGCGCGTGCAAGCCCAGCCAAGCCAGCAGCAGCGCCGCAGACGACTGCTCGATCAAGACATAGATCGACACGCTGAATGCAAAGGCCAGCTTGGCCCGCGGATCGAGGCGGTAAAACAGCCCGCGCCCCGGCACGTAAAGCAGGCTATCCATCGACGGCCTCCGGCGCGCCGACGAGCCGGACGGCCAACTCGGCGGCGTGCAGCGGCAGCGGCGGGGCAAGGCCCATTTCGCGGGCCAACGCCGTGACCGGCAGTTCGTCCAGGCCGGCGCGGTGCAGCACATCCACGTCGGCGAGCACGTCTGCCGGCGCACCCTGGGCTGCGATCCGCCCCTCGTGCAAGACGATCACCCGGCTCGTATAGCGCGCGATCAGGCGCAGATCGTGCGCGATCAGGATCACCGCCGCGCCCTGACGGCAGCGCCGCGCGACCAGGGCCATCATCTGTTCGAGCGAGCGCCAATCCAGGCCCACATCAGGTTCG
>CAYRXM010000228.1:0-3703 GCA_964428175.1 uncultured Anaerolineae bacterium
CTGATTTTGCTTCCGTCATCTGTTTGTGAAAACGTTTTGTCAGTCAAGCAGGTCACCGTACTCTTGCTGGGCGCGCTCACCGCCATTGCCGGGGCCATCGGAACTGCGATCTTGGGCGAAACCGGAGCAATCTGCGCCGCC
Source organism: uncultured Anaerolineae bacterium (assembly GCA_964428175.1). Lineage (GTDB taxonomy): Bacteria > Chloroflexota > Anaerolineae > JAFGEY01 > JAFGEY01 > CAYRXM01. The sequence continues at coordinate 142 of CAYRXM010000228.1, forward strand.
CCAGTCGGCATTGTTGTCTTTTTCTTGGCCTTTATCATCCCCAGCACGCTCAGCCGCTGCCTGTACGTCGTACCCGAGTACCAGCGCGTGGTGGTGCTCAAGCTGGGACAGTTTGTTGGCGTGCGCGGGCCGGGCCAGTTTTGGATCATCCCCTACCCGCCCTTTTACCAATCGGCGGCGATGACGCTGGATATGCGCATCCAGACGCAGGTGATCAAGGCCGCGGAAACACTGACCAAGGATAATGTGCCGGTGGGCTGCGAGGCGGTGCTCTTTTGGCGCGTCGAAAACCCGCAAATCGCCGCACTCAAGGTCAAAAATCACGCCGAAGCGGTGTACATGGCCGCCAACAGCGCGCTCAAAGACACCATCGGCACCCTGGAGCTTTCAGACCTGCTCGGCCAACGCGAAATGGTGGCGCAAAACCTCAAGCAGATCATCGACCAGGCCGCCGAAAAATTTGGCGTCGATGTGTCTTCGGTCGAGATCACCGACGTGCATGTGCCCAGCGATCTGATCCAGGAGCTGAGCGTTCGTGCCCAGTCGGAGCGCGCAGCGCAGGCCAAGATCATCGAAGCCAAAGCCGAACTCGAAGTCGCACAGCAGTTTCAAACGGCGGCCAACTCGATGGGGCCCAAAGCGATGGAATTGTACCGGCTCAACGTACTGGAACGCATCGGCCGCGAAGAGGGTAGCCAGATCGTCGTTTATGGGTTGGGTTCTGGCATCGACGCCATGTCGCAGCAGATCGCTGCCGCAGCAGCAGGCGCACAGACCGATATCCACGAACGGCCGCACAAGGCCGCCCCCGAGACGCCGCCGGCGCGCTAAATTGAGCCGCCGCCCGCACGGTTATCGATCAAGGCCCCTCCTGTGGAGGGGCTTTGACTTTTGGCCGAAAAAGGTTACAATGGACAAGTGGCCCTACACATACAGAGGACCGATATGCACGAATCAATCGAGCAAGTCACGGCCAATGTGCTTGCTTCACCCAAATACCGCCACATCTGCGCCGACACTGTACGGCGCATCGCTATGCAGGCATTGGCCCGGCAGGAAACACTCGCCCAGGCAATCAAAGCGACCAAATCCAGGCTGCACCAGATATATGGCGCCTACGAGTCAACGATCAACTATCGCCGCGCGCTCGATGACCTCTCGGCATCGCACGCGACACCAGCGGCGTTCAAGCTGGTCTGCCACAAACTGCTCTCACTACACGCATCGACGCGCGAGCGGCTGCACATCCTGGACCACTTTTTCGAACACATCTTGAATCTGACCGGCACGCCGTCCGTTTTGCTCGACCTGGCCTGCGGCCTCAACCCACTGTCTCTGCCCTGGATGAACCTGCCCCCCGCCGCCGTCTACCACGCCTACGACATCGACGGGCAGCGGATCGACTTTCTCAACTGCTTTTTCGAATTGACCGGCGTACACGGGCAGGCACACTTGCACGACATTCTCTGCCAACCGCCGGATGAGGAGGCCGATGTGGCCTTGCTGCTCAAATCGAGTGCGTGCCTGGAGCAGCAGCAAAAGGGGAGCACGCTGGCCTTGCTCGATCATCTCTGCGCAGCGCACATTGTCGTTACTTTTCCGGTCAAGAGCCTGGGGCAGCGCCCCAAGGGAATGGCCGCGCACTATGCGCAAACCTTTGAGGCGATGCTCGCCGGCCGGCCCTGGTCGGTGCGGCGGCTGGATTTTGAAACCGAACTGGCCTTTGTGGTGAGCAAATAACGATGACCCACACCCTGTACATCGTCGGCACGCCGATCGGCAACCTGGAAGACATCACCCCGCGCGCGCTGCGCGTGCTGCGCCGGGTAGGGCTGATCGCTGCCGAAAACCCGGCCAAAACGCAGCGTTTGTTGGCGCGATACGGCATCCACACGCCGATGATGCGCTTTACCGACGCCTATGAGCGCAAAAAACAAGCGCGCGCACAGGCCATCCTCGACGCACTGGCCCAGACCGACGTGGCCCTGGTTTCCGAAGCGGGAATGCCCTTGTTGGCCGATCCCGGCTACGAACTGATCCAGGCCCTCTTGGAACGGGGCATCGCGGTTGTGCCCGTGCCCGGCCCCAGCGCGCTGATGGCGGCCTTGAGCGCGTCCGGGCTGCCGGCGGCGTCCTTTGTATTTTTGGGATTTGCGCCGCGCAAATCGGCGGCGCGCAAGGCGATGTTTGAGCAATTCAAAGACGATCCGCGCACGCTGGCGCTCTATGAATCACCGCACCGCCTGCTCGACACACTTCGCGACGCCGGCGTGCTTGGCGAGCGGCCGGTCGCGCTGTGCAACGAACTGACCAAGCTCTACGAGGATACCTGGCGCGGCCCATTGAGCGAAGCAGTCGCCCGGCTGGAAAAAGAACCGCCGCGCGGCGAATACGTGCTCGTCATCGGCGGCAAAGTGAAAGAAGAAAACCTTGACCCTTGAACCGACACGGTTGACAACCCGCCACGGCGCGGTTGCCCTGCCCGCCTTTTTCCCCGACGGCACGCGCGGCGTCGTGCGCACCGTCGACGCGCAAGACCTGCGCCGCTGCAAAGTACCGGGCATCGTCGTCAACACCCTGCACCTGACCAACACACCCGGCGTCGGCCTGATCAAGAGCCAGGGCGGCATCCACTCTTTTATGGGCTGGGACGGGCCGGTCATCTCGGATTCGGGCGGCTTTCAGGCCATGTCGATGATCCGCGAAAACGCGCGCTATGGCACGATCAGCGATGCAGGGATTGCCTTCACCAACGTCGATCTCAAAGGACAGCCCCGGATCAAGCTGACCCCGGAAAAGTCGATCCAGGTGCAGTTTGCGCTCGGCTCGGACATCGTGATCTGCCTGGACGACTGCCCCAGCCCCCAGGCCAGCCGCGACGAGGTGGGCGAATCGGTGCGGCGAACGGTGGCCTGGGCAGCGCGCTGCCGGACCGAGTTCGACCGCCAGGTGCAGAGCCGCCGGCTCGAGCTGGGCGAGCGCCCGCTGCTTTTTGGCGTGATCCAGGGCGGTTTCGACCGTGACCTGCGCCGGCGCTGCGCCGATGGGCTGCTGCCGCTCGGCTTTGACGGGTTCGGCTTTGGCGGCTGGCCGCTCGACGCCGACGACAATCTGGCCGTCGACACGCTGGCCCACACCGCCGCCCTGATGCCTGCCGGAAGCTGCAAATATGCGCTCGGCGTCGGCAGTCCCGAACACATCGCCCGCTGCGTCGAGATGGGCTACACCCTGTTCGACTGCGTGCTGCCCACCCGCGACGCGCGCCATCACCGGCTGTACTGCTGGAGCAGCGCCGGCGACGCGCTCGACTATGAATACCTGTACATCAATGACGAGCGCTACAAACGCGACTCAAGGCCTGTGTCGGAATGGTGCGACTGCCCATGCTGCACGCACTATACACGGAGCTACCTGCATCACCTGTTTGCGATCCGCGATACGCTGGCCCAGCGCCTGGCGACGCTACACAACCTGGGCTTTTATTCACGGTTAATGTCAAAATTACAAGCTGCACATTGGCGAAAAAGTCAGTCACAGTAAAAAAACCGGTCACATGCTGACC
>CAYRXM010000229.1:0-3584 GCA_964428175.1 uncultured Anaerolineae bacterium
GAATGCTTCGCCCCTACAGCCCGCCCCGGCGTAGAGAAAAAGAACCGTGCCGGCGGGTGACCGCCGGCACGAGAGAAATGTTGGGTTTCGTGCCTCAACCCAACCTACGTAGCTGTGCTGGCGGGGGCCGCCGGCACGAGAAAACTACTCGATTTTCTCAATAATTAGCTCACAAGATCCCTTTTCCAAAGAGTTCGTTTCGTCATAGTGTATGTGACAACCTATAGGTACATCTGCTTGAGACAATGTTAATAAATGACAAGCCAAAGATTCTAGGCCGGCACAATTTGCCTGTATCATAATAGAACCGTCTTCGTCTTGAACAACAATGGTAAAGCTTGATTTCCATTCTAGGCGTATTCCTTTTTCCATATCATATTCCGGTACATCGATTTGAATCCTCATTTTCACTTACTCCAAATAAATGTGAAGGTTTTCAATTATGGTCATTTTGCCAGGCTTGTCTGGGTTAGGAGCCAATGTTTCAAAGTTCATATGTGGACCCCCTCCGTGTCTGCCAAGTATGTCAGCATCTTTCATATGAACTTGTCTGAGCCCATCAGCAGAGACATAGCGATCATTTCCCATATATTTGTATCCTTCTCCTAAAAACTCTACAGCAGCGTCAAGCGCATCATCTGTTGACATTGTCATGCCATTAACCAGATTCGGTGTAGAAGACGATGCTGTTCCTGGCCTTTTGTACCCACACCCTGCACAATCTGGATCGCCCAGCACATCGCGGCGCAGCGACTCGGGAATGCCACCCACTCCGGGCTCTGGTCCTCCCGACAAAGTAGAAATCATTGTAACACCAACCGTCGCGGCCCCTTCATAAAGGGAAGCCCAGTTGTCTTCAGTCCACAATGATTGCGGTGTTGCCATACGCGCCCGATCGCGATACATCTCAAAAGTTTCTCTAGAATCTATGCCATGGTTCTTGTTATCCAGATAACTTTGATAGGCTTTGCCTGCTTCGTACCACTCGGAAGGGCCGGGATAGGGAGTGTTATATTCCTCGTTATAGTTATAATTCTCACTCTCCTCGGTCGGTCTCATATGGCCCGTAGGGTCATCGTACCGAATTGGATTTCCCGTTACATACATATACCTGCTTTGATGCTGACTTCCCACCCCCGGCACCAGGGTATCCGCGCTGAGGAAACGGCCCAGATAAGATCACTTATCTTAACCACACCCATTGGGCGTGCGCCCGACTGGGAGGGTGATACCTCCTGGAGTAAAATGGGGGATGCCAGTCCAAACCCATTTCACTCGACAGGAGATATCCCTATGTTATCCGAAATTGAGTCCTTTGTCCACTGGGTGCGACGCCGCAACCCAGATGCGCGCACCTGGCGCGACTATGCCTGCGACCTCAAGCAGTTCGCCGCAGTCGTAGGCGATCCATCCCCGCAAGCTGTCACCTTTCACGACGTAGACCGGTTTGTGATCGACCAGGCCGATCGCGGCTTCAAACCGGCCACCATCAACCGGCGATTGGCCGCGATCATGTCTTTCTACGCCTTCTTGACCGACGAAGACCCGACGCTGATCTGCCCTGTCTTGCCGCACCGTCACGCCCTGAAAGAGCCCCAGCGCTTGCCTCGCCCTGTGCCCCAACAAGACCTCGACAAATTCTTTGCAGCCATCGAAACGATTCGCGACAGAGCGATGTTTACCCTCATGTTAAGGTGCGGTTTGCGCATTTCAGAAATCGCCAGCTTGAGCCTGAACGACCTTTACCTGGACGAGCCCTTTCCCCGCCTGGTCGCGCACGGCAAGGGCAGCAAGGAACGCTCGGTGTACCTTTCCCCGCAAGCGGAACGTGCCTTGCGCGCCTACCTGGTCGACCGGCCGCGCGTGACCAGCGATTTCGTCTTTCTCAGCTACCAGGACGATGGGATGTCCACCACGGCTATTCACAAGCGCCTGATACGCTACCGGGACCAAGCCGGGGTCAACCTCACCGCGCACCGCCTGCGCCACACCTTTGCCAACGACCTGGTCAGCGTCGACGCGCCGGTGACCAGCATCCAAAAGCTGCTCGGGCACGCCTGGTTGGAGACCACCCAGACCTACGTCGCCGCCAACGACCACCAGGTGCAGGCCGACTATGACGCGGCCAGCCGCAAACTGGAGGGCTGGCAATGAAGACACCTTTCCAATCCGCTGCCGAACGGTATGACTATGCGCTTCGTCGTGGCCGCGACCACCGGCTGCCACCAGATGCCCCGCGACCGCAGCCTACTGCCGCGTGGCCGCCAGAAAACATCGCCCTGCTCGACCGTTACTATGATTGGCTGCTGAGTGGCGGAACCAGCTTGGAGGTTGTGTACATCCTCTACATTCCGATGGCCGGTCACGTCCTGGGCCTCAACCTCAAACCGCACGAACAGCTCAATCTCGACGCCGACCTGACCAAAGCTTTGGATTATGTCCGGGCCAAGCAGTTGAGCGACCAGTGGATCAGCATGTGCCGTGGCGCCCTCCTCAAATTCCGCCTCTTCTTGCGCCAGCAGCGCGGCCAGAACGAGGTGGCGCTTCGCCCGCTCAACTGCGAGCGCTACCACGCCAGTCTGCCCCACTGGCTGATCGAGCGACTGGAACGTTACCAGCATCTGATGCAGCGCAACTGGCGGCCCGCGCGCATCAACCAGCAGATCATGCGCTTTTGGAGTGGCCACAGCCGCTTGTGGCGCTGGCTGTTTGAGCACTATGCCATCGCTTCGCTGGCCGACATCAAGCGTCAATATGTCCTGGATTACATTGACCATCGCCTGACTGCCGGTTACGCCGTCAGTGGGATCAACAATGAGCTGCGCTGTTTTCACGCCTTTCTGCTCTACCTGCGCGAGCAAGGCGATGCCATTCCGCTGGCCCTCTTGCGCATTACCTGCCTCAAGCAGCCCGAACGCCTGCCCCGCTTCCTGACCGATGCGCAGGTGCGTGCGCTGCGCGACGATTTCGAGCAGCGCGTCGCCCAGGCCCGGTTCTCCGCCCAACGGCGCGATGCACTGCTTGACCGGGCCGCGTTCTACCTGCTCTGGCAGGGCGGTCTGCGGGTGAGTGAGGTGGAAGAACTGCGCCAGGAAGACCTCGACACTTCGGCTTTGCTCAGTGCGGGCCTGGCCGGGTGCAGGCTGACCGTGCGCCAGGGCAAGGGCCAAAAGGATCGCACCGTCTACCTGACCCGCGCGGCCACCCAGGCCCTGCAAGCCTACCTGGAGGTGCGCGGCATGGGGGCGAGCGACCACGTTTTTCTCTACCGCCACCAACCGCTGAGCAAAGACCTGATCCCGGCGCGCATCCGGGCGGGCGGCGAACGGGCCGGCGTCAAAGTGACCCCGCACCGCCTGCGCCATACCTTTGCCACGCAGTTGTTGAACGTCGGCTGCCGCGTGACCAGCATCCAAAAGCTGCTGGGCCACCGGCGGCTGAACTCGACCATGATCTATGCGCGGGCGCACGACCACACCGTCGCCGCCGATTACTATGCCGCGATGGCGCAGATCGAAAAGGACCTGGATCTATCTATTACCCACAAGTTGGGAGCGTTCATTGACAACCACATCCCAGGTGGC
>CAYRXM010000230.1:0-3533 GCA_964428175.1 uncultured Anaerolineae bacterium
CGCGCTGCGGTTGGTCTATCGCTATTGCTTTTTTGAACTCAAGACGGCACGGAATGCCCTTTTGAGAACTCCGTGCCGTCTGGGGTTGATATTCTGTCGGGAAGGTGGGATTTGAACCCACGACCTCACGGACCCGAACCGTGCGGTCAATCCACGCAACAGAGACCGCACAGAAGGGCAAAAAATGGCATAGTGCGGTCTGTGGTTTTGACGAGATGTGCGGACGGTGGTTGTTTTTAAGGCTTGTCGATCAACTCCGCCAAAGCCCGGCTTAACTCATCCCATACGCGATTGGCCGGAGGTAGATCGGCAATTTGCCGTTGGAGCGAAACAGTCCATGAGCTGAAAACAGCCTGACGGAGGGGCTCGGATAAAAGCTGGCGGCTGTCAACCACAGGGAACTCTTTATACCGGCATTTTTGAACAAAGACTCGCCCCAGCAGATCGCCGTCTAAAAGCGGACGATATTGCCCAGTTAACTGCCACAAGTCGTATACATCTCTGGCTCGACGGCGGCGCAGCAAAGCGCGTAGTTTTTCCGCTACGGTTTCTTCCAGTCGGTAAACGGGCAGTTCGATCCGGCAACTGTCCGCGTCAGAGTAGGGGTGCAGCAAAGGCCTGATCACCGGAGTCAGCACAACCTGTTCGTAAAAAGTAATGTCCAGTTTGAGCCGTGGCAGCGAACCAGAGCGCCGATTGCTGGGACCAATGTATTCCAGGCTGGCGCTGTACGCCTCTCCCTCATCCACTTCCAGCGTCTTTTCCCATTTGATCAAGCTCAAAGAGATACCCGATTTACGGGCAGTCGTCGCGGCTGTCTGCTCGATCTCGATTCGCAATGCCTGCTCATCCATCGGCCCGCACCCGGTGAAATCCAAGTCGGCGGAAAAGCGATAATCCGGAAAGTACGTTTTGCGCAAGGCGGTGCCGCCTTTGAAGGCCAACAAGTCGCGCAGCCGCGGTCGTTGGTACAGACCATACAAAGCCCAGCCCAGCACGTAATCCCGCTCGACAATGTCTTCATCGATGCCCCAACTTGCGCCCAATCGGCGCAGTTCGGCTTGCTGGATCATCAGGTCTGTCTCCATTCAGTCAGGTCAGGCAGACCGACATTGATCACCAACTGCCAGCGGTTGTCGCGCGATCCCATTGCGCTCATCGATGGATCGAGCAAAGCATATCCGGCCGACATGCGGGCTTGCCAGTCAGCCGGGGTTTCAGGATCGAGCGCGAGGCCCAGGGATTCTACCAAATAGCCCAATCGTTTGAAAACGGCGCGGTTGCCAAGCCGGTCGGCATAGTCGGTCAATTGCTCAGTCGTAACCCGCCCCTCGTTCAGCCCATACCAGATGCCCTTGGTCGCTTCAACAATGCCGCCGCACCACTCGGGATGATCCAGGCAGTCGACGAGGGTTTTGGGCAGATCGGTGATCGGCACAGGCTGCCCATCGATCCAGATCGTCTCTAGGCCAAACATCTTAGCCGACGATAAGGTCACAAACTTGAAGTGCAGGCCCAGATCGGCGATTTCGACCTCGCCCTTTTTCTGCGTGGTGGCGACAAAAACGGTCTGGGGGATTTGTTCGGTCAAGCCATAGTGGTGGAGCGCCGACCAGTAGGCAATGGTGGCGGGCTGCACCAAGCGGGTAGCCAGCACAAAGGCGGGCGCAGTAAACTGGCCCTCCATACCGGCCTCAAAGGGCAAGATCAGGTACAGTGCTTTGCTCAACCGCTTGAGCCAACGCTTGCGCCGCAAGCGCGACAACACTAGGTCAGTGCGGACCGCCGGGCCAAGGATATCCGCCGCATCCTGGGTAGTGAATATCTGCTTGCCGGCCGCGCTGAGGGTGGTCAGCAGGCGAGTTTCGCGTTCGCTGAGAGTCTTGACAATCTTTTCGCTCATTCTATCACCTAGATGATAGGATCATACCATAAACTGTTCATCGTGTCAATTTTGTTCACACCCAACCTGATCGCGCTAACGAGTGAACTGGTCTATAACCATGGTATCGTTATGGCGACTGACCAGGATTTAGGGCAGAATTTTACGAAAAAGCGACAACCCTTGCAGCCAAGAAATCCGCCGCCAGTTTTGCTGGCGGCGGATTCTTTTCTACGGTCTGGGTGGCAGCCCTGGCGCGCCCAATGCGCCGGGCGGCGCGGTGAGCGCAGAGAGGCCGACCGGCGTCGTCAGCGGCCCATATACATTGTTATAGTCGCCGCCGGTGATCTCGTGACTTTCCAGCACGCCACCATAAGTCGTGCCGGCGTGCGCCGAATCGACCTGGGCGTACAGCACGGTTCCGGCGGGCAAACTACCGCTGAACCTGCTTTGAGTCGGGTCGGCCTGGGCCAGGGTGAGGGTCAGCGATTCGCCGGGGGCCACCGTTTGGGTGACGCCCCAGGCCAATCCCTCGTCGCACAGCATCCACCACACCTGGTTGGGCGCGGCCGGCGCGGCGCGTGGGTTGATGTACAGGTCCACCCAGAACTCGTCGGTGACGGCGGCATTGCCCTGGTTTTTGATCACCACCTGAAGGCCGGTTGTGGTGCTAATACTTTGTACTACAAGATCGGGCGCGACCAGGTAATTGTCTGCAATGGCTGGCAGATAAGCAAGATAAGGCGGTCTCACATAAGTGACCTGAAGCTTGGGAACCAGTGTTGAGGTTATATTCCGGCCATAAGCTTCGACTGCCCAACCGCCTATGGTATCTGGCGAAGGATAGGCCGCCAGCATTACGCCATAATTAGGACGGGTTCCGTCATACCAACTTTGCACAAAAGGCGTGATATCCCACTCGTACCACCCTTGCGTTGAAGAGACAACAGTTGTTGCGCGAAAACAGACATCGACGAGCGGCCGATTCTCCCACGTTAACTCTTGCTCGTTCCAGGGAGTAGTAACCAGATAAGCGCCAAATGCCATTTGGTGGCTGCCGGTAGGATACCATTCTCGAATATAGAGGCTCAATGTTGCCTGGGTGATGGTAGGCACAACTGACATCGAGGGCAGTGGAAATGAAATAAATGAGTGTGCCCAGGCAGTAACAAACTCTTGAGGGTAAATTTGCGCTGATGTGATGGCATCGTATGTATAGTTGCCAAAGCGCAGATTGGTGCATTGCGTGGCTGATTCGCCGGCTTTTTGCAGGCTGGCGCTTTGTCCATTTGCCGGGTCCGCATTCTGCTGGAGAACAAAAGACTCCGATATGAGATCGGTGCTGAGGGCTTGGGCGAGGCATTGAGCTGATGTTTCTACCTTGGCTGTAACAAGCACCAATGCAAAAAGCCACAATGATATTCTCGTAAGCAAACGACCAAAAACCTGCGATTGTTTATTCACTTGATCCTTCCAAAATCTTGCCCACAGTACCGAAACTCATTCAAGGTCCAATTTGTAAATCGATAGCCGTTCTTCAAGCCTTTTTTTATACTTGCTCGCTTCGGATTTTTGCTGTAGCTTTCTGCAGACTTGTACTAGCATTACCCTGAAACGCTCGTTAAAAATGATATAACTGGAATTTGGCAAC
>CAYRXM010000231.1:0-3437 GCA_964428175.1 uncultured Anaerolineae bacterium
CGCCCGCTCGTCAGCGCCTCCGGCGCTGACGAGCGGGATCAGCGGACAGCGGACAGAGATCAGGGATCAGGGTGCGGCGCGCTACGCGCGCCCAGGGGAGCCCCTGGCGACGCGAAACCCGAAGTGGTTGCCCCAGCAGTCCGGAGCGTTCCTGTTGCGGGACGCGCACCGGACAAAGGCGCGGTCTTCCCAGGCCGACCCGCCGCGCAGCACCCGGTATTGGCCTTTCTCCGGCCCGACCGGATCGAGCACCTCCTGGCCGGCGCGGCGGTTGTCTTGCCACTGGTTGTCATCGCCGTGGGCGTGTGGATGGGCGCAAGGGCTTAGCCGTTTTCTCCGTCTATCGGCGCTTTGAGCGGCCGCTTTTGCCGGTTGATGGCGGTCAGGTTGCGAAGCAGCGCCTCCGGCTGCCTGAGCAGAATTCAACGCCAGTTATGGATATTTGGGGGCGCAGAGCGCCCGGAATGGTGTTACGACGTAGGACGTCGTAACGAGGAAACTATTCATCGATCCGTTCTAGTTTGAACACAACCGGCCTGATTCCGTCCGAACAACATGCGATCAGCACGTTGTCTTTTTTCATCCAACCGGTATCGCTAAAATTGCCGCCGCGCAGAAGCGTTTGGATTGATCGTTGCAAATCGATCCAGGCCCAAGCGCAGAAATCTTCCGGAGGCCTTGCCATATTCTCAACGATAAACTCTTGGCCATCTTGAAACGAGTCGCATTTGGGGGCGACAGATTGCGTGAATTGTTCAGCAAAGTCTTGATTGTACATTCTTCGTAGAACCGTAATCTTGCATTTTCTCATATCCATCTCCATATCATTGAGGATGCCGCTTTGCGCCTCGTTCTTTGCCCGCTGCACATTCAAGGCCAGCAGGCGCTCCAGGATTTCTTCGTCTCGGATGTCTCCATCCGCGAGGTCGTGCAACCAGCCATAGGCGTCCAGCACCTCAGCATCGAGTTTGGGTGCGCGCGGCGGGTAACGAGGGTGCGCGGCGCTGCCGATGGCGTTACGACGGAGACCATCGTAACGAGGAACTTGGCCGCCTCTTATGTATCCAAATCCTCCACAATCGCCCGGAACTGCTCCAGCGCTGCTTCCAGATCCTCGACGATCTCCGCCGCCAGCACGTCCGGTTCGGGCAGATTGGCCGTCTCTTCCAGCGACTCGTCGCGCAGCCAGAAAATGTCCAGGTTGACCTTGTCGCGGGCCAGCAGTTCGTCATAGCTGAAGGCGCGCCAGCGACCATCTGGCCCCGCACCCTGTGCGGATTCTTGGCTCCACGTCGGCGACCGCTCGTGGCGGTTCTCTGGATTGTAACAGGCCACAAAGTCATCCAGATCGGCGCGGGCAAGCGGATTTTCCTTGAGCGTCAAGTGCGTGTTCGTGCGCAGGTCGTAAATCCACAGCGTATCGGTGGATGCCGTCTCGCCGCCCGCGCGCCGGTCGAAAAAGAGGACGTTGGCCTTGACCCCCTGGGCGTAAAAGATGCCCGTGGGCAGGCGCAGCAAGGTGTGCACGTCGCACTCGTGGAGCAGCTTGCGGCGCACCGTCTCGCCGGCGCCGCCCTCAAAGAGGACGTTGTCCGGCACGACGACCGCCGCCCGACCGTTGATTTCGAGCAGGTTGCGCACGTGCTGCACGAAATTGAGCTGTTTGTTGCTGGTCGAGGTCCAGAAATCCTGGCGCACGATGGTCTGCGCCTCGCGGCGGATCTCGCCTTCGTCGGTGATAAAGGTGACGCTGCTCTTTTTTCCGAACGGAGGATTGGTCAGCACCATGTCGAAATACTCGCCGGGATGGGCCGCCAGCGAGTCGTCGACGCGGATGGGGGAGCGCCCACCGTTCGCGCCGATGCCGTGCAGGTAGAGGTTCATCACGCACAGCCGCGCCGTGTTGTCGACGATCTCCCAGCCGTGCAGCGCCTGGTGGTTGAGGTGTTCGTACTGGTTGCGGTTGAGCGGGTGATGTTTGGCGATGTACTCGTGCGTGGCGATCAAAAAGCCGCCCGTGCCCGCTGCCGGATCGCAGATCGTGTCTCCCGGTTTGGGGCGCATCACGTCGACCATCGCCTGGATCAAAGGGCGCGGCGTAAAGTACTGCCCGGCGCCGCTCTTGGTGTCCTGGGCGTTCTTTTCGAGCAGGCCCTCGTAAATCTCGCCCTTGACGTCGATGTCCAGCCCGGTCCACGTCTCGTCATCGATCAGGGTGATCAGGCGGCGCAGCTTGGCCGGGTCCTGGATGCGGTTTTGCGCCTTGCGAAAGATGACCGGGATCAGGCCGGAGCCCTTGCCGAGTTCGGTGAGGATGGTGAGGTAGTGCTTTTCCAGCTCCGTGCCGGTCAGCGCGCGCAGGCTGGCCCAGTTGTAGGCGGCGGGGATGGCGCTCTCCTGGCCCGACAGTTCGACCTGTTCCTGATCCATCTTGAGGAAGAGCAGGTAGGTGAGCTGTTCGACATAGTCGCCGTAGGAGACGCCGTCGTCGCGCAGGACGTTGCAATAGTTCCACAGGCGTTGGACGATGGTTGCGGATTCAGTTGACATAGGTTCCACCTTTGACCGGGTTGTTCCGATCCAGCGCCCATTTCAGGGGGTTGTCGGCGATGTACTGCCGGATGGCGTTCAATTCGCGGTCGTTGCGAACGACGCGTTCGTGATAATTGCGCTGCCAAAAGGGTTGGCCGGGCGTGCCGCGCAATTGGTTGATTTCGCGCGTCGAAACAGATTTGAAATTTTGCACAACGGCAGCCAACGATCCCGCTTGCGTGCCGTTGGGATGTTGGGGCGAAGCATTCGCGCACCCCAGCGGATGCTTCGCCCCTACGATGTCGTGGTCGATCCAGATGATCCCGTGAACGTGGTTGGGCATAATCATCCATTCGTCCAATTGTACGCGTTCAAAATGAGCCGGAAGCGCAGACCAACGTGCCTCGACGATGCGGCCAATGTCCGACAGGCACACTGTTCCATCCGCCACATCGCCCAAAGCGCACTCGCGGCCGCGCACGACCAGAGTGACAAAATACGCGCCGGACTGGGCGTAATCGTACCCCTTGAGGCGGATCGACCGCCGGTGATGGATGGATGGATCGTAGGGCATCGGTTCATCTCCGTTCTGGTTGGGGCGAAGCATCCGCGCACCCCAGCGGATGCTTCGCCCCTACACCAACCGCCCCTCGAAGGCGCGCTTGAGGATGGATTGGCGCAGCCGCTCGGCGCGGGCCAGGTTGGTTTCGACGGCGGCCTCCACCTCGGCGACGACGGACAGACGGCGTTCGACTTCGGCGACGATGCGGCGTTGTTCGGCGAGGGGAGGGAGGGGAATAGCCAGAGACTTGATTTCTTGTTGATTCATTCTTGGTCGACCTACACCGTGTACTATCTTGAGTTTAGAGTTGCGACCAGGCGCGTGAAAGCGTGCGCTTGAGTCA
>CAYRXM010000232.1:0-3387 GCA_964428175.1 uncultured Anaerolineae bacterium
AGCGGGGGAGGGTCGGGGTGGGGGCGTTTCGGAATGACAATTTCAGAAACTCGCCTCTGCTCCGTGCTGGATGGTCGATGCGCGTTTATGATGGCTATAACCAGACCGGTTCAAGCGCGTGCCTCAATGCAAGTGATGCGAACTTGCGATAACACATTCTCAGAAGGCGCCTCAATGGAACTTTATCAAGTCGACACGCTCAGCCAGGGGGCGATGATCGGCCAGGCCAGCAGCGCCGGCTATTGCTTGTGGTCGGGATACTGGATCGGCGAGGAGAGCTACAAGGTCTATTTGCCCATCGTGCTGCGCAACAGACCGTAAACGGGGGTATCAATCGCCGGCGACAAGCCGCTGAATTTTCTGGAGCAGAAAAGGGAGATTGGGATGGGTAAAAGAGATGCCGGGAGCGGGGACGCGATGATGTTTAAGGTCGGGCAAGGTATGCTTGTGATGAGGAAATGTGCTGTGCAAGGATTCATCGCCAGGATGTTCAGCGGGATCGTACCACCAGACCCGTTCGCCAGCGTGATCTGGCTCGTAACTGTAGGCACGCAAAGACTGCGCCAACAGATCGAGCAATTCCCACACATCAAGCACATAACCATCAGCAAAACGCAGTTGGCCTTGCACTTCTGCCACACCTGGCCCAATGGTATAAGCAGCGAGGGTAGATGATTCGATCAGCGGAAATTGGTCGGGCAAGTTGGCGACGTGTGGTACGATCCCGGCTGGCGCTTGGGCGAGATCATCTCCCACACCCTGCCGCTGACCCTCACCGACCGGCTGTGGACAGGGATGCAAAGGGATGCTACAATAGGGCTGTACCGGGCTGCCGCCGGGTGGTATGATCCCTACTCGACGCAGGGGATATACGCCGGGGTCAGCGTGCCGCAGGCGCCGGCGGGGTTGAGTTTGGGCGGCAACCAGCGACCCATTCCCGCGCAGGCCGGCGATAATTTACTCGGAGCGTTGGCAGGATCCACTGCCGTCGAAGCATACAAAGCCGGTGTGGGCCAAGCGGCGATGGCCGCGATGCGCATCAAGGTGACCGGTGAGACGGATGAACTGTACTATCTCCACGGCGACCACGCCGGCAGCACGGTGCTGCTCAC
Source organism: uncultured Anaerolineae bacterium (assembly GCA_964428175.1). Classification (GTDB taxonomy): domain Bacteria; phylum Chloroflexota; class Anaerolineae; order JAFGEY01; family JAFGEY01; genus CAYRXM01. Next base: position 1,113 of record CAYRXM010000232.1, read on the forward strand.
CGACGCCGATGGCGTACCTGCCGGGCGCGCGATCTATGACGCCGGCTGGCGCTTGGGCGGGATCGTCACCAGCACCTTTTCCGTGACCCTGGCCAACCGCCTGGATGGCGGCCAGCCATTTGACGCGCTGACCAACCTGACCTATCATGGCGACGGGCGTTATTACGACCTACTGTTGGGCAAGCACCTGCAGCCGGATCTGGCAGGCAGTTCACCGTTAATCCCTCAAGCCGCCGACGCTCCTGCGTGGGGACGGCATACCGGTGCTCCGCACTGGCCTTTTCATCGACACGTTCTATCGCGCCCACGCGGAGCGTAGGCGCGAGTAAAAGTAGAAAACAGAACCGAGATGGAAAAACTGTATCGTTATGGCTGTTTTCACGCATTCTGGCAAACAATACTTGGTTACATATTGGCAATTGCCAGTGCATCTGTGTTCTTTCTTATACCAGTGGTATTCATCATTGGCGTAATAAGAACTGGAAGAATAAATATGTCGACCACCGATTTGTTAGGGTTTGCTTTCGTATGGCTTCTTTCGGGGCCAAGCGCAATTCTTATGGCAGTGATTGCGAATCTCTTTTCTCCAATACTGATCTCTGAAAAACACCTGATTGTTTGCTTTGGTTTTCGAAAGTTCCCAGTTTCTTGGGAAAACGTTTATGGCTTAAAGAATCTGATGACATTGGGAAATCGGGGAGTGCTTATTTGCGTCTCTAAATCTAGCCTGCCCTGGTTCTTTGTTCTGTGTGGCACGATGTTTGGGCAAATAGGAGGTCGATGCATTCCAGTTTCATCTGCTATTGAGAACTATCAAGATCTTGTCAGAGAAATCAAACAAAAAAGTCCTCATCTTGGGATTGATTGATGAAGCCTATTTCGTGCCGGCGATTCCGACGTCTTGCGTCGGCGCCGCCGGCACGGTTTCTTTTTCCCCTGCGGACGTTTCGTCCGCCAGAGTCCTGCCAGGACCTTTTTCACCGCCCACGCCGGATTTTCCTTGACGTGCAGGTTGGGTTGGCGTATACTGGGGGGCAAGAACACACCTGCCATTTGCGATAGAGAAGGAGGGCCAATGAGCGCAACCGCTTTACAAACCATCATCCGGCAGATCGAGCAGCTCAACTCGGAGGAAAAGTGGACACTGTTTTCGCTTCTGACCGAGAGCCTGCACCGCCAAACGCGCCCGGCGCATCGAACACTGAGTGCGTATGTTGGCCGGGGCGAGGGGCGCGGTTTTCAAACCACCCATCAAGTCGACGCGTTTATCCGGCAGGAGCGTGACTTGTGGGACAAATAGGCTGGCAATCGGGACAACGAATCTATTTGGATACCAACCTGTTCATTTATGCGGTCGAAAACATCGCGCCTTTTGCCTCTCAAGCCAGTGCATTGTTTGACGCTGCGGACCAGGGCGAGATCGTTCTTGTGACCAGTTTGCTCACCTTGGCCGAGACATTGGTGATGCCTTTTCGCGCCCAAGACGATGTCTTGGCAGCAACGTATCGTGAGTTGTTCACCTGGCCGCCACCTGGATTGCATATCGCACCGTTAAGCGCCCAGATTTTGGAACATGCGGCTCAACTACGTGCGACCACAGCTAGTCTGCGTTTGCCAGACGCCATTCACCTGGCGACGGCCCGCTTGGAGGGCTGTGATCTGGTCGTGACCAATGATCGAAGCTTGAAAACTGTACGCAAGGTCAATGTCGTCGTACTTGGCGATACAGAAATGGAATAGTACGAAACTTGACATCCTGACCCAAAATATCCTGCAAACGCTGGATTTTCCCCTGCGGGCGTTTCGTCCGCCAGAGACCTGTCAGATTTTCTACAGACGCAAAGCATCCGCTCTGGCAGGTCTTTTCATTGCCGCGCCGTCAGCCCCCGCAGCTGACTGTCCCTCACGCACCGTCCAAACCACTGACTTGCCATAATCGGAACATAAACCAGGCCGTGCTCATTTGAGCACGGCCTGGTTGGGTATGCCAGCAGTTTGACAGACTGTGTCAGCGACTTGGGTCTCTTTCAATTTTCTTTTGGCAGCGCCAGGTGTCTTTATCACCCACTCACAGATTCCAGTTCGCCACCGGTGACGCCTGCTGATGCGCTTGATCCGCGTCGGCCTGTGCTAGCCGGAGATAGATCTTGACCATCTCCATCGTCGAGTGGCCGAGCAGCATCTGTAGTGTATAGGCGTCCCCTTTGTTGCGCAAGAAAGTGATCGCATAGGGTCGAAGGGCGGCGCGTTGTACCATCGCTGGTGCACGTCTCCG
>CAYRXM010000233.1:0-3269 GCA_964428175.1 uncultured Anaerolineae bacterium
TTTGATTTTGGTTTCAAAAAGCAACAAGGATACCTCATTTTCTCCTGGATTTCAATTCCGTTCACCACCCAATGGCCGCGAATTATCCACCGCGGATAACGGGAGTACCGGCGATTGCGCTACTTACAACTGATCATTGTGCGAAGCATGATCCCGATCCCGGATCCCCCTTCCCATATCGAGATCCTCATGGTAAAATGGATATAGTCGGTTCAGTTCATTCGGTCAAGGCCAGCCTTTACGATGGGGAACACGCCCCACAGGCTGGCCTTTTCGTGTTTGAACGGAATGCGATAGCGACAACTGAACATCAGTCCATTTAGCGTCAGCCAGATTCCACGTTGGGGAACACGCCCCAACGGCAGGCGGTTGCTGCGAAGCGCTTCGCGTTCGCAGTGTCCGCCCGTGCCGGAATCTGGCTTTTTCATTTTACAGCCAAAGGAGACATCCACATGCTCAACCGAATGCAGATCGAAGGCGTGGTCCTCAAGACCTGGACCTACGCCGGCACGCCCTTTGCCCGTATGGTCAACCGGCCCGACCCCGGCATCGACGGCGGCGATATCTTGTTCATCGCCCGCCTGCCGGCCACAGTCCCGATGGGACTCCGGGCGGGTGACCAGCTCCGGATGCACGGGCGGTTCTTTAACCGGCGCAAGGAAGAGAGCGACGATTTCATCGGCGAGATCCACGCCGAGCAAGTGATCCTCATCGCCCGCAACCAACTGCGCAGGCCGCGCGACAACGGCTCGAACGGCCGCGGTGAGGCGAGCAACTATGAACTGGTCGAAGCAGTGGCGGCCGGCGCCTAGCGCGCCGGTGGCCCGTTGACAAGCCCCTGCCAGTGGACAGGCGACCTTGTGTCGCCGTTCACCGGCAGAAAATACAAGTGGGAAGCGTAACTCGTCCGGCAGCCCACCCAGGCGCACAGTGAATGCGCACGCCATTGGCGGACATCGACGGCTGCGCACGGAGACGGTTCCCACGCGCTCTTTAACAAACACGTCCTGCTCGCAGGATGTCATAACAACCATCAACAAACCACATACATTTCATATCTCTAACCATTCACCCTGCATTGCAGGATAAACCAGGGGCACACGATCACACTCACAGGTAGCTGGCGTTGGGGTAGATCCACCCACAATGGTACCCGCTGCCGTGTAACATCGTGTGCCCCTTTTTCGTCGCGGTCGCTCAGGCGATGGTTGCCATCGCACGGCAGAGCAGCCTATCGCTGGGAAGGCAGGTTCCGGGTTCGACTCCCGGCCGCGGCGACTGGATGAACCTGTTTCCGAACAGGTCTCTGATTGCGTCAGTTTGTTCTCTCGATGTCGGCAAGCCAACCGGCTTGCAGTGTCTCTCGGCGATAGAAGGAGTTGCCCATGACCGAAAACGATCAGCATGCGAAACTTGTTTCGCCACGCACCGAACGCGCGCGCAACGGACGCTGGGCCATCGGCAAGACAGGTCCAGACCGCTACCAGGTGATCAATCTGGACAACGGCGGCCACACCTACACCGTCACTCACGCCGGCGGCGAGTGGGCAGTGAATGTTCCGTCCACTTGCGACTGCGAAGACTATGCGCAGCGTGGAGGCAGGTGCAAGCACATCGAGGCCGTCCGCCTCGCACTGGAAGGCGAACCTCTGCAGGTGCAGCCGCTCGTCACAAGCGACGAAGCCGGGATCCGTGCCATCTTTCCGGATGGCGCCGACCTCTCGCTCACCGTCGGCGGACGCACGGCTTGCTCCAGGTGCGGCCTGTCTGCCTGCGAGCACGTCCATGCTGCCTTGCCCTACTACACCCGCTGGCTCTGGGCACAGGCCATCGAAGGCCACTGGCCCGCCCACCGGATCGCCCAACTGGGCATCCCTCCCGCGGCGGCGCAGCCGGCGCTCGCCGGCGTCAAGCCGTGGCGATTTATGGAGCCAGTGGTCTGTGGCGGCGCAACGCTGTACGCCGCATCCACATCGTGGGAAGACGGCTGTATCGTCCGCTTCCTGGACGGCGACCGGACATCATCTGGCCACGTCTACGTCGGCCCGCTGCACCCCGATGGGCACACCGCCTGCCTGGGCCAGGCCCCGGTCTGCCGGAACGGCCGCTGCGATCACGTCGAGCGCGCCAGGCAAATCGCAGACAGGTTTCTCAATTCCCAATCTCATTCACCAACCGGATCAGAACCACCACATCATTCACAGGAGGTCAAATCGATGTCACAAGAACCAGGTCCCAACTGGGACGAGATCAAGCGTCAACTGGCCACACCCTTTCACAGCTACTATGTCGGATGGAAGGCGCAGGCGACCAGCAAAGACAAGACCCGCGCCATGGCCGTGGCCTACATCGACGCGCGCACAGTGATGGATCGCCTGGACCAGGTCGTCGGGCCGGGCAACTGGTCGGACACCTACCGGCTGATCTCGGCCGGCGATGGCGAATTCGCCATTGAATGCACGCTGGCGCTCTTTGGCGTGCCCAAGTCCGACGTCGGCATCGCCGAAGAAGAGGACGATGGATCGAGCGCGTCCATCTCCAAGAGCGCCTACTCGGACGCGCTCAAGCGCGCGGCGGTCAAATGGGGGATCGGCAGATACCTGTACCGCATCCCGAAGCAGTGGGTCGGCTACGACGCCGCTCGCAAGCAGCTCACCGAGGCCCCCGAACTGCCGGCCTGGGCGCTGCCCGACACCGATCAGGGCAACGGGCATGGCAAGAAGGCTGTTCGGCAGGCCGAAACGACTCGCAACGATGGACAAACCTCTGCATCGGACGGCGAAGCTGCAGACAACAAAGCCGTAAGCAGCGAGCTAGAGCAAGCCCGCGCCACGGTGTTGCCCTTTGGCACGCGGGAGCACCCCGAGTGGAAGGGCAAGCCGTTGGGTGAACTGGCAGCCCTCAACGCCGAGCTGATCCCCTGGCTGGCTGAGTCTTTCAGCCCCACTTCCGAGGGTGGCCGGACCGTCCAGCAAGCCGCTCAAGTGCTGAGCCGCCACCTGGCAAAGGCCGCCTGATCACGACAATTGAATCGCTTTACCAACCATACCATCACAAAGGAGAACGACAACAATGACAAAAGCACACGGAATGAACCTGCAAGTCGTCGCCGGGCGCGTCAAGCGCATCAGCACGCGGACGGTCAAGGAACGCACCCTGACCAGCTTGTGGATCGAGGGCTTTGACTTTACCCTCCTGGCCTGGGACGCAGAAATCACGGCCAAAGAGGGCGACTATCTCTTTGCCGAGGGTCGCGTCCAGTCACGTTC
>CAYRXM010000234.1:0-3252 GCA_964428175.1 uncultured Anaerolineae bacterium
ATTAACCAGACGCCCGAACGGGCGCCCAAACGTGTGCCTGAAGCGGTGCGGGTGGACACTGCTGGCCAGCCCAGCCCGCTTGCCCAACCGGTTCAGCAGCCGGCGCAGCACATTGCGCTCAAAGACGCGCTCGTCGGCGCCAGTGGCGAAAAGCGGCTCGTCGGGCAGGCGAGTACTGCGCGTCTGCAGGTAACGCCACAACGCGCGCTTGGCGCTCTTGCCCAGGTAGACGATCCGTTCCTTGCCGTCACGGCCCAGAGCTTTGCCGGCCACTTTGACCTTGCCCGTTTGCAGGTCCACATCACGGACGACAATGTCGCAAAACTCGCTGGCTCTGATCCCAGTGTCGAGCAGAAACAGGATGGCTGCTTTGTCGCGCAGTTCGGTCGGACGTTGGTTGCGCGTGCCCGGCTTGTCCTGCCAGGCTTGAGTGAACTTGCAGGCATCGAGCAGCGCCTGCACCTGCTCCTGGGTGAACGGATCGACCACCTTTTCTGCCGCTTCCGGGATGGCGATGGGACGCAAGGCGTGCCGGGTCTCCAGTTCCTGTTCAGCCCACGTCCACAGCGAGGACAAGGTGATGTAGGTGTTGCGCACCGTCTTGGATGACAGCCGCCGATCAGGCTTTTGGGGATCGGGAACGAACTCATCTTGCAGGTAATTCAGAAAGCGGCGCAGATCGTCAGTACCGATCTGCTCAAATGGAGTGTCCGCGTCGACAAACCCGGCCAGGCGGTTCAGGTCGAGTGTATAGTTGCGGATGGTGTGGTGGCTTTTGCCTTCGGCGTTCTTGGACAACAAGAACCCTTCGATGGCTTGCGCGAGGGTAAGCGAGTGATTCATAAGTGCGGTCTCCTTTCCAGATAACCATAGCATAAACGGTTTAGGGTATGATTTTTAACCGTTTTTTTAATCCACGCGGCCTCAAAGACCATTGATTTACTTTGTGTTGCGTGGATTGCTACGGTCTCAGATGTAACTAGAGACCTCATTGTACGACGAGAGCGCCATCCGTGCGGACGGCGCTCTCGTCTGTCGGGAAGGTGGGATTTGAACCCACGACCTCACGGACCCAAACCGTGTTATGTGTTTCGTCAACCCTGGACGGCACGGCCCTTCATTTTTGGGTAGCCGTGCAATGGGCGGTAAACAGTACCATGCGCGCTGTGGTTGCTCGCGATTCCAGGTCTGGATGTACAATCAAGATGATACATCGAAACGGAGCCGTGCGCAAGTTGCAGCCGCAACCGCTCTGGTTTGGGATCGGGGAGCATTGACATCATATGCAGCATTGTGTATACTGTGGTCAGATTTTGAACATTTGCTCAACTTCTTTATCCAACCCTCTGTCCCATATCCACTCAAAAGCAGGTAAACGATGTCGGATTCAGACAAGATGCCCCTAAAAACCTTCTGGGAAGCGGTAGAAAAACGGCTGGCTGCCTGTTCCCCAACTGAACTCTGCGCCATCTTGCGCGCGATGGCCGCCGAGACGCCGCCGGATGGACGGCAAGCTTTTTTGTCCAAACTGGAGCGGATCGATGAGACGCACGATGCACTCCAGCAGACGCTCGGACAGGAAGACTTGCTGATCGATATCGATGATCTGGCTCAGGAACTCAAAACCACGATGGCCGCGGACTGGGATGAATGGAACGAGTACGACGACGAGGACAGCCTGGGGCCGTACGAAACGTTTGTGTCCCCCCTGGTCGGCTTGTTTGACCGGACCGAAGCAGCCTTTGATTATGGCGACCCGTCGCTGGCGCGAGAGGCTTACCAACGGTTGTTCGGGATAGTAGACCTGGAAGACGGGTACGGGCGCGGCGTGCGGCTGTCTGATCTGGTCGGTGTCGACCCCGCTGAGGCTTGCGCGCGTTATCTGCGGGCCGTCTATGAGACAGAAGCTCGCGAGCGCCGCCCGCAGGCACTCTTGGAACAGATGCGCCGGGCGCGATCCTGGTTGATCAGTGCGTACCCAATGCTGGAAGACCTGATCCAGATTTCCCGCCAGCCGCTGCCCGACCGAGAGTTGTTTCTGGAAGATTGGATCGCTTTTTTGCGGACGCAAAGCGGGAATGAAGCCGACGCCTGGCTGCGCGAAGCGGTCCGGTTCTCCCAGGGAACGCCAGGGCTGGAAACGCTGGCCCGCAATGAGGGGCAGACCCGTCCCCGCGCTTACCTGGATTGGTTTACCGCGTTGGAACAAGAAGACCGGCACGCGGAGGTGCTCGTCACCGCCCAAGAAGCGCTGCGCGTCCTTCCCGCCGGGCTTCCCATCCGCGCCGCCATCGCCGATCACCTGTGCGCGGCGGCCGCGCGGCTTGATGACCAGGAGACGCTGCACGCCGGGCGATGGGAAGCATTTCTTGCCAGGCCTACACTCACGCGCCTGCTCGACCTGCGGGATACCGCTCCGGCAGGGAGCGCGCAGATCGCATTGATGGGCCGAGCCGTGCAGCATATGCAGAATGTTCGCGCTCAATCATCTACACGCCCTGGCGCGATCGAATGGGGGACGGATAACCTCGAAAGCGCCGTCCAAGTCAACAAATCAACGCTTGCACACGCCTGCCTGTTTGCCCACGAGTTTGAGCGGGCGCGCCAGATCGGCGACGCAGAACAGGCGTTGGGATGGAGCAGCAGCGATAACCCGCAGGGATTGGTCGCCGCCTTTTTCATGGTGCTGCTGTCCGGGCAAGCGCCTGATGCCTTGTCGCCCAACCTGGCTCTGGTCTGGCAAGAACGGTTGGATTCCAGCCTGTATCTCTGGTATGGCCCGGCACAGGAATCTGTCCGTCTGCGCCTGGAGCGCGCCTATATGGAACTGTTCGCGGCCGCTTCGGTAGGCGACCGCCGGGGTATGCTGTCCTGGTGCCTGGATGTCGCCTTGCGCCGGGTGGATGCCATCGTGAGCGGCCAGCACCGGCGAAGCTATGACAAGGCTGCCACGCTGGCTGCCGCCTGCGCTGAAACGCTGCGTTCTTGTGGGGATAAAGAGACTGCCAGCATCCTGGTGCAGGATGTTCGCGACCGTTTTCCCCGTCACCGCGCCTTTCAAGCCGAGTTACAGGCTGCGCTGCACAGGCGTTGAGCAGCAAGCACAAAAACAATCAAGCAGGCTCAGTAGATGGAAATTTGCCGTTTGAATTCTAAATGATTGTACAATGTTATTTAATATTTAGTAGATTAATAACTAACGTAACCTTTGTGCAACCAGAGGCCAAAATGGTCAAGTGGGCGCAAAAATGC
>CAYRXM010000235.1:0-3165 GCA_964428175.1 uncultured Anaerolineae bacterium
ACCGCATTTCGTCTGTTTTGGAAAACTCGCTCGAGTTTTGTCAGTCAAGCAGGGCCTGGAGGATTTACAGGTATGTTGAACATACAGGTCGGCCAAACTCTACTCAACCTGCCCAGTTTCAAGGGTGGCGTGGGCGGCGCACTGACCGTCTAGTGCGCCCTGCTTCAGAATATTATGTAAAGTTGGAACCGTGGGCGCGCGTCGCCTGCGGTTTTTTATTTGGGATCGGCATCGATCCGGGCAGCATTTTGCCTTTCTCCGCAGGTGCGTGCGCGCACCAAGACGTACGATGGAGAAAGAACCATGATTGTCATTCACCTGGATCGCGTTTCACACAGCTATGGCACGCGCACCGTACTGCAAGACCTGACCTGGGAAGTCCAGCACGGGCAAAAGATCGGCCTGGTTGGGCCGAACGGCGCGGGCAAATCGACTCTGCTGCGCATCATCGCCGGCGAGATCAAGCCCGAGGCAGGCAACGTAGTGCGCCCCAAGTCGCTTCGCGCCGGCTATCTGGCCCAGGAACCCCGGCTCGATCCCACCCGCACTGTCTGGGAAGAAACTTTGAGCGCCGCCGGCGCGCTGCTGCGCGTCGAAGCCGAATTGCGTCGGTTGGAAGCACAGATGGCCGATCCCGGCATTTTCGGCGATCAGAGCCAGCTTGACCGTGCGTTGGCCGCTCACGCCCGCGCCCAGGCCGAATTCGAACGGTTGGACGGCTACCGACTGGAAAGCCGGGCACGCGAGTCGCTCAAACTGCTCGGCTTTGCCGACGCCGATTTCGACCTGCCGGTGGGCGTGCTGTCCGGCGGCCAAAAAAAGCTGGTCGGGCTGGCACGGCTGCTGGTCAACGAACTGGACCTGCTGCTGCTCGACGAGCCGGACAACCACCTCGACCTGGACGGCAAGGCCAACCTGGAGCGATTCATCCAGGCCTTTCCCGGCGCGGTGATCATCGTTTCGCACGACCGCTACCTGCTGGATGAGGTCGCGCAGACCATCGTCGAGATCGAAGACCTGCGCCTGACGGTGTACGAGGGCAATTATTCCTACTTTGCGGTCGAAAAACAACTGCGCCTGCTGCGCCAGCAGCAAATGTACGAGGCGCAGCAAAAACAAATCGCTCACATCGAGGCCTCGATTGCCCGCTTTGAATACTGGGCCAGCGTCGTCGTCAACGAGCGGCACGCCCGTCAGGCACGCAGCCGTCGCAAAATGCTGGACAAGATGGACAAGGTCGACAAGCCGACCCTGGAGCGCCGTCAAATGGGACTCCAACTGAACGGCTGGCGCGGCTCGAACAAAGTGCTCGAAATCGTCGACCTGGACATGGCCTTTGGCGAGAACCTGATACTCGCCGGGCTGAATCTGCTGGTGTGGCACGGCGAGCGCGTGGGTCTGCTCGGCCCCAATGGCACGGGCAAGAGCGTGCTGCTGCGCTGCATCCTGGAGCGGCTGGCACCCAGCGGTGGGCTAGTCAAGATCGGGCCCAGCGTGCAAATCGGTTACTATGCACAGGAACACGAAACGCTCGACCCGGCCAAGACGCTGATCGAAGAGGTGCGTGGGGTCAAGCCGATGTACGAGCAGGACGCGGTGCGCTTTTTGGGCCGGTTCCTGTTTTCCTATGGAATGACCCGCAACCGTGTCGGCGATCTGTCGGGCGGCGAACGCAGCCGCCTGCAACTGGCCAAGCTGATGCTCTCCGGAGCCAACTTTTTGCTGCTCGATGAACCGACCAACAATCTCGATCTGCCGTCGTGCGAAGTGCTGGAGGAGGCGCGGGACGATTTTGAGGGTACGGCGCTGGTCGTCTCGCACGATCGCTACTTTCTCGACCGGGTGGTCGACCGCATCGTCGAGATGGATAACGGCGCGCTGACCGAGTACCTGGGCGATTACACGTTTTACCGCCAGGAAAAGTTGAAACGCAGCGCACAAGCTCGTAGAATTGTTGCGCAGAACCGAGAATTTTAAGGAGGGGAACGATGTCTGAACGATCCAGATTATCCCGGCGTACTTTTTTGGTTTCGGCGGCAGCCGCCGCGCTGGCGACGGCATGCCAGGCCCAAGAGACCGTCGCGCCGACGCCAACGCTGGAACCGACCGCGACCGTCGAGCCTACGCCGGAACCAACGGCCACGCGCCGCCCACCCACTCCCACGCCGACCATCGCCCCGACGCCGACCACCGACGTGCGCGTGCCGGAACTGGTGCAGGATTATGACCGGCTGATCGGCAAGGTGGTGCGCACGCACCACAAGGGCGTGTGGGATGGCGAAAACCTGACCCCGGCGGCACTGCGGGCGATGATCGATGCCTCAATCACCTCGCTGACCGGCCTCAATGACGCGAGCGAAGCGTGGCGCGCGCTGTTCGATCCCGACGAGCGCATCGCGATCAAGGTCAACGCCTTTCGCAACAGCGTGATCTGGACGCACGTCCCACTGGTGACGGCGCTGACCGATTCGCTGCAACAGGCCGGCATCCCTGCCGAAAATATGGTTGTTTTTGACTATTACACCAGCGAACTCGAAACGGCCGGCTTTGCGGTCAACCGCGACGGACCCGGCGTGCGCTGTTACGGCACCGACAGCGCCTACACCGGCGGCTGGCGCGTCGCCGACACGAGCGCCGAACTCAGTGATGTGCTGTTGAGCTGCGATGCGCTGATCAACGTGCCCGTGCTCAAGTCGCACATGCTCGCCGGGCTGACTTTTGCGCTCAAGAACCATTACGGCACGATCAGCCGCCCCGACCGGTTTCATGGCAGCAAGGGGTTGGGCCGGGGACTGCCCGAACTGAATGCCCTCGCCCCGATTCGGGATCGCACGCGGCTGATCGTTGGCGATATGCTGAGCGCCTGCCTGCGCTACCGGAACGCATTTCCCTACTGGAGTGCCGACTGGCAGGGCGATTCGATCCTGATGAGCTTTGATCCGGTGGCCCACGACGCGGTGGGGTTTGGCGTACTCAGCGAGGCGCTGACCCAGGACGGCGGCAACGCCAGGTCGCTGGAAGGTATGTCGGCTCCGTGGTTTGCAACTGCGGTCGAACTGGGGCTGGGCACCGACGACCCGGCCCGGATCGACCTGAAAGAGATCGAATTGGAGTAAGAACCTATCCGAAAAATAGTTGAAAAAAGAGACGAGATGTTGTAAAAAG
>CAYRXM010000236.1:0-3056 GCA_964428175.1 uncultured Anaerolineae bacterium
TCATTATACTCGATTTTCGACCGATCGGTTGTCTCACCTATTATGGCACAGAGGGTATCTGCATGAACTTGGAGAACAACCATCTGACTGTCAAGAAGATGATAATCCGGAAGTCTATAAGCAGGGCATTCGTAAGAGGCTTCATGATGTGCTGATGGTGCTTCTTTCAGAGGGTACATGCTGAAAGTACAGTAAAATGTGAGAGGAATTGTTGACAAAATTTGGAGCAACAATCATCCAAGTGATAAAGCCAACCCGCCCAACCCCGGCTTGCAGCGGACAGCGGCTTCGCCGCTCAGGGTATGCGTGCTCAGCCAGCAATCTCTCTGGTCAGCCTGCCCCCACTCGCCCGCACCGCCGCTGCCGCTGAAGCCCACCGTTGGGCGGCAGCGACCACATCTGTCGATCAAGGGAGCGACAAAAAGTGAAATACACCGAAACGTATTTCGTGACAGAATATGAACCCAATCGTGAAGCTATCGTCGAACTCAAGAATGGACGTATTGTGGATGTCATAAATGGCCGCTTCTTCGATCCTGGCGTGAGGATTTTGATCCAGGGAACAAAGATCGTTGCCATGCCCAACCTCGAAAGTGAGCCCAGGCCTGACTACTCCATCGACCTACAAGGAAAAACCGCCATCCCAGGGCTCTTCAATACCCACTGCCATGTCAACCAGACGGCGGCCTTGATGGCCTTCAGCTTCAGGGGAATGCTTCTGCAGAGAAGATACGGGGGGCAGCAGATAGCGAGAAATCTGACTGAGTGCTTGTGCCGGGGCATCACGAACATCCGCGATGCCTTTTCCGCGGACTTGGCCGGCACTCAGGCCTTGAGTACCCGGAAACCTGGCCCGCGTATTCTTCAGTCAGTGGCCGTCGCTCTTACGGGCTCGTACTTTGCGCCTCATGCCAATATTGCCAGCCGTATGCTCGGAAATGTGTTTGGGGGAGGCGCCGATCATGAGAGCAGCCAGTCGGGAGTGGTGGAAATCCCGGTGGATGCCAGCAAGAGCCAGGTCAGGGGTGCAGTAGACAGGGCCATTGACGAACGGGGCGCAGACGCTATCAAGATCGGTGAGCAGCGCTATGATACGTTCACCCTCAAGCCAACCCTGACCATTATGACGATGGAGCAGTTGCAGGCCCTGACCGATCAGGCTAGAAAGAGGGGGATCCCGACCCAGATGCACCACATGTCAGTGGAGTCATTCCGGCGTGGGGTCGAGGCAGGGGTTTCTTCTCTTTCCCACTATCCTTTTGACGGCGACCTGACCCCGGAGGACGGGAAAGCGTTCATGGAGTCCGGTTGCATCATCGAGCCGACGATTTCTACCGTGTATGAACTGACCTGGAAGATCAAAGGTGACCCATGGCAGGGACATCCTGATAAGGAGCGATTGCTCACGTACCGGGCGAACGAGAAACCCTTTGCCAGCATCGCCGAGGAGTTCTACATTCCGGAACTACAGGAGGCGGTGTCCAGTATTGAAGAGAGGTTCAGCCGAGAGGATTTCAAAGTGCTAGGTCTCATCAATATGGCCGAGCTGTTCCGTGCAACCATGGCGATAGTCCCCCATGGGGTCGGCAACATCAAGAAGCTGCGCCAGTGGGGTGCGCCAATCGCCCTTGCCAATGATGGCGGTTCCATGGTATCGACCCCACCCATGATGGGCTTCGAGCTTGCTCTTCTCGACCTGTTTCTGAACCAGGAGCCGGGCAAAACGGTGTTCAGCGGCGCCGACGCGCTCAGAATCGCCACGATCAACAGCGCCCGCTCAATGAGCTTGGGGGATCGATTTGGTACACTGGAAGTTGGGAAGACCGCGGATATCGCCATCGTTGACGGTAATCCCTTTGAGGATTATCGAGTAATCGGCAGCCGGGTAGCCGCCTTATTTATGGATGGCAGATTGGTGATCAATAATTGTTCGTTAAAGGTAGGGCGAGAATCCTAGAACCCAGTTTCCATTGAATGTATGATGGTGCAATATCACCGTTGAACCGCCCAACACTGCATGCAGCCGACCGTCCTTACGCTTCGAGTTCAACAACTCCTTTCGCGTGGTCATCGCCTTTCGGGGCGCAGGCGTTCTTCGTCGTAGCCGGACGGCGGCTGATGCGTGACGTTAGCCCGCTTGCACCCAAGGAACAAGTACACTCGATATGAAGGATGCTATAAACAAAACTCAAGCCATTCTTGAAGCTGTCGCCGTTTTCATTTTTACCCTGGCGACAGTCGGTGTATTCTTTGCATCGCCATTAGGTGATTGGGAAAGACAGATACTACAACGGTTTTTCTTCACTTACGCGCTGATGTTGGCCACACCATTGCTTATTCTGGTCATCACACGCAGAGACCTGACCGCTTACGGGATTTCACTCAAGAATTTCAAGTATCATCTAGATATTGCGCTGGTTTGTTTCATTCCCTATTCGGCTGCCATGGCGCTGGGGTTTAGCGTTAACCTGGGTAATCAGACCTTCAATCAACTGTTGGACATGCTTATTGCCAGCGTGGTCTTGTTTATCCTCGCACGGCTCCTAAAAAGTAAACCGACTCTGGGCAATATGGTCGTTATGGGGATATTTCTGTTGTACTCACCCAAGCTCTTGCCATCGGCGGGGATAGAGATTGACAGAGCAGTTTCAGCACTCATCTTTTACACCTTTTTTCTCGGTCCCGGCGAAGAAATCTTGTTTCGGGGATATATTCAGTCACGACCCCTGCTCGTGGAATTGGCACGGAATCTATTTTGGTGCACAATAGAGGTCATCCCAACAGGAGATGATCGCTATGGCAGAAAAAAGACGCCCCAAACGGCGGAATCCGAATGCAGCGCGCCTGAGCGCTGTGTGCGAACTGGAAAACTGCCCGCATTGCGGCAAGCGGCTGAGTTCGGTCAGCAACGCGGCGCACTCGCACAAAACGGTGCAAACATTGGCCGGCACTTTCTATGTGGTCGCATACAGCCGGGTTTGCCACAATCGCGAGTGCAGCGGGCACTCCCTACAGACACGGTGGATAATTCCGGCAGCCTCCGAGATAGCGCTCAT
>CAYRXM010000237.1:0-2999 GCA_964428175.1 uncultured Anaerolineae bacterium
GAGGCGACTCCTGGATAGCATAACCGGGCTATACACCCCTGAACGGTTACGAAAAAATCACCAGCATCACAACCCACCGCTACCACCGGCATCGAAGACGATGCTTGGTCGAAATAACGACCGCCCTTGAAGAGCAGCCCGGTGCTCTCGCCATAGTATGGCGCGTCGTACACCCCACCGCAGACCAGGTGGCTGACCGGTTCAGTGGACCAACACACGCAGCTGGACAGTCAATTATGCCACGATTTGAATGCTGGTGCAAAAAAGTGGGCAGGTTTCTGAAACCTGCCCGCCTGAATTCTACTGTGTGCGGCCAACGATGGGCTTGGGCGGCCAGTACCAGTGAGGGTTCAGACCATTCTCAACCAGCTTTATTTCTTCTCCCGTGTCGATATTGAGCTTGTAAATATCCTGATGGTATGCTTCGTCACGATATACCCTTTTGCTATACACAACCCAATTTCCGTCAGGTGACCAGGATGCTCGCAATGGTTCCAGAGTGGCATGCTCAATATTCCACCATGGATCAACCTGCAACAATCGGCGTTCCCCGCTGCCATTTTTGTGCATTACATATAAACCATCCTCTTTGGTAAAAACAACCCATTCTCCATCTGGCGACCAACTGGGAAACATTCCTCGCCCTAATTCGCGCATTGTACCTGTGTTGAGATCCCGGATCATAATATGCCCCAATGAGGCATGAGCATAAGCTGGTCTCGCTTCTTCCCACAAAACTCTCTCGAAGACTAGTTCATTAGAAACTGACAAATCAGGAGAACGGAGAAACTCGTCCTCAGAACGGGGTATCAAGACTTCCTGAATTTCGCAGGTTTTTGGACTAATGAGCCCAATGCCACGATCAAATGTCACAGCTACCCACCACTTGCCATCCGGCGTCCAGCGAGGTCGATCATCAATTCTCCAGGCTTTTGCTTCACTTGAACTACATACATCTTGTACCTTTTTCTGACCAACATCCATCCACAAAAGATCTCCTGATCCTCCAATGACATTCAAAGTCATCAGATAAACGATCTTTGTTTTGTCAGGTGACCAAACGGGAAATTTTGCCCATTGTCTTGACGGCTGATGAAATTCGAGGTATTCCAGGTTCGATCCATCGGCATTCACCAGACCAAATTTAGCATCTTGTCCAAATGTGCCTTGGTCAAAAACAATATCCTGCTCTGGAATCACAAAGTCTGTGTGACAACCGCCTAACGCGATTGAAGTCAATCCCAATAAGAGCATTATGACCCAAATGCGTTTCTCTACATACTTTGTTCTTCGCATTGATTTCACGGTCCCACCTCCACATACTCTTCACCCAATGGTGCCAACTTCGACTCGGGCCACCAGGAAAGTTTAGTTGTTTGACCAGGGTCAATGGTTACCCACGTAGGGCCCGTAACATCTGTACCGTCAATGTTGACTGTGTGATTCGGTTCATAGCCATAAAGGACAACCCAGTGAGGAGTTGTGAATAGCATGATAACCACACTTCCATTGTCCAGACTTTTCAAGAATTCTTCTTTTGAGGCTTTCTTGACTTGGGCCGGAATGCCTTCCCCCTGCAGATGTTTCGCCATCGCCTCAGGTGGTGTGAATCCTCCTACCCATCGTCCTTTCATATTTTTGGCAAAGTCACTTCCTTGAAAATTTGACGCGCCTTGATAGATATTCGCTGCAATTGCTGCTGCATACGGCCCACAATCATTTGTTTTGCTCCCTTGATATTGATAGTACCCTTCCGCCTGTGTCGGCGTCAAGCCCTTGACATAATGACTGTGATCGAATATCGTTGGCGGTGGTGTAGGGGTAACCGTTGGTGGCACGGGCGTCGGTGGATTGCCCGACGAGCCCGATCCAGTTGTGGACGAGCCTGAACCAGGTGTTTCCGTCACCGTCACGGTGCATACCTGCGAGGTGACCGTTTGGGTTGTCTTCGGCGGCGGTGCATTCGTGCATCCCGCCAGCATCCCACCGACGCCGGCCAGGATCAACAGCATCATCATCCATTGATGCCACCAGCGCCGCCTCTTCCTTCCCTTCCCCCCTTGCAGCACCATCAACGGGGCCAGCGACAGCCAGATGCCGGCATCGAAGACGATGCTTGGTCGAAATAGCGATTGCCCTTAAAGATCAGCCCGGTAGACTCGCCATCGTATGGCGCGTCATACACCCCGCCGCAGACCAGGTGGCTGACCGGCTAAGCGGATGTAGTGTATCCGCCACGGCCACTCGATCACCAGGCCATCCGGGTCGAAGAGCCAGGCGCTTTCAGCCTGTCCCTGCGAGTTTGCGCACCATCTCCATTATAGCGAAGGTAGTTGCTCGCCGCAAGACAAAAAAACATGCCGGCGGTCATTCGCCGGCACGAGAAAATGTTATCACCAGGCGCAGGGCACCCCGCCTGACGCGCCCACGCAGAGCGTGGGCGCGAGGAAATACAATTCTAGTATCCGCCAAAGCCGTGCCATTCGAGGATGCCTTGTTCGGTAGCATTCTCCAATGCGGTAGACATCGCCAAAGGGTGTCTTCCCTCCAATATATCCTCGATAGAATACGGTGCATAGTAAGAAAATGTGATCACTCTCATTTCAGGGCAGACAAGTCCCAATCCGCCAAAAGGTACCAGGGCCAGAAACCATAATCCCTGACTAGGGTATAACAAATGCACTGGAACGTGTTGCACAGGCTCAGTTGGAGGTTCCCATCCTTCACAGGTGCGTTCTCTGGTAGCCCGACTGGTTGGATAGAGCCACTCTGGATCACCAAGCTGCTCAACCAGATCCCCAATAAAATAGTCGAACAACAGCGCATATCCGTCGATCTGTGTGACCACATTGTCTTCTATTGTTACGTGTATCGTGCCATCCCAAGTAAATGGTGAGGGAGAAACAGTGTAGCCTACGTTAGCGTTCCCGGTAATATGATC
This sequence comes from uncultured Anaerolineae bacterium, assembly GCA_964428175.1. Classification (GTDB taxonomy): domain Bacteria; phylum Chloroflexota; class Anaerolineae; order JAFGEY01; family JAFGEY01; genus CAYRXM01. The sequence goes on from CAYRXM010000237.1 coordinate 2,942, forward strand.
CGCCCATCCCTCGACAGATCGGAAGAGCACACGTCTGAACTCCAGTCACCGCTCATTA
>CAYRXM010000238.1:0-2895 GCA_964428175.1 uncultured Anaerolineae bacterium
GCACAACCTTGAACAAAAAGCGCAGGTGTCCCGCGCCGTCGATCTGGGCCGCGTCCCACAGTTCGTTGGGAATTTGGGCAAAGAACTGGCGCAGCAGGAAAATGTCAAAGAATCCGGCCATAAAGGGTATCGTCAGCGCTGCCAGCGTGTCGTACCAACTGATAAAAGGCAAAAGCGGGTTGTTGCCGGTGATGGTCAAAAAGTTGGGGATCATTGTCACCGTGGCCGGGATCATCATGGTCGAGAGCAGCAGGGCAAAGAGAGCATTGCGCCCCGGAAACTCGATGCGCGCAAAGGCATAGGCGGCCAGCGTCGACAAGATCACCGTGCCGGCGATGGTGATGCTGGTGATGATGATGCTGTTGGCCAGGTATTTGCCGAATTTGGCGGTGACCCAGGCCTGCCAATAGTTGCTGCCCAGGAAATCGAGGAAAAAATAAGACACTTGGTGTCCAAAGGTGCGACAAGAAGTCAAATCGTCGGACATTTCTGGGCCGGTATAGCGGCGCTCGGCCTGCTCGGCCAGTTGTTTTTGAAGCATCCAGGTGGGGTACTGGCAGCAGTTGACATAGTCGATGCGCGCCGCGCCGCTGCGCCGGTCGGCGGCGGTGTAATTGCCGGCTGGGGCCAGAGTGATCGTCAACCCACGTTCGGTGTCGAACGGGCCGCCGGCCGGGGGCAAGGCCTGCCACTCGGCGGTGAACGCGCCGCCAGGCTGGTCAACAGGGGCAATCTCGACCGGATCGCCCTTGTTGTCCACCAGCCGGAACTGCCATTGGTTCGAGGTTTCTTGCTGGCCGATTTCGACGTAATAGCTGTCGGTGGGCAGTTCGGGCGCGCCCTCGCGCAGTTTGGAGCTGACCTTGAACCCGGTCACACTGCCCTCGATCGTCTTGGGCAGGTTGACATAGGGGCAGGTCAGGCGGGCCGCGCGGGGCAGCAAGCGCCCCGAATTGGCCTCACCCAGGGTCATGATTGACGTGCTCAGCATCCAGAAAAAAGGGAGCAGCATAATCACCGTACCCATGATCAAGACCCCATAGATCACGATCTGGCCGATATGCCGCTTGAGCCAATTGCCAATCGAGGGTTTCGGTTCAGCCATAGAACACCAACTTGTCTCCGATGCGCTGCTGAATCTTGGACAGGGCGAAAATGATCCCAAACAAGATGAACGACATTGCTGCGGCTTCGCCAAACTGCCCGTTGCTGCGGAAGGTGCGAAAGATAAGGATGCTGGTCGTATCGACGGTTTCGAGCGCCGTTCGTTCGTACATCACCCAGATGCTGTTGAAAGCCTTGAACGTGCCGATGGTGGCCATGATCGCCAGGAAAAAAATGGTCGGTGAAAGCAGGGGCACGGTGATCTTGAAAAAAGAGGTCCAACCGTCTGCGCCATCGATCGATGCCGCTTCGTACAGGTCGTGCGGAATGTTGCCCAGACCGGCCAGATAAATCACCGCGTCATAGCCGATGTAAACCCACCAGTTATAGACCATAATCGAAACCAGGGCCAGGCTGGGGCCGTTCAAAAACGCACCCAGCGGGCCGCTGATGTCGGGCCAGACCAGGCTGGTCTTGAAGGCATTGTTGATCATATCGACCAGCAGCGGCATGATCGGCTTGGACTCGTGCAGCCAGCGCAGCGGAGCGATGCCCACCGCGCCGACGATTTGGTTCATCAAGCCCGTTTCGCGCAGCGAAAAGATGCGCTTGAACACCACCGACGTAGCCACCGTGGGCGCGATGTAGGGCAAAAAATAAATCAGCCGGAACAACCCGCGTCCCTTGATGTTCTGAAACAGGACATAGGCCAGCACCAGCGAGACGCTGAGCTGCACGGGCACGGTGCCCGCCGAGTAGAAAAACGTGCGGATGAGCGAATTGAACAGCGTCGGGTTGCCCAGCTCCCACATGCGGTTAAAATCGACAAAGAAAAAGACCGCTGCGCCGCTCAACAACGCACACGCGGCGATGATGCGCAGCACAAAACGCACCGTATTGTGCGCCAGGTGCGCCCCCTTCCAGACCAGCCAGGCCACAAAAACCAGCCCGATGCTGATCAGGTAGGTCCATTCGCCGGAAACCAGCAGTCCGGGGAGCGACCAGGCCAAAAGGCCCACCCCGACCACGGCCAGGACAACCGCGCCCACCGTGCAAGCGCGTTCGCGCTCCTCGGCGACCGTCGTCCGTGAGCGCCACAGCCAGTAGGCAACCACGCCGGCGATGATAGCCAGGATCATTTTCAGCACGGCTGCCGGCTCTTGCAGTCCCAAGAGGCTGATATAGTTGTCCAGCCCCCGGCAGTCAGTTCGCTCCAACGTCCGCGCACTGCCCAGGCCGATTTGGGCCAGCCAGTAGGGAATGCACGTCGAGTCCTTGGGTCTGATGTTCCACTTGTGCAGGCTCACATAAAGTGCATGGAGAACAGGCCACAGTCCAAAGACAAGGATGATCAAAAATGCAGGAAGTAAAAAGAGGTAAGCGGTCAGAGCTTCCGTGGTCTTGCGCCTTCCACGGTTGCTCGTGCGTTCTCGAAGAGGATTGGCTGGATGGTCTACCATCCGCACTCCTTTCTTGCAGGCCCATGTGGCTGAAAAGCTCGATCAAGATTATAGCACGAAACCATATGCCCGTCAAAGATTTTTGCTGGGGCAGATGCACGGCCTGGGCCGCCGGCCACAGTATACATTATCGACCAGAATTGTTAACGGGAGGTCAAGGCCAAGTTAACGAACCATTTGTCGGCACTTAAATGGGGCAGCGGCGTCCTTTTGCCAAGAAGCATCAACCATGCTATAATGCCCGCGTTTGCTGGCGCATATGGTTGCTCGCTGCAGATGCGCCGGCATCAAACCCAAATTCGGGGAGTTTCGAATGAATCGAGAACGCGCC
>CAYRXM010000239.1:0-2815 GCA_964428175.1 uncultured Anaerolineae bacterium
GAATAAGTCAAATATCAGTTAGTATCGGGAGACTTTTTCAGCGGTCTCCTAGGCCGTACTGCTCCAGAGCCGGATCGGTTGAGGTCAGGGCAAGCGCCTTGTCCACCAGATCGTCCATCGTCCAGCCCGGTTCAGGATAGGCGACACCGGCCCGGTCAAACAGAGCACGGTTGAAAAAGACAACCCGGGTTTCTGCGCACACCGGCAGTCCCCACAACGCATCCTGATATCGAAAAGCATCCGCAAAATACATATCTTGAAATGAAAAAGTGGGATCGGCATCAACGAGCGGCTGTAGATCGAGCAGCCCCGCGCGGGTATTGTCGCCGACCGCCGACAAAAACGGGCGGGCAAAACAGTCGGCGGTGACAGGATCGGCGGCGTCGACCAATTCGACCCAAATGCGATTCTGCGCCCCATTAAAGACCTCGACCGCCGTCCGCCAGACGTTTTTCTCGGTCACATCACAAGAAAAGCGAATCGTCGTCCGTGTCCCGACGCGATCCGGCTGGTTTGAAGCGACGACCGGCGGCGGAACGGGCGTGGCCTGCGATAGAGCAGCGAGTGATTGGGACGCCTGTACTTGGGCCGCGACCAGGGCGTCCTGGACGGTTTGCCCGGTCCAAACCGCCTCGACGGCGGATTGGAGTGCGACGGCAATCTGGGGATAAAGCGGCGCTTGGGCGTGATCGAGCGCGTACCGGATCGCTGCAGCATCCGCTTCGGCCCACTGCACCCAATAGCCGGACTGTTGGGCAACCGTTGCGCGGGCAGGGAGGCTGTACGCCGAACCGCCCGTCACATGCTGGCGGCTCAGGAATTTGATCCAGCGCCAGCTTGCCTCGCGATACGCGGTGCCGCTGCTGATCAGGTAGCCTTGCACGTAAAGGGAATTGGCGTCTTGATCGCCCAGCGGCAAGGGTGCTACCCCGACCCGCCGCTCGCCGGTCTGCCTCGCGACGGGCAGGCCGCTCAACAAGTTGATCCACATTGCAGCCCGGCCGGTGTTGACCAGATCGTACAGCCACATCTGCCGGGCCGGCAGGCCCCGCGACGCTTGAGCGTTCGACCATTCCTGCGGTATCCGGGCCGGATCGGGCATCACGCCGTGCCGGAGCGCCAGATCGACATACCATTGCAGCGCGGCGGCGGTATGCGGCGCGTCCAGCAGCGGCCTGGGCGGCTCGACCGAGTCGTCGACCAGGCTGCCGGTCCCCACTTGGACAAAGGGCGCGACTTGCATGCCTACATTGACCAGCCCGTAGCGCTGGATTTCATTCCCCTCGCGCAGGGTCAACTGCTGTGCCGTGGCAAGCATATCCTCGCGGTTCCACCCCGGCTGAGGGTAGGCCAGTCCGGCGGCGTCAAAGGCATCCCGATCGTACAGCGCCACGATCAAGTCCGCCTGGGCCGGCACGCCCCAGACGCGATTCCCCTGCACCATGCGCTTCCACAGCGCCGGGTAAAAGTCGACCTGCTCAAACTCGGAATCGGTCTCGATCAAGGGAGCGAGGTCGAGCAGCAAGCCCTGCTTGATCGCCCCGGGAGAGGGCATCCAATAGGCGGTATCCGCCGCCGAGACGATCTGGTAAGCGATTTCGGCCTCGAGCTGGGCCGCGTTATCAGAGGTCAGCCTGGACAGATCAGCTATCTCGTTCAGAGCAACAATGCGAACGCGAATGTCCGGGTTGTCCTGCTCAAAAACCTCGACCAGGCGGGCAAACTCGGGTTTTTGCCACTCATAGCAGGCAAACGAGATCGTGACCGGCTGGGGATCGTCCACCCGGGCAGCGGCGCGGGTTGGCGTGACCGTCGGCAATGGGACCATGGCAGTCGGGGCGGCGACCCGGCAGGCCGGCACGATGGCGGCGAACAACATTGCGACTGCCAGAAAAATGGGCAGGCGTTTTCGGTTCACGGTTTCTCCTCGCCCTTCAGGGTGCCATTTGGGCCAACGGATGCGCCTGGTCGGTTTCTCGCACGCACCCGGCCAACGTGGACGGCTCGACTCCGGCTGCTGCACTCATACACGCTGTAAACTGTGCTGCCTTGTCTTGGGCCTGCAACAAGGCGGTCTCCAGCCCATCGCCCGTCTGTCGCAACGCGCTTTCAAACCACCACAAGGCCACGTCCTGGATCAGTGCCGCGTCGTCGCGCCCAGGCAGATTTTGGCCGCGCTCCAGAGCGGTCAAGTATGCAGCGCGCAAGTCGCGGTTTGAAGCGGCCTGCATCTCCCAACCGTCGAGCAATGCCCGGTTGGCCGGGAGCGCGTCGGAAACGGGTGGGAATTGGTGGGCCAGCGCGGCCCACTCCCAGGCCATATTGGCATGTTGGCTGGCGCGAGCGACGCCGGCAAAAATGACTTGAATGGGCCAGCGAACGCCGGCACGTGGCACGAGCGCCACCGCGTCCATCGGCTCGCCCCGGTAGCGCTGTATGCCGAAAAAGCTGACCGGCAACTGCATCACCGAGGCTAAAGTGGGGGGAGCGAAAATCGCCCCGCCGGCTTGCAGCAAGCCCAGCCGTTCGAGCGCCTCGATGATCTGGGGCGAAGCAAACTGTGGGGTGAGGCGATCCGGCTCGAACAGCGAAATGCCCTGTTGCTCCAGGACAAAACGCACCTCGCTGCCGGAAAGCGGCGCATAGCCGATCAGTTCAGGGTTCGCCGCCCGGATTTGGGCTGCCGCTTCCAGCACGTCGGCGACCGTCCAATCGGAAGCGGGGGGCGCAATGCCGAGTTCGGCAAAAGTGGGTGCGTGATAGTACAACACCAGCGGGCGCATCGACAGGGGAACACCCAGGACGCGGCCATGCC
>CAYRXM010000240.1:0-2775 GCA_964428175.1 uncultured Anaerolineae bacterium
CATTTATTCTGGCCTGAAATGGGCGGTTTCTGATCAAATAGTCAGGCCGCTGACAACATGGAGGGCTGTCAGTGATCGGAATAATCCCACCCATGTTTGGGTATATGTCAACTCCGAAGGATTACCACTTTGGCTAACAGGTGACTCAGATGATGATGCTAACATCCATCATTGGGCTTGGGGGTTAACTATGGGAGCTGAATATGGAATTGGGGGCAGTTTTATTAATACAGGACGAGAATTTACTCAGTTCAATGGGGATTTCAGAAACACATGGTCTGATATTATGATAGGTAATGCTGGTGCTGCTCTCGGGTGTGGGATTCGAGTTTTGGGTGCCTACGATATCAAGCGACGGTTTAGTTTCTATATGACACAATGGTGAGATTAGCGAGGTGATTTGTGAGAAAAACAATGGTCTTGTTCTGTCTATTGTTTCTGTTGGTTGCTTGCCAAAGCCCACTGGACAAAGCAAGGGACTCGGTAAGTGTTGGCGATTTGAGAAAAGATGCTATTGAGATTCTTAATAAAGAGGCTTGGTATCACCAGCCTTGTGAGAACCAAAATAGCATCGCCGATTTGTTCTTCTATGGCGATCAACACTATGACAAAGCTGATATTGTTATAGTGACTAGCATTTTGGAAGACGGTGAATATAGAGTCAGCAAAATCAGTAGTTTTGAGCCATATGCATGGCACACCGCTTATGCAGATTGTATAGATCGAGATCGCTTCAAGGACTGACTCAGCAGTTCATTTAGCCAGACGAAGAACTCGGATAGGCCAGCTTCGAGTTTATCGCCTTGCGGACAGTGCAACCTGGGTTCAGTCACGTAGGTTGGGTTGAGGCACGAAACCCAACAATTTCTTTCGCGCCGGCGGTCAATCCGTCGGCGCGTTTTCTTTTTCTCAGGCGACCAACCAGACCCAGGCCACTTTCACCGGCACGCTGGGCGTGGCCTACACCTTCCGCATCCGCGCGACGGACCGGGTGAGCAACACCTCCTCGTGGGTGCAGGCCGAGACCAGGACGGTGGTGGTGAAAAAGTACTACACCGTGGCCGGGCAAAGAGTTGCGATGCGTGAGAATGGTGTGGTATACTGGCTGCACGGGGACCACCTGGGGAGCACCTCGTTAACAACAGACGAGAGCGGCAACGTGGCCGCGGCGCAGAAATACCTGCCCTACGGCGAAGTGCGCTGGGTGACGGGCACGCTGCCGACGGATTTTGGATTTACAGGGCAGCGGGCGGAAGACTTTGGCCTGATGGATTACCGGGCGAGATTTTATTCGCCCCGCCTGGTGTCATCTTTCGGCCTATAATGTACCATGCGTTCTCACCCATATTGTACCACAAGTTCTCAGCAAAGATGTGCCAGCGGTTTTCACCAAAGATGCGCCAGCCATGTTCACCAAAACTGCGCCACCCGTTTTCACCAGCGATGTACCAGCGAGATGGTGAAACTCCTGCAAATCGAGTATCCTTCTGGTCTACATCAAACCAGGAGGAATCATGTCAGGCAGGAGAACAAACACAATGGACATTCGAGAACTGTTAGTGCGGATTCGCGCCGGTGAGAGCGACCGGGCGATCCAGGAAGAGACCGGCATCGACCGGCGAACGGTGAAAAAGTACCGCCAGTGGGCGGCCGGGCAGGGATTGCGGGAAGGCGAGCTACCGCCGGTGGATGAACTGCAAGCACGGATTGACAGCACGATGGAGAGCAAGCGTCCGCCGCAGACGGTCTCCAGTGTGGAGAGCTACCGCGCGCTGGTGGTTCAGTTGCGCAAGGAAAACACCGAGATAGCGGCGATCTGGGAGCGACTAAAGGGACGTGGATATACGGGAAGCTACTCAGCAGTACATCGTTTTGTGCGTGGGCTGGAACCCAAACGGCCCGAGGCGACGGTGCGCGTGGAGCGCAAGCCCGGCGAGGAAGCGCAGGTTGATTTTGGCTACGCCGGCAAGATGCTCGACCCGGAAACGGGGCAACCCCGCAAGACTTGGGCCTTTGTCATGGTCTTGTCGTGGAGTCGGCACCAATACGTCGAGTTCGTGTTCGACCAAAAGGTGGAGACGTGGCTGCTGCTGCACGTGCATGCCTTTGACTTTTTTGGCGGCGTGCCGGAGCGGGTGGTGATCGACAACCTGAAGGCTGGCATCACCCAGGCCAGTTGGGACGATCCACACGTGCAATATGCCTACCGCGAGTGCGCCGAACACTATGGGTTTCTGATCTCGCCGTGCCGCCCGCGCACGCCGGAACATAAAGGCAAAGTAGAACAAGGCGGAGTGCATTACGTCAAGCGGAATTTCCTGGGCGGGCGCGAGCCGACGACAATCACTCGCGCTAATCAGGAGGTGCTAACCTGGTGCGATACCACCGCCGGGCAGCGCATCCACGGCACGACCAAAGAACAGCCGCTGGCGCGTTTCCAGGAAACCGAGCGCGCCCGGCTCAAGCCGCTGCCTGAGCAGCCCTACGACCTGGGCGTCTGGAAGCAGGTGCGCTTGGGGCGCGATTGTTACGTTCAATTCGACAACGCTTACTACTCGGCCCCCTTCCGCCTGATCGGCCAGCAAGTGTGGGTACGTGGCGGTATCCAACAGGTGCGTATCTACACACTGGGCCACAAATTGGTTGCCAGTCACGAGCGGGCCAGGCAGCCCGGCGACCGCACAGCCGACTGGCGCAAGCACGGCACAAGGTCGAGGTCCATGCGCGTCGCCAACCGCGTCGAGAGCAAGCCGTCGCCCAAGCGGCGCAGCACCT
>CAYRXM010000241.1:0-2761 GCA_964428175.1 uncultured Anaerolineae bacterium
TACACTCTTTCCCTACACGACGCTCTTCCGATCTAGGGGTGATTTTGCCGCCGGTCAACCTGCACCTGGGCAGTGTGCACTGGGCCGACGCACGGGGCATGGTCGATGCGGGCGCGGCGCTGGCCGTAGCCACCGACCTCAACCCCGGCTCCGCGCCCTGCCCGTCGATGCCGCTGGCGATGGCCCTGGCCTGTCGCTACGGGCGGCTTTCGCCTGGCGAAGCATTGAACGCGGCCACGCTCAACGCGGCCTGTGCCGTCGGGCTGGGCGAGCGACTGGGATCGCTGGAGCCGGGCAAGCAGGCCGATCTGTTGATCGTCGACGCGCCGGATTACCGCTACCTGAGCTACTGGCTGGGCGAGAATCTGGTCGAGCGGGTGGTCAAAAGAGGGCGGGTGGTGGTGTGAAGCGTAATGCGTGAGGCGTAATGCGTAATCCGTGACGTTTTACGCATTATGCATCACGAAGAAAAGGAATGTATGTTAATGGGGCCGATTTTTCTTGACGGTGAAAGCCTGACTCTGGAGGACGTTGCCCGCGTGGCGTATGAGGGCGCGACGGTTGCGCTGACCGATGCGGCGTGGGACAGGGTGCGCCGCGCCGAGCGGGCCGTGCGCGAGTTTGTGGCGCGCGGCGAGGTCGTTTACGGCGTGACCACCGGCTTTGGCGCTTTCAAAAGCAAGCTGATCCCGCCCGGCGAGGTACGCCAGCTCCAGCGCAACATCTTGATGAGCCACGCTGTCGGCGTCGGCCCGATCCTGGACGAGCCGGCGACGCGGGCGATGATGACCGTTCGCGCCAACACGCTGGCCAAAGGGCATTCGGGGGTCCGCGAGGAGACGCTGCGGTTGCTGCTGGAAATGCTCAACCGGGGCGTGCATCCCGTGGTGCCGGAGATCGGATCGCTGGGCGCCAGCGGCGACCTGGCCCCGTTGGCGCACATGGCCCTGCCGATGATCGGCCTGGGTGAGGCGGCCTACGGAGGTGAACGGCTGCCGGGCGTTGAAGCACTGGCCCGCGCCGGGCTGTCGCTGACCGTTTTGGAGGCCAAGGAGGGGCTGGCGCTGACCAACGGTACAGCTTTTATGGCCGCCGTGGGCACCCTGACCACCCTGCACGCCGAATCGCTGGCCTGCGCCGCCGACGTGGCCGGCGCGCTCAGCCTGGAGGCCTTGCACGGCACGCCGCGCGCCTTTGACCCGCGCATCCACGCCGCGCGCCCGCATCCCCGCCAGATTGAGTGCGCGGCGTTCATCCGCCGCTTGATCGAGGGCAGCACCTTTACCCGCCCCGACGATCCGCTCAATGTACAGGACGCCTACACCTTGCGCTGTATGCCTCAGGTACACGGCGCGGCGCGTGACGCGATCAAGTACGCGCGCTGGGTGCTGGAAATCGAACTCAACTCGGCCACCGACAACCCGTTGATATTCTTTGACGAACAGGACAACCCCACGGTACTTTCCGGCGGTAACTTTCACGGTGAACCGCTGGCGATTGCCATGGATTACCTTTCACTGGCACTGACCGAACTGGGCAACATCTCGGAGCGCCGCCTGACCCGCCTCACCGACGAGTCGAGCAACCAGGAGACGCTGCCCGCCTTTTTGATCCGGCACGGCGGCCTCAATTCGGGCTTTATGCTCGTCCAGTACACCGCGGCGGCGCTGGCCTCGGAGAACAAGGTGCTGGCCCATCCCGCCAGCGCCGACACCATCCCCACCTCGGCCAACACCGAAGATCACGTCAGCATGGGCGCGACGGCGGCGCGGCACGCCCGGCAGATCGCCCAAAATGTGGAGCGGATTTTGGCCCTTGAACTTTTCGCGGCCGCTCAGGCGGTCGATTTTCGCCGCCAGGCCCTGGGCGATGGGGCGCAGTTGGGGCGGGGCACAGCGCCGGTCTACCGGTTGATCCGCGAGCGGGTGCCCTTTTTGGAACACGACGACGTGATGTACCCGCACATCGAGGCGGTGCGCGAATTGATCGCCAGGGGGACGCTGCAGACGGCGGTCAGAGCGGCGTTGGGGGAGGAGCCATGCTCTGCCTGAGGTTCAGAGTGTCCGGGTAGATAGGTCAGACTGAATTGCTATGCGTTCTTGAAAAACGTCTACAAGATCGTGATATCCTGGTACATCAGATCGGAGGATGAAACCACGCAGTCGTTTGTGTTCTTTATCAGTCATGAGGCCACCGTGCAAAATAGTTAGGGCAATTGCATTTATCCTGTCAGGACCTTTAGCAGATAGTCCGTGTCCCAGCCAGCTTTCAGGCGTTTGTTCTTGATGCCACACTTGGCTGTCTTTTCTTGCTTTAACAAATTCAGGGCGATGTGTCGCAATACGCCAAAGTTCTGTGGACCATTTCCTTTCCTTAACCGACTGTCATCTTCCCGAAAGGCAATGTCCAACACCCAATGCAAGCGGTTCTCGATGCCCCAGTGTCCACGTACTGCATTGAGGATATGCTGCGCATTACTCATCAGGCTGGAGATATAGTATTGGACTTCAATCTCGACCTTGGTACCAATGCGGCGTTCTCTTTTGACCATCACAATGGTGCGCAAATTGGCCCATTTCGACAGCTTGCGCAGGTATAGCAAGTATTCTGGGCTCGATATCGTCCAGCATTCGCGCATTTCGGGTACTCCCTACGGAAACGGTGGATAATTCCAGCAACCTCCGGGATGGCCCTCATTGAGCCAAAAGAGACACCCAAGAAGCCTCAATGTTGCCCTGCTGAAGCGTTTAGGGAGCGGAAG
>CAYRXM010000242.1:0-2747 GCA_964428175.1 uncultured Anaerolineae bacterium
GGCTACTTTACCACAAAATACCCCCGAAAAGGAACAATCCTTCAGATACGTCTGGATTGTCCACCCCCACCACCCCCTCGCCGGGCAGCGCGTGCGCGTGGTCCAACACAAAGGCGCAGACGCCACAGCCCAATGGGTCATTCAGTTGGACGATCAGACCCGCGCCTGCATTCCCGCATCCTGGGCTGTGCCCGACGACGATTCGGGTTCACCGCCTGCGCCGGGCACACCCACCCAAGAACTGCGCGTCGACGTGACCGGATTGCTCGAGTTGGCTAGAATGGTACAGCAGTTGAGTATGCTTCAGCCCACAGAGGAGGAATCCGATGAAACGACGTCCCAAGAGACCCCCGGCGGCGCCAACGCGGCCCCGTCGAGCGGCCCACCGCGCTGCTCGACCCGTCCAGACGCGGCCCAATTGGCACACACTGCCCCCGAAGCAAAAACAAGCCCTGACCGTCGCCCTGGCGGCCTTGATGGTCAAACTGCTGCCGGTCCGACCGCCGCAGCAGCAGGAGGTGAATGATGCCTGACCATCCCAAGATCGCCGTCCGGCATCTCCAACGCCGCGCCTGCGTCTACATCCGCCAATCCAGCCTCAAGCAGGTGGAGCAGAACCTGGAAAGCCAGGACTTGCAGTACCAACTGGTGCAGCGCGCCCACGCCCTGGGCTGGGCAGAGGAACAGACTATGGTCATCGACGACGACCTGGGCAAATCGGCGATCACAGCGGCCAACCGCACCGGCTTTCAAAGCCTGGTCTCGGCCGTGGGTCTCAACCAGGTGGGCCTGATTCTGGTTTTCGACGTCTCGCGCCTGGCCCGCAACTGCAGCGACTGGTATCGCCTGCTCGACCTGGCCGCCCTCTGCGACTGTCTGATCGGCGATGCCAACGGCGTCTACGATCCCCGCGACTATAACGATCGCCTGCTGCTGGGCCTCAAGGGCACCCTGGCCGAAGCGCAGTGGCACAGCATGCGCCAGCGGCTCAGCGCCGCGCGGCTCAACAAGGCCCGCCGCGGCGAACTTGCTTTTCGCCTGCCGGTGGGGTATGATCGAGATGAGGAGGGACGAGTCGTGCTCACACCCGACCGGCAAGTCCAGGGCATCATCCGCCTGGTCTTTGCCCTGTTCGAACGGCTGGGCAGCGCACGGGGGGTGCTGCTCGAACTGGCCCGCCAAAAACTGCACCTGCCGTACCGCCTTCACGCCAAAATAGACCGCAACGAGATCGCCTGGCGTCCGCCCAGCCTGAGCGCCGTCTACCAGATTCTAAAACATCCTATTTATGCCGGAGCTTACACCTTTGGCAAATATCAGCGCACCCATCTGCCCGACGGACAGATACTCACCCGGCGGCAGCCGCTCGATCAATGGGCCGTCGTCATCCACGACGCCCATCCCGGCTACATCACCTGGGAGCAGTACATGGCCCATCAAAAGCAACTGCACGAAAACGCCCAGGGCGCCAACTGGAACAAGGGCGCGCCGCGCACGGGCGAAGCGCTGCTGCAAGGCATCGCCATCTGCGGCCGCTGCGGGCGTCACCTGCGCGTGCGCACCGGCGGCCACCACCCCGCCTATGCCTGCTACAGCGCCAACGAAACCCGCGGCGGCCCGCGCTGCCAGCACTTGGTCGCCGCGCACATCGACCAGACCGTCGTCGCCCTTTTTCTGGAAGCGATCCAGCCCGCCCGGCTGGACGTGGCTCTGGCCGCGGTCGAACAGATCGAGACCCAGCGCCAGCAGTTGGCCGACCAGTGGCGTCAGCGCTTGGAACAAGCCCGCTACGAGGTCGAACTGGCCCGGCGGCGCTACGAGCGCGTCGACCCCGACAACCGCCTGGTGGCCGCCGAACTGGAGCAGCGCTGGGAAGCCGCCCTGCAAACCTGGCAGCAATTGCAGCAAGATTGGCAGCACGCCCAACAGCAAGAACTCGCCCCCTTGAGCGACGCCGACCGCCAGCTCATCCGCCGTCTGGCCGACGACCTGCCCGCCCTCTGGCATGCCCCCACCACCACCCACGCCGAGCGCAAACGCCTGCTGCGCTGCCTGATCCAGGACGTCACCCTCGACCGCTTCAGCAAACCCGATGTCAGCATCATCCACGTGCGCTGGCACACCGGCGCTACCACCACCGTCCAGGCCATCCGCCCCAAGGCCGGCGGCCCACCCGCCCCGCCCGAACTGATCGAGCGCGTTCGTCAACTGGCCCAACGCTACCCCGACGACCAGGTCGCCGACCTGCTCCGCGCCGAAGGCGTCAAGACCGCCCGCGACGGCGACTGGACCACCTTGCGCGTCAGGCACTTTCGCAACAAGCACAAAATCCCCTCCGCTTGCCCGTACACCACCCGCGATCCCGCCTCACACGGCCCGCGCGGCGACGGCCTCATTTCGATCAGCGCCGCCGCGCAACGTCTGGATGTCGCCCCGGCCATGATCGCCCACTGGTTCCATCGCGGCCTCATCGCCGGCCACCAGCGCCAACCGCGCTCCCCCATCTGGGTGCGCCTGGCCGACGAGGACGTGCCGCGCTACGACGGTTCGGCATCCCTTTCGCCCTCGATGACACCGCTGGCTCAGGCACAAGAAACCTTCGCCCTCGACCAGGCACAGATGGCCAGCGCCGTCCAGGCCGGGCAAGTGCTGACCTACCGCATCCGCGAGGGCAGACAGTGGCACTGGTATGTCCGACCCTCAAGTTCTATACCCTAATGGAGGCATTGTGTTGATAACTATGGATT
>CAYRXM010000243.1:0-2702 GCA_964428175.1 uncultured Anaerolineae bacterium
ATTTCGACCGACCAGAGTCGCTCGCGGTTTGCAGCCACCGCGCGGTATACGCCCACCAGGACATTGCGCCACCCAACACCCAAAATTTTTATAAGCACGTATGCTTGTTCGATGGTGACGCTGCGTTCGCGCGTCTTGACCGTGGCCGTATTGTCATCGATAAAGACCACCTGCCGGTTGTCAAACGCTCTGAACATAGCTACCTCCCGCAATAGACTTGACTGCCATTGCATTGACTGTCGGCTGTCGGGCCGTCGAAAGCCCTTTGTAGGGCGTATCGTGCGGTTGGCCCGACAGTTCCGACAGCGCCGACAGTTCCGACAGTAGCGATTCGGTCACATAACGAGGCGATCCTTGATGGGCTGCCGGTGTCAGCCAGCCACGTTTTTCCCAATCGCTGCCCAGACGGGCCAGGTCATCCTTTTTGATGAACTCACGAAATGCGTCAAAAAGCCGGCCAATGGAGAACGCCCCATCCAGTTCCTCGACGGCATACTGCACCAACCGCCGTTCGAGGCCACTCAACGCCGGGTGTGATGGTTGTGGCGGGCTGGCTTGCACACTCATCTCCGGATTGAGGCGATATCCGCGCAAGTGATCGGTCAGAGTTGCTACCCACTCATCTCGGACATAATAGCCTTGCAGTTCCACCAGGTCAGCATCAAGACGGGCCATCATCCGCCCGCGCACCGTGCGTGGCAGACCCTCCGCGCCGGACACGCCCAGGATGACCCGCGAGTGCTCCGGCGTGGCCACCCGGAAGGCGATGCGGACGCTCAGGTTGCCTTTGATCAACGTGTTGAGCACCTCCGCCTTGGGGTTCTGGGTCGACAGCACCAGCACGATGCCGAAGGAGGCCGCCTTCGAGGCCAACCGGGTCAGCGGGTCGGTGAAGGCCTTGCCGGCCAGCAGGGCCAGGTCGGTTACCTCGTCGATGACGACCACGATCAACGGCAGGACGCTCAATCCCAGAGCGGCGGCGCGCGTGTTGTAAGCAGAGAGATTCTTGGCCAGCGCGGCCTGGAACATCCGCTGGCGGCGGTCCATCTCGGCGGTCAGCGCTTCGACGGTCGCGATCGCTTCGGCCGGTTCGACGGCGATCGGCCGGTAGATGTGCGGCAGGTCGCGATAGAGCACAAATTCGACACCTTTGGGGTCGATCAGCGCCAGTTGCAGAGCGTCGGGCTTGTGACGCAGCAGCAGGGCTACCAACATTGTGTTGAGCCAGGTCGATTTGCCGCTCCGGCTCTCGCCGCCGACCAGGATGTGGCTGGTTTCGAGCAGCGAGCGCAGTTCGGGACCGCTGTGGCCCAGACCGACCGGGATCAGATAGGGCGTATCGGGCCAGCCGGCAACGTCCAGCGCGGCGCGCCTGGGCAGCGGGCGGCGGTGTCCGGCGTCGAGTTCGACGGCCAGGCTGGCTCCGGTGGTGTTGAGCTTGTGGACGCGGCGTCCCAGGGCGATGGTCAGTTCGTGGAGCGTGTCGTCGGCGATGACGCGAACCAGCTTGACCCCGCGCGGGACGCGGGCAGCGTCGATCTCGTAGACGGCCCAGACTGCGGCGGTGGAGAGAAAGACGCGGCTGAACTTGATGTGATCGAGCGTACCGTCAGGCAGCTCCCGGCAGAAACCGAGACGGGCCAGTGTGCGCATCGTTTCTTGTCCGACGGTCTGCACTTCACGCACGAGTTCGGCGGGCGGTGTGAGTTGAGCGTTCATCGGCCTTGTCCTTTCGGTCAAATCGACTCATTCCCTGGATCGGCACGGCGAGCGGTCGATGGCAGCTCTCCCTGCTCGCGCAACAGACGGGCAATGTGGCTGTCGTCAATCAGGTTGACCGGCGGCAGGTTCGGCGCCAGCAGTGGACGGTCGAGATCGTTGTAGATGTTGACCGCCGGCAGCCGCTGGCCGACCTGCTGGCGCATCGCCGGGGTGGAGCCAGGGCCGGAAGCGACGGCGGCGGCGATCTGGGCCAGCTGCGCCCCCTGAGTGACGCGCAGCTGCTCCGGCGAAATCCCTTCCGCGCCGACCTGGCGTACAGCCATCGCGCTTCCGTCGAGAGTGGGCGTGTAGATAGTGGTCGGACCGGCGGTGCGGTTGGGGTCGTGGTAGACGACGGCCTGAGCGGGCAACCACAGCCAGCGGGCGATGCGAATCCACTGCCAGGCGCGCAGAGCCTTGATCGGGAACAGACCGCGCCCGTCGGCATATTGGGCAGTAGCCCTTTCGGCGAGCCAGCGCAGCAGTGTCCAGGCCAGGGCGATCAGAAAGAGCACGAGCAGCACTACCAGGATCACGCTCAAGGGCGGCCAGAGCGTGCCCCAGAGTTCGAGCCAGCGCAGGCGGTTGGCCTGCCGGGCCAGGTCGACCGGCGAGGGACTGAACTGCTGCCGGGCTTGGCTGGAAAGAGCAACCACGCTCCACGCGCAGGCAGTCAGGGCCAACAAAGCCAGAAAGGCAATGATGACGTATTTCCAGACCGGCTTTCGAGGCCGGGTGGTTGTCGATTCCATATCTTTACTCCTCCGCGACGTCCGGGTTGTCAAGCCGCAGACGATGATCGCATTCATTGGCAAACAAAAAACCGGGCCGCTCGTTCAGAGCGACCCGGTTTGAGGTCAGGTGAGTGTTTGTTCAAGGGTTCTTGAGGGTAGGAGATCGGAAGAGCACACGTCTGAACTCCAGTCACCGCTCATTATCTC
>CAYRXM010000244.1:0-2651 GCA_964428175.1 uncultured Anaerolineae bacterium
ATCTACATGGATATTGTTGCGTCTCAACTCAAAATGCAAATGTGTACCGCATAGCGGGTTGGCGTTAGGATCACAGCCTCCGCCAACAACGTAACCTGTATTTCCACTGATGCCGATGACACGACCGGCTTCAGCATCGGTAATATCCGTGTTTACATCTACTGTTGTGGTGCCGAGATGTCCATAGAGGGTGGCATACCCATTCTCGTGCTCCAGGCGCACAAATAGCCCCAAGCCCAAGCGGTGATTTGTCGGATGGTTCCACCGCGCTGCGCTTACCCGTCCATTGGCCGCTGCCAATACCGGCTCATAGCTCAACGCATAATCATAACCGGCATGACCATCGTAAAGCAAAACTGTGCTGGTAATCCCGTTGTAAGGAGTGACACCATTACTGAGATTTTCGCCTGGCCGATTGTGGTCCAAGACAGCGCTCATCCACTGCGTGCCATAGTATGGCGCGCGCAGAAAGGGTGGCGGCGGTGGCTGGTGGTCGCTCGCCGAAAACGGAAGGTATACCCAGTAAGTCATTGAGGCAGGAAACACGGGAGACTGAAAGGCCGTTGTTGTCAGAGACTTTCCTAATGCCAGGAAGCCTCCCACACCCAGCAAACCGGCCGCTATCAGCAACACGAGAACTGAAATGCGCTTTTCCATCAGGCAACCCCTTTCGCGAAGAGTCTAGCGCGACGGTATCACTATCCAAGCAGGGTGGTCGCCCACGAACTCCTGGCTTAATCGGTACGAAAGTCCACTCGTCAAATCGGCGAGAAAAAGTTGCTCCTTCCACACAGCAGGTGAACCAACGACAAAAGCAATGCGTGAGCCATCAGGCGACCAGGTGGGATGGTATGCGCCTTCGCTGGCACTGCTAAAGACCTGTGTGATGTCGTTGCCATCAATGCCGATTGTGTAGATACTCTGATATCCATGTCGAGTGGTCACAAAGGCCAGATGGTGTCCATCAGGCGACCAGGCCGGTTGGTAATCCTCAGATGAATGATTGGTCAGGTTGAACAAACCTGAACCGTCAGCATTGATGATGAAAATGTCCGGATGGTTTTCTGGGCCGATACCTGAAGCTACAAAGGCAATTTGACGCCCATCCGGCGACCAAACCGGTCGTGTTGCAAAAGAACGTCCCCGGTGATCGATGAGAGCGTCGGCAACCTTGAGCAAATCTGAACCATCAGGCTTGACCACCCACAACGCTCCATGTTGCGTAAACAGGATTTGTTCTCCCGTCGGCGACCAGGCTACTGCCTCAGTCCTTCCTTCCTGGAATGTCAGTTTTCTCTTGCCCGTGCCGTCTCGGTTCATTACATACAGGTGGGTGCGGTATTCGGTGACTATTGGAGTGCATCCCTCTTGGTAACACGGCGGAGAGGGAGAACAAGGCGCATTGACCTCTGAGGAGACAAATGCAATTTGCTGCCCGTCCGGTGACCAGGTGGCAACCGGCCACTCTTCAGTGGTAGTTCCATTAGTCAAAGTGAAAATCTCCCTACTTGACACATCAAGCATATACAAGTGAGAGAGGTCAAAGAAACCCACTCCGCCGTCGCCGGGACAGGTATCTTGGCGGATAGCTGCGAAAAGGAGATAGTGCCCATCCGGCGAAGCAGTCAGGCCCGTGATGCGTTCCATTTCCTCTGTGAGTACTGTCAACCTGCTTGCATCAGGACGAACCGAATACAGACGCATCGGCCGGCTGGCGCCAAGCATCTCGACTGCTTCAGGGTGCAACGCAGCAAACGCGATACCCCATTCCGGTGTTGGTGTGGGTGTTGGCGTCAAAGATGGTTGTTCTAGTATTGACGTCGGTGTGTTGGCGAGCGGGGTGCAGGCAGCCACCAGCAGCGCCGGGCCGAGAATTGCCAGCAGAACAACACAGCGCATCATATACCTGCTTTCCGAACAGCATCCCCGTTCTGATGTGCTAGACATATAAACGCCTCCAGGCCCAAACGATACTTTCGGATGGTTCCACCGCGCTGCGCTCACCTGTCCATTGGCCGCCAATACCTCACGATAGCGAGATGAAAAAAACCTCTTGTCCTATCAATGAGTCTCCTGAAAAAAGGCCGATTGCGACAAACCGGTCAAACCGATCAGAACGTCAAATATCTTGGAGCTTGCAAACTCGCAGAGTTTGAGCTTATTGCACTTAGTACTTGAGTTTAGAGTTGCGACCAGGCGCGTGAAAGCGTGCGCTTGAGTCAAGCGTTCCTTAAAAATGAAAAAGTGAGTCCAAGAAGCTGTTTAGGGCGCGCAAGTGGCCTGTTTTTGGCTCTTGATGAGCACAGGATGGCGCTTTCTGGGTTGAGGATGGTATCCCGAAGCGCGTCCACACCCTTTACCTGCGGGTCTGGGCGACGAGGCCGGTGTGCCCAACCGGGTCAAAAAGCGCAATGCGCCTCGCTGGGCCTGTCCTGGCGTAAGCGGATGAGGGTTTTCAGGTCTGGGGCGGGAATGCCAGGGAGGACGTAAGTCTTCGACCTCGTCGCGCATCAGCACCAGTTGCCAGTAGGCCAGTGCGCACAGTCGCATCCACAGGTGAATGCTATCTGGATTGGTCGACTGATTGGCGTTCAGTCCGAAATGCTGTTTGAGAAAACGAAAGGCGTGTTCAATCGCAAAGCGCCATAGAT
>CAYRXM010000245.1:0-2605 GCA_964428175.1 uncultured Anaerolineae bacterium
TAGAATAAGTCAAATATCAGTTAGTATCGGGAGACTTTTTCAGCGGTCTCCTAGGGGATGATGCTTACTCCCATCCACCAGGGAGGCAGGAGTTGATGATTGGGGCATATCGTGATATGCTTATCTCATCGCACCTACGTGAACGCACAGTTACAAAATCTATATGGCCTTACGGCCAAAGCGATTCTGCCGCTCTTCCCCCACAGCATTGTGGTTTCGAGCGAACGGATCGCACACAATGTGCTGGAGCCGACCAGGCTAATCGCGGCTCGAATCTGAAGATGGTTTCGGTTTTGCGGATAGCCTGCCGGCGAAGATACTACTGCAAACCCGCCTGGCGGCTCAGCACTGCTGTTGAGCCGCAGCCCTGAACGGCTACGTGTGTCTACGGGAACATGATCAATGCTAGAGTACGTTGTCCAAGACTACCAAAAGGGATTCGAGAAAGACCAGGTCAGAATCGGTATCGAAGTTGCCCGGAACTGGATCTGGCCGTATGCTTCTCTCGTTACGACGCGGAGCGTCGTAACGCCATCCCGGGCGCTCCGCGCCCTCGCCGGCGTCATTCTTCTGTGCGGGTTCTTGCTACAAAAGGGACAAGAAAAATGAGCAAAAAAACATCCCCTCCCCCCAGCATCGACCAGCTCGCCCAACAGCAGAGCGACAGCGACCTGATCGGGCGCGACTTTGAGCGCCAGACTTTTCAACAAAACCTGCTCGCCCCCCGCACGCCGCAGCCCATCTTTTCCATTCACGGCCAGGGCGGCATCGGCAAGACCTTCCTGCTTCGGCACTACCTCTCCATCGCCGAGCAAAAAGGCATCCCCGCCGCCTACACCGACGAAGACCAGCACAAGCCCGAAGAGCGCGAGCCCATCGTCAAAACGATGTCCAAACTCGCTCAAGACCTGGCCGACCGTGGCTTCGTGCTGCCCTGCTTCACCCCCAAAAACAATATCTACTGGCAGGCCGCCCAGGAGATCGACGCCGATCCCGACGCGCCACAGGGCTTTTTTGACACGCTCGGCCGGGTAGGGGCTGCGGGAGCCCTCTCCATACTCGACAAAACCCCCGCCGGCCCGATCATCGATGGTGTGCAGGCGGCGGCAGGCCTCAAGGACGATGAGATCGTCAAGCAGGCCGGTGCCCTGGCCTCCTACCTGGCCAAAAAGTTCAGGGGCAAGCGCGACACGATTGCCCTGCTCAAAGACCCGGTCGGCCTGCTCACCCCGTTGTTCGTGCAGGACATCAACCAGCTCGCCGCGTGCCGTCCGGTTTTGCTCTGTTTCGACACCTGGGAATGGACCTGCAAAAACCTCGACGGCTGGCTGCTGGGCCTGCTCAAGACCCACCAACTGAGCGCCGGCGTGCGCCTGGTCGTCGCCGGCCGGCATCCGCTGGGCGACACGTTGGAACCCTATTGGCCTGTCATTGCCGGCTTTGAGCTGACCGAGTTCACCGAGACGGAAACGCGCGCCTACGTCGCCCGGCAGGGCATCACCGACGAGCGGCGCATCGCCGACATCCTCCACTTTTCCGGCGGCGTGCCAGTGCTGGTCGCCACATTGTCCGGCGCGCAGGGCGGCGATCCGGGCGAGGCCGCCGACAGTCTGGTCGACCGCTATCTCAAGTGGATCGACGATCCGCAGCGGCGCAGGGTCGCCCTGGCCTGCGCCGCCGCGCGCCGGCTGGATCAGGACGTGCTCGGCGTGGTCGCCGGCGACGGCTCGCAAGCGCTCTTTGACTGGCTGATCGAGCAGCCCTTTGTAAAAAAGCGCGCCGGCGGCTGGGAGTATCACCCCCAGGTGCGCCGGCTGATGCAGCGCTACGGCCGCGAGCGTTCCACCGGCGAGTGCCGCGCGGTGCACGGCAAATTGCGCGACCATTACCTCGCCATGATGGCCAACCGGCCGGACGCCGCCGGCTACCGCGACGAGCGGTGGCGCCAGCACGCCCTCGAATCGCTGTACCACGATTTGATGCAGGAAACCCCGGACGCCATAGGTCGGGGGCTGGACCTGTTCCTGCTCGCCCTCGGTCGCTACTACCCGCTGGCGGCGGGTGCCGTCGGCACCTGGCAGCAGGCAGCCGAAGACCTGGAAGATAAGGGGCAGATACAGGAGTGGGCGCAGCATTTGATCCTGGGATTCATCGCGACTATGTCAGGCACCTATGCCGGCGCGCTGCCTCTTTGCGCGGCGTTGGCGCCGCGCGGCGATTTATCCCCCGAAGCGGACGGCAACCTGTACTTCCTGCAGGCACTTGCGCATGGTGAACTACATCAGTACGAGGCGGCCCTGGCCGACTATACCCGCGCCGTCGCACTCAACCCCCAAGATGCCGTCGCCTACAACAACCGGGGCAACACCTACCACACTTTGAAGCAGTTCGAGCAAGCCCTGGCCGACTATACCCGCGCCATCGCACTCAACCCCCAAGAAGCCGTCGCCTACAGCAACCGGGGCAACACCTACCACGCTTTGAAGCATTTCGAGCAAGCTCTGGCCGACTATACCCGCGCCATCGCACTCAACCCCGAATACGCCACCGCCTTCTACAACCGTGGCCGGATATATGACGAGCAAGGCGAGTACGAGCGTGCCAT
>CAYRXM010000246.1:0-2554 GCA_964428175.1 uncultured Anaerolineae bacterium
GTGTGCTATACTATTTGCATACCGACCATCTCGGCTCGACTTCTTTAACAACAGATGAAAGCGGCAACGTGGCCGCGGCGCAGAAATACCTGCCCTACGGCGAAGTGCGCTGGGAAAGCGGCACTCTCCCCACCGACCGCCAATACACCGATCAGCGGAGAGAGGCCGCCCTGGAAATTTACGACTACCGGGCAAGATTTTACAGCAGCCGCTTGGGCAGGTTCGTCAGCGCGGATACGCTGGTGCCGGGGGTGCGAAGTCAAGCACTAAATAGGTATATGTATGTCGAAGGAAATCCTCTTCGATATACAGATGATACCGGCCACTTTGGACCGGTCACATGGGTTGCTATAGCTCTTGTTCTTGTTGGAACAGCTTTAGTCTGTCCGCGCTCTGAGTCAAGACCTGATCTGGTAACTCCAGAAGACGAAAACGCCGGGAAACTTGGTATGACGCTCTTGGTTGCAGGAGGGACTGTAGGGTATGGCGCTCCTGCCGCTGACCAATGGCTAAATGACCAGCTGCTCAAGCTCATCATAAGAGGCGGTTGGCTTGGTCATCTGCTCGGTAAGCTCACTGGTGTAACCGAATTCGGAACCAAGTACACACTGCGGCCACCTGCGCGTGAATTGCTGACCAATGAGGGCGTACAGTTGACTGCAGAACAGGGGCTGCAGACAAGAACTTCAGGTTTGTTTGAGAATGTCGTGAAAGGATCTCATGGCGATAAAGCCTCCACATATCTTTGGACAATAGATGATCGTGGCCTGAACATAGCACTAGAAAGCACCCCTTTCAATACTCCGCGTGGAAATATTGTCCACAGCAATCTCAGCTCTGAAGCCTATTTTGCAGGCGAAGCATGGTTTATCAGTGAGACCCAAGTTCTCATCAATGCGGGGTCGGGAAGATGGGGAGACAATTCGGGAGTGACGCAAGAAATGTGGGAGGCTGCAATAGCGTTCTGGGAATTGCTAGGGTACACAGTTACAAGTCTTCCATTGGGTGATCGTTAGCAATTGTGGACATATATTGACGAGGAGATACGATGCGGAAAGGCTTGTCCTACTGGAAAGCACTGGCTGCGTTCAATCTTTCGGAACAAGATGTATGGACAAACAGCAAGTGGAGAGTCCTGTTTCCGGATGTTTATGAATGTCTTGATCTATTGATGAATTCGTCACCACCGGAATGGGGGAAGGTATGGGTACCCTATTCAATGCTGGTTGAAATGGCCAAGCAGACACCACTATTCTTCGCGACTAATGGAGTCTGGCTGATGAGCACCATTGCTAGGGAAGGCATTCGGGTCGGTTACGAAGAGATCTCGGCGCTAGAGGCATTGGAATGGTATGGGCCTGAGCATGTGTTTGAGGCTGCGGACAAAGCTTCCTCCTTTGTCGGTGATTCCAACAAGAAAGCACTACCCGGTGGTCAAGATGTTGGTCAGTCACGTAGGTTGGGTTGAGGCACGAAACCCAACATCTTGAGATCTGTCGGGTTTTCAACACCCGACAGGTCTTTTTTTGTCATCAAAGACGATACCGCGCCGGCGAATGTCAGCCTCAACGTGTCGCAGGGAACGGGTGAGCAGTTCACGCTTACCTGTTCGGCAACAGACCCTTCGTCAGGCTCAGGGCAGGCCCAATCCGGCCTCGACGTTTACGAGGTAGAATATCGCATCGATGATGGCGAGTGGCAGTCTTTGTACACCGGCGCGGACACCTCGCAGGTGTTCGCCGGAGAGCCGGGGCACGTGTACACCTTCCGCGTTCGCGCGACGGACCGGGTGAGCAACGTCTCCGCCTGGGTGCAGGCCGAGGCCAGGACGGTGGTGGTCAAGAAATACTACAGCGTCGCCGGGCAGCGAATTGCGATGCGCGAGAATGGTGTGCTATACTATTTGCACAGCGACCATCTTGGCTCGACTTCCTTAACAACAGACGAAAGCGGCAACGTGGCCGCGGCGCAGAAATACCTGCCCTACGGCGAAGTGCGCTGGGTCACGGGCACGCTGCCTACCGATTTGACCTACACCGGGCAGAGGCAAGAGGACTTTGGCCTGATGGATTACCGGGCGAGAATGTACAGCAGCCGGCTGGGCAGGTTCATCTCGGCGGATACGCTGGTGCCGGGGGCTGCCAGCAGCAGTGGCGGCGGCGCGGCGACGCTGGGCTATAACCGCAACACGCGCTTGACGCCGCTAACCGTGGGCTTTCACGAACCACAGTTCTTGAGTGTGCTCAATGCCGAAAATGCCGAACTGGTGCAGTTTGGGCCGCCAGCCTTGTGGAGCGGCAAAGTGCGGCAAGAGCATACCGTGCCGATGGGACCAATCAATCCACAGGCATTGAATCGGTATGCGTATTGCCTGAACAATGCGTTGCGGTATGTGGATCCAAGTGGGCATACGGCAGAGATATTTTGGAAGCTAAAACTTTCGCCTGACGAATTGCAATACTATGTTGATTTGATTGAAAAGAAGAAAAATGATTTTAGTGCTATAGCTGTTCCGAAAAAGATTTGGGGTTGACCAGCACTCGTGTGAGATTTG
>CAYRXM010000247.1:0-2517 GCA_964428175.1 uncultured Anaerolineae bacterium
ATTTGCGCCTAATTTACCACAAATTTGTCGTTAAAAAAGTGTCCGGTAGTGAATTTTCGGCTATGGCGCCGCCGCGATCCATGCTGCGGTCGATCCGCGACAGCGCCAGATCGATGGCGGTTATTGCTCCCTGGAAATTGCCTTGACTCATCCATTTGTGCGGCTATTACGGCCGGCGCACAATCCCCCGCACGAACAGCCCGAACGGGACAAAACACACCAACCCCATCGTCAAAATCACCACAAAATCTTCCGCCGGAAAGGGCGCGCCGGCAATAAACGGCTGCAAGATAAAAAAGACCAGCAGCGCCACGAACAACATGCTGGCCTGAAAGAGCAGTCCTGTCCCGGCCACGTACCCCAACGTCCGCCGCCACCACAGCGCCACACCGCCAATCACCCACAGCGGCGTGGTCAGTAAATCGGCGACCAGCACGGCAAGTTCGGACGGTGGCAGCGGCGTCCCACCGGCAAGCGCGCCCACAAGGGCGATGCCCGCCCGCAAAAAGAACAGCGCGCCCAGCCCCACCAATACGCCGCTGCCAAACCGCACCGGAACCGCGCCGGCGAGCCGCGCGTGAACCGTCGCGCCGTCGATGCTTTTGAGCAAGCGGACAATCGCATAGGCGCTCAACCCTACCAACGCCAGGTAGAGCACGAATTGCCACGTCAGCGGCATAGCGACGGCGTAGGCGATATAGTTGTAGGTCACGTAGAGCAGCGCGCCGGGCCAAAAGAGCAGGCCCAACAGTTTGCCGCGCCGCGTTCTGCCGCGCCGCGTCAGCGCCAGCGCGCCCAGCAGCAGCGGCAGGCCCAACGCCAGGTTGACCACGTCATTGGAGACGAAGGAGTGGCGCAGCGCCTCGGTTGGATAGAGCGTGTGCGGGGCGAGCAGGCCGGCGACGGACGCTGCCGTCATCAACACTGCGATGGCGAATGTCAGCGCATCATCGCGCATCGATAGGCGCGCAAGAGGCACAGGTGGTATATCATATGATTTCATAAAATCCCCTCTCGAAAATAAACAGCTTTGAATCCCATCTGCCCCGCCAGATGATAGCCCCAGGTGAGCAGCGTGTGGCCGGCCACGCCGCCGCCAACCGTGGCGAGCGGATAGGCGCACCTGGCCTCCAGCGCCGGGCGGTGGCACAGGTAGGCCAGCCGAGCCAGCCTTCTATGCTATGTTTCAGCCAGCGCGGCAAGCTGCTGGAGGTGGGGTTGGAGCGCGGGGAACAATACGCGGTAGACCTCGGTGTACAGCCGCGTGTAAAACTCGTGGCGCGCTGCATCGGGGATGAACGGTTCCGCTTCGATGCGCGTCATCGCTTCCGCTGCCGTGCGCGCATCGGCGAACAGTCCCGCGCCGAGGGCGGCCAGGATGCCCGCGCCGAGGGCAGCGGTCTCCGTCGCCGCCGCGCGATAGACCGGCTTGCCGGTCACGTCGGCGATGATCTGCCGCCAGCGGGCGCTCTGCGCGCCGCCGCCCATCGCGACATAGCTCGAAACGGGTTGGCCGAGCGCGGTCTCTACGCCTTCTGTGTGCAAGCGCTGCTCGAAGGCAATCCCTTCAAGGATCGCCCGGTACAGGTGCGCCCGCGTGTGGATGCCGCGCCAGCCCACGACAATGCCGCTGGCCGCCGCATCCCAATACGGATTCATCGCCGAATTCCAATACGGCACCAGCATCAAGCCCTCCGCGCCGGGTGGAATATCGTCAAGGGCCGCGTCGTACATCATTTCGATGGTTGGGTGTCCCGGTGATTGCTCGCCGCCGGCCATCTTGTCCACAAACCACGACACCGTGTACGTTCCACCGAGCAGCACCGTCTCCAGGCTGTAACTTCCAGGGACAGCGCCATACATTGTGCGGAATGCGCGGTCGGTCACACAGTCGCCGGCAAACGCGCCGGAGACGACCGCCGTGCCCAGGTTGAGGTAGGCCTGTCCGGGGCGGGTGATGCCCACGCCCAGGCCGCCGGCCTGCCCATCGCCGACGCCGGCCACGACGGGCAGGCCGGCCGGCAAGCCGGTGAGCGCAGCCGCGTCCGCCGCCACCGTGCCCACCACTGCGCCGGGGGGATATGCCTCCGGCATCTGCGCCGCGTCGACGCCAAGGTAGGCCAACAGATCGGTATGCCAGCGGTTTGCGCGTATATCGAACAGGCCGGTCGGATCGGCGCAGCCCCAGCCGGTGCGATACTGTCCGGTCAACCGGTGGACGAGGAATGCGGCCACGTCCAGGTACATGGCCGTGCGCGCAAAGACATCCGGTTCGTGTTTGCGCAGCCAGGCGATCTTGCTGAGGGTGAGTGTTAGCGGCCTGACTATTTGATCAGAAACCGCCCATTTCAGGCCAGAATAGATGATCCCCCGCCACCCGGTCAGGTTATTTGATCACCCCCCGGTCACACTGGTTGATCCCTCCACTCCCACTTCCGGATCTGATCATTTCGTCTTTTGCGTCCAATCCGCAGGATTTGTTATAATCCGGCCATCTTGTGTGGAGGCGTCATCCCC
>CAYRXM010000248.1:0-2430 GCA_964428175.1 uncultured Anaerolineae bacterium
ACAGGGCGGCACTGTCCACAGCCCATCATGAGTCGCCGGGACGCTGCTTCTCCCGCTGCATGCGTTCCCGAAAGCGGTATGACTCGCCGACGAATTCCAGTATGTGGGCGCGATGAGTGAGCCGGTCGAGCAGCGCCGCGGTCAGGCGGTCATCGCCAAAGACCTGCGTCCAGTCTGCGAAGCGCAAGTTGGTTGTGATAATGAGTGCAACACGTTGGTAGAGTTCGGAGCAGAACTGGAAAATGAGTTGTGCGCCGGTGGTGGAGAAGGGGATAAAGCCCAACTCATCGAGAACGATCAGGTGATGGCGCAACGCCGCAGCCAGGAACTGAGGCAGACGGTGCTGGTCTTGGACGGCGAGCAGGTCATTGACCAGTCCGGCGGCGGTGTAAAAGCGCACGCGGCGGCCCTGGCGGCACGCAGCGAGGGCCAATCCGGTCGCGACATGGGTTTTTCCCAGCCCCGGATTTCCGACCAGGATGATCGGCTCCGCTTTGGCGATGTACTCGCCGCGTGCCAGGTCGAGGACGCGCGGCTTGCTCAGGCTGGGCAGGCAGGAAAAGTCGAACTCGGCCAACTCTTTGAGCACCGGGAACTTGGCGCCCTTGATGCGCTGTCGACGCAGGTTGTCTTCGCGCTGCAGCACTTCCTGTTCGGCCAACGCCAGCAGAAAGCGGTCATAGCCGAGGTTGTTTTGCGCCGCGTCCTGGGCGAACTGGCCGTAGTTGTGAATAAAGGTGGGCAGGCGCAGTTGTTTGAGGTAGGTTTCGAGCAGCATGGTGTTTTCGGCCATCACACCGCCTCCAACAGGGCATCATAGCGGCCCAGGTCTGGGTTCTGCGCGCCGATCTCGGCCAGCTCAGGATGGTCGTCCAGGTCGAGGGTGCAGGACAGGTCTTGCGGCTGGGTGAGTTGGTTCAGGCACAGCAGGACGCCGTCGCGGTGCGGGCAGCCGTAATCCAGCGCCTGGGCGACGGCCTGTTCGATCTGGTCGGCCGGGTACTGCTCGTGCAGGCGCAGCACGCGGATGAACTCGTGCACGCCGCGTTCGTCAGGCCACTGCTGTCGCAGTTGAGCCAGCAGCGTTTCGTAGACGGCTGGCCAGTGCTGCCGCCAGCGCCGCACCGGTTTGGCGTGTTCGAATGCGCCGGGCCGCTGCTCGATCAAAGGCAGGTAATGCAGCGGGTCGAGGATGTCTTGCTGGCGGTCGTAGCAGCGCGGGTGACTGGCAATGACACCGCTCTGGCTCAAGATGTCGACCCGGAACGGGTAGGCTTTGAGCACCAGCTGCTTTTCGGCCAGGTCGGCGGGGACGGAATAGCGGTTGGTATCAAAACTCACTTGCCCGTATCCGTTCAGGGTGACGGAGTGAGTCACGCAGCAATCCAAGTCGCCAACGGGTAGGGCCAGCAGGTGCGGCTGCTCTTCAGTCCACATCTGGCCGATTGGACGCGGTTGGCCGTGTACGGTGCGCGCGTCGTCGGCCAGGCACTCGGCCAACAAGTGATCGTTCAGTTCTTTAAAAGATTCCACTTCTGGAATGGGTACCATAAAGTTTCGTCTGCTGAATCCAACGCCGCTCTCGACGCCGCCCTTTTCATGCCCCTGACCGGGTGTGCAGAAACGGCTTTCGAACAGGTAATGGCTGCGGAAGGTGATGAATCGCTCCTGTTCTTTGCGGCTGCGCCCCTTGAGCACCTGGCGCACGGCGGTCTTGAGGTTGTCGTAGCTGATCCGCTGCGGCACGCCGCCAAAAAAGTGAAACGCCTGCACGTGCCCCTCCAGGAACGCTTCTTGTTTTTGGTTGGGAAAGGCCATCACGAACTGTCGGCGTGAGTAGCACAGTCGCATCACGAACACCTGCACCTTGACTTGTTCGCCGTTCAGGATGACGCTCGCCTCGCCCCAATCGACCTGGGCGTCTGTGCCGGGGTCAAATTCCAGGGGAATGTACACCTGTGGGCGTTTTTGCTTCTTGCGCTGCCCGGCAATGTAGTTGCGCAAGGTGCTTTTGGCTCCCCGGTAGCCGTCGTTGAAGATGATCTTGTAGATCGTCTCGCTGGTATAGTGCTGCTTGGCGGGCAGTTGTTCGTTCTTGGCCAGCAGGGCATCGATTTGTGCCTTGTATGCACCCAGTTTGGGTGCCGGACGCGGTTCGCTGAGCGTGTACACTTTGGCTTCAGCGCTTTCAATAGCGTCGCGAATGGTGTGCCGCCCGCAGTTCAGGTCCCTGGCAATCTGACGAATGCTCTTGTGTTCGAGCAAATAGGCGCGTCGTATTTGTTCTCGTTTCTCCACCGTAATCATCTCCTCCTCCGCTATCCTGTGGGGTGAATTTGTCCCCTTCATGATAGCAGAGGCTTTACAGGTGGGCTCGTTTTCAACGGTCACTTTTTACTGGGGTGGGGCTGGTTTAGTATAGCAAAAACA
>CAYRXM010000249.1:0-2392 GCA_964428175.1 uncultured Anaerolineae bacterium
GTGAAGTGGTAGGCTAACCAGATACCCCAAATCTTTTTCTTAAAAGCTATAGCAGGTCTGGCCCGAGTTTTTCGCCTGCGTAGGAACGCCCGGCCGCGTGTCAGGCGTGGCGGTTGGGGTTGTCGGTGCGCAGCCCTTCGGCCTGGGCGGCGGCCAGCAGGCGGTCATCGGCGCACAAGAACAGCACAGGAGGATAGCCCAGGCCAAGCGACTGCTGGTTGAGCAGCCAGGCCGAGGCCAGGTGGATGGCATCGCCGGCGCGCAGCGGCCGCTGCTCAGCCAACTGGCAGGCCGCATCCATGACCGCCGGCGTGATGTCGAGCAGGCAGTAACGATAGATCAGATCATAGTTCAATGCCCGGCTCGCTTGCGCGTGCTCGTCCGGCGTCAGCACTCCCTCACGCCGGCGCCGGGCCAGAGCGCATACGGCCTCGATCGCGGTGAGGTGTGAGGTAAACAACGTCTGCGCCGTCCAGGGTTGGCTTTGCAGCCACAGGCTGCCCGTTTCGGCGACATAAGCCTTGATCAGCGCGCTGGTGTCCAAATAGACGGCATCTACCACTCGCCCCGCTCCTCGATGATGATCTCGGAGAGCGGTTTGCCCGGCGCGCGGCTCAACGTCTCTGCCAGGGCACGTCGTTCCTGTTCTGATACCGGGTCGGGCGGGATGATTGAGGGACGCGGGCGAACGAGTCCGGCGGCAACCAGGTTTTCAATGATCTGCTCCAATTCAATTGCAGACTCGGCCGCATCATTTTGGCCTGGCTGTCCATCCGGCACAATCTGGATACGCACGCGCTGCCGGTCGCGCAGGTTGAGCGGGCGCGTGGGCCGCAGAACGCCATTTTCATAGATGGCCGTGATCGTTTCTGTCATCGTACACCTCGTTTCAGCCGTTTGGCTCTATTATACCACAAAATGTTCAAGGAGGGATGGCTATGCCGCTGACAGACATCTTGAGCACAGACGCCCGCCGCGGGGTGGAAAACGTGCGCGCGGCGGCGGCGCGGGTCTGGAAAACACCGCTGCACCGTTATTATACCGACCACACCGTAGACCACAGCGAGCGGATCATCGCTCTGCTGGACGGCCTGACCGCCGGGATGATGAACACCGACAAACGGCTCTCGCCCGGCGAGGTGTTCGTCTTGCTCGCGGCGGCCTACCTGCACGACATCGGCATGCAGAACGAACGGTTCGCCGGCGGCGACCTGGAGGCCATCCGCACTGCCCATCACGAACAGACCGCCGAGATGATCTACTGCGTCTGGGAAGACCCGGCCAACGCCGTCAACCTGGCCCTGGGCGACGACCCGGCCCTGGTCGAGGCGGTGGCGCTGGTTGCCCAAGCTCACCGTGAGGGAGCCGCGCATCGCAAAGTCGATCTATCGTCGGCGGACTACGACCCGCTGCCGCACGGCGGAGAGACGCTGCGCCTGCGCCTGCTGGGCGCGCTGATCCGCTTCGCCGACGAGCTGGACATCGACAACCGCCGGGTCGACCTGGAACAAATCAAACTGATGAACCTGCCGGTCGAGTCGCAGCTGCACTGGTGGAAGTGCCATTACGTCAGCGGGGTGAGTATTGTCGACGAGTACATCCGGATCGCCTACCGCCTGCCAAAGAATCGCCCGGACTACGAACAGATCATCAAGTTCCTGGTCGAAAAAGAGATCCGCGAAAAATTGGCTGATCTGGAGCCGATCTTTCGCGAAAACTTGGTCAAGGTGGCGCTGGGCACATCGTCGGTGCGGCTGATGCGCCTGGTGCAGCCACTGCCGGAAGCGGTGGAGCAATTGGCGCGGGAGGTGGTCGGATCCGGTGTTACAATACAAAAACCCAGGCAGAAAACCCCATCTCATGATTTCTCCGATTATGTTGCAGAAATGGATGATTTTGTCAGTGGTCTTGACTCTCTCAAATTCTCTGTCGAACGAAGCATGATCGGGCAAGTAGTGGTTTACGTTTTCTTCCAAAATGGCGTCGAGATCGGACGGATCAATATCAAACCTGCTCCCAAGTGGCACGCAACTCCGGTGCTGACTGAAATCGTTCGTACTGCCGCCAAACGCGGTGCGGATTCTTCGTTTGAAGAACATGAGACTTTGGGAGATTGGCCGGAAGAAGAGAAAGCCCATGATCGCGAGTTTACCCTTTTGTTGAAACGTTCTCGAGCGCATTTTGACCTTTGGTTTGGCAAGGGTCAGTGGGCAGTTGTGTGGGGTAATTCCAAGACGAGTACAGCGTCTGTTCAACAAAACGACCAGGAGGAAGTGTCAATGTCTCGCAAAGCAGATCTGGAACGGCATATGCAGGAATCATTTGGTATCGTTCATGATTGACTCCCCTGAAAAAAGTCGCACTTTAACAGCAATACAAGGCTGATCGGCGC
>CAYRXM010000250.1:0-2337 GCA_964428175.1 uncultured Anaerolineae bacterium
GTACCGCTTTCGCTACGACGTGTTCGACGGCTTGCTGGCGGCGCAGGATTACGAGGGCGTGATAACGCTCACCCAAAACGTCATCACCGACGGCGCGGCGGTAGAAGAGGTTCACCTGTATCGCGCGCTGGCCTACATGGGGCTGAACGATAACGAAAAAGCGCGCGCCGAGTACGAACGCGCGCTGGAACTGCACCCCAACTGGCAGCCCGCCCAAGCCGGATTGGACGCCCTGCCCGAATAATTGACCCGCCCGCCGGCGCGCCGCGCTCCAACAAGAAAACGCCGCCGCGATGGTCAACCATCGCGGCGGCGTTGTTGTGTGCAAACGGGCCGGTTAGCTTTGAGGCATCGGCGCGATGAACCCGCTGCCCATCATCTGGTCGAGCAGGTCGCGCGCCTGCTGGATGGCTGTTTTGGCCTCCTGGTACAACTGCTCTTTGCTCTTGGTCAACAGGGTGAGACCCTGCTCCTGCGCCTTCATCGCCGTGGCCACGGCCTCGCGCGGAAAGACATCCCACTCGTCCATCGTGGGCATGATGTATTCTTCGCTCAAGCCTTTTTCTTCGGCGCACAGTGCGATCTCGTAAGCGGCGGCGATGGCCATCTCGTCGGTGATCGTGCGCGCGCGCACGTCGAGCACGCCGCGGAAAATGCCGGGAAAGCCGAGCGAGTTGTTGACCTGGTTGGCAAAGTCGCTGCGCCCGGTGGCGACGATGCGCACGCCGGCCTCTTGGGCTTCCCAGGGCCAGATTTCGGGGATCGGGTTGGCGCAGGCGAACAGAATCGCGTCCTGGGCCATCTTTTTGAGCCAGTCGGCCTGGATCGTGTCCGGGCCGGGCCGCGAAAGGGCGATGCACACGTCCGTTCCGATCAGCGATTCGGCAATGCCGCCGTGGCGACCTTCGCCGTTGGTGATCTGGGAAAATTCCAGGCGCGGATCATCGGCGGCAAAGTCGGTGCGCCCGGCGTGCAAAATGCCCTTGGTATCGACCATCATGATCCGCTTGGGGTCGGCGCCGGCGGCCATAATCAGGCGCAGAATCGCCACGTTGGCCGCGCCCGCGCCGATCATAGTGATGGTCACGTTGTCCAGCCGCTTGCCGACCACCTTGAGCGCGTTGACCAGCCCGGCCAGCGTCACGGCAGCAGTACCCTGCTGGTCGTCGTGCCAGACAGGGATGTCCATCTCGGCGCGCAGCGTGTCGAGAATTCTAAAGCACTTGGGTTTTTCGATGTCTTCCAGATTGATCCCGCCAAACGAGGGCTGGAGCAGTTTGACGGTGCGGATAAATTCGTCGGGGTCTTTGGTGTCCAGACAGAGCGGGATGGCGTCCACACCGCCCAGGTATTTAAAGATCAGCGCTTTGCCCTCCATCACCGGCATCGCCGCCTCCGGGCCAATGTCGCCCAGGCCAAGCACGCGCGTGCCGTCCGAGACGACGGCAATGGTGTTGGCGCGATTGGTGTGTTCCCAGCTCATCGCCGGGTTGGCAGCAATGTCGCGGCACGGCGCGGCGACGCCTGGCGTGTACCAGATCGAAAAATCCTGAACGTCGCGCACCGGCACTTTGGGCGCCATCTGCACCTTGCCCTTAAAAAAGGGATGGGCGCGCATCGCGTCGGCGCTCGGTTTTTTGGCCTTGGCAAGCAGTTCTTCTTTGGAAAGCATGTTCAAATTCCTCCACAGCGAAAGATATGTCGGGCGCATGGGTAGATGCGGCCCGCGGGTTGTTTGCCACGGCCCTATTTAACCACTATTGGTAATTTTCGGCAAGTGTTTTGATCTTTTTGCCCGTCGATTGCCAGGTGATCGGCGAAATGCCCAGCTTTTGGCGCAGGCGCGTTTCTTCTGCACCGTTCACGTAATCGCGCACGATAGCCGTCCAGCGCAGCATCTCGAACGAAATGCCCTTTTGCACCCCGGCCTGCTCGGCCACGTCGGTCAGCACGTATTCCAGGTTGCGCGGCGTGCAGGGAAAAAGCACGTCGCCGGGCGAATAGGCTTCGAGGTAATCGTCGAGCGCCGAAATGATTTCTTCCGACAGCGGCAGGCGGCGTTCCTTGGTCTGCTTGCGTGGGTCGTCATAGCGAATTTCCAGCACCGCGCCATCGGGGGTGTCGCGGCGGATGTGCTTGAGCTGGACCGCCATGCACTCGGCTTTTTTGATCGCCGTTTCCAGCAGCAGATTGAGCAGCAGGTGTGGGCGCGGGTCCGATTTTTCGGCTGCCCACATCGCCTGGGTGACGGCGAAAGCCTTTTGCAGGTCTTGCTCGTCCAGCACCTGGGGCAGCGGCGGCTCGACGCTGTGCTGGATCACCGGCGCGGCGGGGTCT
>CAYRXM010000251.1:0-2311 GCA_964428175.1 uncultured Anaerolineae bacterium
TGTATCGCATTTCGCTCGTTTTGGAAAGCAAACCCGAGTTTTGTCAGTCAATCAGCGCAGCATGATAAAACAAAACATCTCCGTTTGGTCTAACTTTAACCAGCGTACCGGCGGGAGGGTTAGTAACGAAGCTATGGCTACCTTCGACGTACTGTTTAGCATTCTCATATTCTGGAAATTCTGAACGATGTTTTTTCCAATGCTCATAGGCATTTTTTACGGGATCGCCTTCCTTACCTGGAGTCCAGATTTGAGACCCCCCACCACTATTTCCTCCGACCATTTGAATGATCCCTATTACAACAGGCACTGCAAATCCAGGATCAGTAGCCATCTGAGCTGCCATCTGTCCCAAGCTCATCCCATCTCCGTGTTTGCCAGTAGTAACGTATGCCCAATACTTGAACCAATCCCCGCGATCCCTCAGATGGAGCGGCAACCATGCATCATTGCCTAACGCCCACAAGTAATAGTCAGCAAAGATCGGATGATTCATTCTGTTTTCGGCCAGCATATACTCGGGATCTGCAAAAGGATTATACCCCGCTTGAAATGCAGCGTAAAGTTCTTCAGAATTGCTTAATTCTGAAATGCCAAAATCATCCTTTTCAGTCCCTTTGCCACCCACACCAGGGTCAAATGCCGGAATAGCGACATGCCCTGAAGGGTCAAGCAGGTTAACAGGTCGGTTGTAAACGTACGAATAGCGGTTGAAGCTTTGCGGATTGGCTGGATCGGGTATAATAGTGTCGGGCTGGATCCAGCGGTTAAGATAACTGCTGTACATTCTCGCCCGGTAGTCATAGATGTCGCCCAGGGCGGTTTCCCGCCGCTGATCGGTGAATTGGCGGTCGGTGGGGAGAGTGCCGCTTTCCCAGCGCACCTCGCCATACGGGAAATATCGCTGCTGGGCATAGATGCCGCCGCTTGAGTTGGTTGTTAACGAGGTGGAACCGAGTGCCCTCCACCACGCTCATTATACAGCCAGGTGGGGCAAAAAAACGTGCCGACGACGCCGACGCAAGACGTCGGAGGCTGCCGGCACGAGGAACTGTCAAAACATCTGGGTGCCTCAAGAAGACAAGAACTGAGCAGGGGTCATTGTGGTTACAACAAAAGCACCGCGTTCCAACATTTCCACATCCCAGGTAATCAGGGGACACGCAAGAGTCTCTGCCAGAGTAACATACACAGCGTCTGCACCGCGCAGTCGATGGTGCGCGGCGATCTCGGCAGCCCGACGTGCCATCGACAAGTCAAGATCGATCAGTTGTAAACCAGAAACTCGCTCGATCAAAGCAACAAGTTCTTGGCCCACTGCTTTGTCACCTGCTGGTCTTGCGATCGCAGCGGCACACTCGGGCAAAACGAGCGTCGGACAGACTGAGGTGGCTCCTTGTTCTTGTATTTGCAGCAAGAATTGGCGGCTGGCCGGGTAGTGAATCTCTTTTGTGCGCACCGCGGCAACAAAGACACTGGCGTCAATGACGGTTCTCATCGCCGCATCTCGGACAGGATTTCCACTGCACTTTTGTCACTGGTCCAGGCTCGATCGACCTTGTGCGTCAAGGCATCCCACTGCACTTGCCAGTCCCGCAAAGGCATTTGTTTTGAGGTAGCCGCTTTGAGCGAAACCAAAAGTGCTTCGGGCATACCATCAGCGCCTATCAGCGTGATCGTTTCACCAAGCCGTAACTGTGCCAACAGACGCACCAAGCCACTTTCTGCCGCTTCGATTGGGGTGCTGCGCACCGAGTTTTCCATCGCTTTACCTCTCACACACAGCGCATGTTTTCTCAAGATCAAGTTCACGACAAGCTTTTCTGTATTATCCGACAAAAAGCGCTCCCTGTCAACCAACATCCGCCTGCGGCGCGGCTTTTTTGCATCCTTTTGACAGCTCAAGCACGCCCGCCCATCACGTTGGGATCAAAGGTGATGCGATCAAATTGGGACATCAACGGCTCCTTTACAGCGTGTTGTTTGTCCCCAGTATACGCCAACCCGGCCTATGCGTCAAGACGCCGGGCCGGACACCCTATTTTTGTACAAAATTTTTAGGGTAGCAAACAGAGCAACTGAGCTTTAACAATTGAGGTAGAATGGCATATCTCATCACAGGAGGTATGCCATGCCGACGATTATTCGTTTGACCGATATGCCCAACGAAACCGGTTTTGCGCCACTTGGCGTTCTGGGATACTGTCTGACGCGCACTCAGTTTCTGTCACCTATTTGGGCGGAACTGGCTTTGGGCTATCTATTACCCACATCTTTTGCTTGGGTAGCAATATCGAGTAAACTATCCTCC
>CAYRXM010000252.1:0-2211 GCA_964428175.1 uncultured Anaerolineae bacterium
CCAACTTGCTCCGCCGGATCAGGCAGAATTTGTCATTTGTGATTATACCATTGAAACGTTCAACGAGGACGCCAAGGGATGCTTGGGCTTTGAAGACTATCAGCTACGTCAGCTAACCGGTATCAGGCGTCACTGGTATCTGGGCTTCGTCGCGTATTCTCTTCTCAGTGACCAAGGTCAGCCGGGCCGCGCTCGTAAGTGCGTTCGTGCACCGTTTGAGTCGACGGGGCAGCGGTGCCGTGCAGTCGCCGATGAAACGCTGTACCACTTGGTTTCCTGGATCGCGCAGCGTTTGGAGGAGGGACTCCCAGCTACTGCAATCGTAAAAACGCTGCTGGCCTGAAGGCCCGGCAATCAGCAGTCTGATTCTGCCGGGCGAACATGGCGTCAAAAAATGTCCCAGTTTCGGCTGGCTTTTTGTGTTTGTAAGGTGCTCGGACCAACTGCTGAACGACCATCAACTGTTCAGATGATCGCAAAAGTCGAGTAATAAATGCCCCTTGCCAATCAGCTTGAACCTAGAAACACAGCCAACACCCTCGCCAAACTTCTTTACACAAAGGGCCGGTACATACGCAATTTGTGGGATCTATATTGCAGTACTTGTAGTCATACTTGTCGTAACGACAACAGATGTGAAATTGTTCGATCACATACGAACCACTAAAGCAACTTTCGTCACAAATAGTAACGCCGGCCATCACCGGTACTGTCAAGGTCATGCTGACAATTGCCAAAATGAAAGAAGTAGCCAACATACCTGCCAGAATTCTGGCAGCTACCTTGCGCGTCTTATTTCGGTTTTTCATCTTTTCATATCCCTCCTTGGTCTAGATACCACATCGCTTATCACTCTTTTCCATATCCTTTGGCCTTTTCCGCCAAAGCTCTGATCTGTTCCTGTGTATGAACAAAGTCCGCATTGACGATAATGCCTTGTTCATTTATAACAAAAAAGAGCGGCACACCTTCAACCTGGTAATCTGTTATTGTTTTATGGTTCCAATCCGAGATCGGCAACACCGGAA
Source organism: uncultured Anaerolineae bacterium (assembly GCA_964428175.1). Taxonomy (GTDB): domain Bacteria; phylum Chloroflexota; class Anaerolineae; order JAFGEY01; family JAFGEY01; genus CAYRXM01. Next base: position 1,029 of record CAYRXM010000252.1, read on the forward strand.
AGACAAAGCCCTGCACTTGCACCATCTGTTGGGCCTCTTGATCTGTTCCTATGGAGATCATCAAGACCTGCACATCCTTCTCACCGGCGACGAACTTGCCCAACTCGGGGTACATCTCGGAGCAGGCCTGGCAGTGTGTGGACGAAAATGCCAGCAGTACGTTTTGTCCTGCAAAATTGGCCAGTGAAACCGGTACGCCCAATGTATCGGTCAGGGTAAAAGCGGGGGCAAGCGTACCGATCTCCAATCCTTTGGGCAGTTGGGACCCCGCCGATTGATCGAATAACTCTGCTTGCGCCTGCGCCACTGCCTTGAGCGGGGCGGCCGCTTCCAAGACCGCTTTTTGCACCTGGTTCATGCGCACAAACAAACCAACAATGGCCACCATCAACAGGATGACAATGCCCATCAACATCATCAAGAGTGTTTCCAGGCGCGCTTCGTGGCGGGTGTTCGTTGTCTCGATCACGGTTCCTCCTTGGGGCGACAAAACAAAACGCCAACAGGCTTTCAGTCCATTGGCGTTTTCAAGGTGCGATCAAACATCCTCTATTATATCACCACAAGTGCGTTTTGTTCCTTACAGCATCCTTACAGTTTTTTGGCCTCCGACCCGGTGTCCGGCAGAAGGTACCCTCGGCCTTTGACCGTCACCACTATTTCCGGGCCAAGCTTGCTCTTGAGGCGATGAACGGCAGTCCATATCGCGTTGGGTTCGACGCCGGACGTGCAGCCCCACACCTCGCGGCGCAGCGTCTCGAGGTCGACTACCTGTCCACGGTGGCGGGCCAGGCACGCCAACAGCGCAGATTCGAGCGGGGTCAGCAGCACATCCTCGCCTTCACGAGTCGCCCGGCCGGTGCGCAAATCGATGAGCCATTTCCCCACTTGCATCTGTTCTCTGGCCTGCCGCACCGCCCAGGCTTTCTTCACTACTTGCCAAACCTGCTTCGGCCGGAGTGGTTTGGTCAAATAGTCAAACGCGCCCAGTTTCATCGCCTCTACCGCCTGCGCCACCGTCGCAAAAGCGGTGAGCAAAATCACCTCCGGCGCAGATTCGAGCGTTTCCAGCCGCCCCAGTAGTTCGATGCCGGACAACCCCGGCATCACCACATCCAACAAGGCCAGGTCTAGGAGACCGCTGAAAAACCCCCTTGTTGAGGGCATTTGCACCTTGAAAACA
>CAYRXM010000253.1:0-2179 GCA_964428175.1 uncultured Anaerolineae bacterium
GCGTCCATTTTGCCCAACGAGACCAGGACGCCGGCGTTGTGTTGGTGCTGTAGTACAGGTCATTGTTGTAGCCATTCCCGGTCATGTACGTCCAGTCATAAAAGTATCCGGGATAGCCTTTGGAGAATCCTGCATCGCCATCATCGATCGTGATACTTGTCGTTTGTGTTGGTGCTGACAAAGGCGCTCCGGCCCATTGGCCGAGTTTCCAGAGATTGGGATTGAAAGGATCTACAGCCACATTATTGGCGTTTCTGACTTCAAAGTGCAAGTGAGGCCCAGTAGACCAGCCTGTATTGCCAGAAGTTCCCAGAACTTGACCGACATGAACAGTTCCGTCTGTTACAGCCAAACTTGAGAGATGACCGTAATAGGTACGATACCCATTGGGATGTACAATGCGTTGATACAATCCATAGCCACACGCAGCTCCAGTGATAGGATCATCTAATTGTCTAAAGTCATGGCAGCCGGTGTTATACCAACCCGCATATCCTATTGTTCCATCATCAGCAGCTAACACCACCTCATAATCCAGGCCAAAGTCACATCCCGAGTGCCCGACAGCAAAGCCGCGTACAAGGGTCGTCGTTCCATAATAGGGCGATACAAGAAATGGTGTAACCTGCGCCCTTGCTTTGCTGACCGGTATAAGAATCAATGCCATGAGCCAAATTCCCATACACAAGACCCAGATAAAAAATTTGGCCAAGTTTTTCATCTCGCCACCATCCAAGCAAAGTAGGAAGACTTGTTGCCATCTTGGTCGTCAAAGGTGATTTGGGTCAATTCGCTCCCATCTCGACGAATGTTCCAAATCTCTGGCGATCCCGAACGCATAGACAAGAATGCGATCATTGAGCCATCCGGTGACCAGACTGGAGAAATCCCCGAAACCAGTGGATATGCTTCTTCTTTCGCGACATTTTCAAGATAGATACTTGTGCCAACGTATCGGCAGTCATCGGCCTTTTCTGACATACTCGGATTGTAGCAGCCAAATTTTTCTTCCGGAGTTACTCCAACTGCCGCGACGTACTGACCATCTGGTGACCAGGCTGCATCGAACAAATACCCAACTATAAAAGGAATATGGAGTGGTCGGATCTCCCAAGTATCAAGATCAACTATGCCGAGAGCACTTGTATCTGCTGGCACGCGCTGTTCAAATTGTCCTGGTATTCCGCGCAAAACAAGAAGATATTTCCCATCTGGAGACCAACTGAACACTCTATAAACATCGGTAATGCGCTGTTTAATATTACCATTTATGTCCGATATCAGTAAATCGATCTGATTTCCTTGTTCACGATAAGCTGCATATGCAATTCGTTGTCCATCGGGTGACACGGCGGCACCTTGTATCGGAGCATCTGCCAGGGCGACGATTGTGTACTCGTTCGTTTCTACATCGATCAGCCATAAACCGGGATAGGCGGTGGCATCAACCCAAAAGAGAATTCTCTTGCTGTCGGGGTGCCATCCGAATGGCAACCCGAGCAAAGGACGTTTGTTGTCATCTACTAGATTCCATATTTTCCTGCTCTGTGGTTCTAGAACATGCGGGAATCCTCCTGCTTCTGTTGGTTCGAGGAGTAAAATGTATTGGCCATCAGGAGAGGGTTGGGGCAGACCAAGCATAGAATCTGGTTGCGGCCAATCAAGTTCACTCTTTTGCTCTCGCTTTCCTGACGCATTTATCATAATATTGGCTAGCCTGCTCGTCTTTTGCTCATTGTATATGACGTATACAAGAACACCAGAAGGGTCGGCTATAGGTACTCGTAAAAGGATTGCTGTCGGAGTGGGTTCTATTCTTGGAGTTAATGTCGGCCAAGGAGTCAGTGTTGGCCAGGGAGTATGTGTCGGCCAGTGAGTGGGCGTGGGCAACAGCGTGGGCATTTCAACCGGCGATTGAAACACCAACTCGGATTCGGGCGGGGGTGTAAGCACCGGCGTCTCCACCGGCGATGTGGCCTGCCCGACCTGCACAGGGTTTTTCGCCCGGCCCAACAGCACAATCAACAGCACGGTCAGCGCGGCCAATGCAGCAAGCCCAAACAGAGTGTACAATCCGGTAAGCCATTTTTTCATCTCGGTCTCCTTTCAATGTGCCAAAAATTTCACCTTCCACAGATCGGAAGAGCGTCGTGTAGGGAAAGAGTGTAGGATAGGGTGT
>CAYRXM010000254.1:0-2114 GCA_964428175.1 uncultured Anaerolineae bacterium
ATTGTTAATGCCCATTTGGGCTTTATTTCACGATTTGACTTTTACCGCACTCTTTACGAAAATGTGATCGGCGGATCCCTATCCGCCAGTTACCAACCGCCCCCCATGCTGCCAACCGGCGCCGAGAGCAGCGCCAGCAGGCGGGCCAGGAGCGGGTACAATGCCAGGATCAGAAACGGCGGCACCAACAAGAGCAGCATCGGGATCAGCAGGCGCACCGGCGTCTCCTCGATGGCGATGCGGGCTTCCTCGCCCATCCGTTCGCCTGCCGCATCTGCAGCGCGGATCACGGCCTCGCCAAAGCCCATACCGCCCTTTCTCGCCGCCGTGATGCCCAGCAGCAGGTTGTCCAGTTCGGCAGAACGGACATCCTTTGCCAGTCCCTCGACGACCGCTGCCGGGTCGACGGAGAAAGACCGTTCGAGGTGGTGGCGCAGACGAAGCTGTATCACGTCTGCCTCCAGGCGCGTAGCCACGTCTTCGAGGGCCGGGCGCAGCCCGCCGTGTAAGGCGAGCGCTGGGCGCAAGAGAAAGATGAAATCGCGCACCTGGCGGTCGACGTCGACCTGGCGGCGGCGCACCAGGTAGGCGCGGATCAAGCGCGGTGCCAAGGCCCCACCCAGGCCAAGAAGGGCCAGGATCGGGTTGCGTTCGGCCAAGAGCAGATAAGCCAGTGCGACCCCGACCGCAGCTCCGACGATCCGCCACAGGGTCCAGGGCACGCCGCGCAGGCCGTACAGGTCTTCTTCGGTGAACTCGTCCACCGGTTCTGCACGCAAAAAGACCTCTGACGGATTCGTGTACCGGATGCGGCGAAAGCGTCCGGCCACATCGCCAACGATCAACAGTCCCCAGGCCGAAATCGATCCCACGCCGATGGCTGTGATTCCGCCCAGCAGAACGCCCCAATTCATAGCGCTTTTTCCTCCTGCAGCCCGATCTCCTGGTCAAAGTAGAGCGAGGCCAGGGTCAGGAACAGCGTCGCGGCCAGGAAGGTACCCCGGCGTTGCAAGGTGCTGGTGAAAAAGTCGCGCCACACAGGCAAGGCCACGGAGGCCACGATCGCCGCCAGATTGGCGGCTTGCAGAAAGCGCACCGTGCCCTTGAGCAGGGCCAGCGATGCCCTGGCTTGGCCGGCCAGGCGATCGCGTTTCTTCAAATCATCCTCAATGTGCGCTACCTCGGCGACGATGGCTTCCGTGCTGGCCGAGCCGCTGGTCTCCAGGACCATGGCCAATCGGGCCAGGTACGGGTTGTGCAGGTCGCGCAGAGGGGCCAGTGCTTTCTCGACGCTGCCGCTGGTCTGGTAGGCGTTCACGGCCCGGTGCACTGCGGCGACGACAGCCCCCTTGGGCAGATCGTCCTCGATCTCGACCAGGACGGAAAAGGGCGACTCGCCGACGGCAAAGCGCGAGCGGAACAAGACAACCAGGGCCTTGACCTGGTTGGTGATCGCCGCCTGCGTCTTGCGCGTCCGCCGGCTGCGGAGAAACCAGGTCAACCCCGTGCCCAGCAGGACCAGGTAGGGTGAGAGCAGCGCATCGCGCATGCCAGCCGCCAGAATAACGCCGCCCAGGGCAGGCACAAAGAGCAGCAGGTCCAGGACTGTGCTCGTTGAATCACCTCTTCGTTCCTGTCCGTCCGTCTCATCACGATCGAAAAAGGTCTCCAGGGCGCTGCGCCACCTGGGCCGGTACAGCTGGCGAACACGGACAGCCAGGTTGCCCGCAGCCAGCAGCAGCCAGACGGACAGACTGCCTATGCCCAACGCACCAAAGAAGGCAGTGCCTACGCCGACGACGTCCATCAAGCGTGCTCCTGCGGATGAGAATCCGGACCATAAAGCGGTTCAATCTGATACTGCCCATCCACGACGCCGTTCACGCACACTACTTCGGCCACACAACGGCACGCGCCGCGGCGGCGCAAGTGGACGACCAGGTCGACGCCGCGTCCTATGCGCTCGCGGATCGCGCCCAATGGCATCCCCGATGCCAGGGCCAGTGTCTCCAGGCGCAACAAGGCGTCGTACGCCGAGTTGGCGTGGATGGTGGTGACTACCTTTTTGCCCAGGTTCATCGCCGAGAGCAGTTCCACCGCTTCGCCGCCGACCA
>CAYRXM010000255.1:0-2015 GCA_964428175.1 uncultured Anaerolineae bacterium
GCACTGTCCACAGATTGCTCTGATCGGTTGTCTCATAATACTTGACACATTCCGTAGCGATGTCCCCAGGAGAAGTGTCACTGACGAACATTGAGCAAATCGAACACATCGTCAAGGCCATCGATGAACGGATGGCCTTGTATCTGGAACTCTCTACGCCTACACCAAGCGGCAAATAATATCCCGTCTTCCGCGACGTCATTCTCTCGTGCCGATGACTCCCCCGCCGGCACGGTTCTTTTTCTCGCGCTGCTTGAGCCCTGCCAGATCTCCAATATCTGGCAGGGCTTTTCATCTACGTGCCCTTCTCCGTCTTCCGCGTCCGCGCGACGGACCGGGTGAGCAACGTCTCCGCCTGGGCGCAGGCCGAGGCCAGGACGGTGGTGGTGAACGATGTAGGTGCGCACGTCGTCGGCCAGCCAGCGGGCAGCGGATCGAGATAGGTCTCCCAGCGGATGACGTTGCCCGGCCGGGGCCGGTGCAGCCGCTCACACAGAAACTCGGCCAGCTTGGCCAGCCCCTTCAAATACCCCTGGCGGGTCAATTCGCTGGCATAGTATGTCCGTATGTATTCGCGCACGCGGTCGAGGTCGGCCCGCGGCTCGATCTCCCAGTAGGGTTTGTCGAGCCAGCCCAAGGCCAGGCGAACGCCGCAGCCGTAGATGTTGAGCGCCGAATCGCTGTAGCCGCCTTGGCGCAGCCAGCGACGAAAGTGGTCGTAGAAGCCGCGATTGGCCGGGGACCATTTTTTGATCGACTTGACCGCAGAGTCACGGTGCTGCCTGTCTGTGTAGTGCAAGTCTCGTTCGCGGATCATGCCTCGTCCTCCGCCAGCGACAGCCGCCGCGAAATCTCGGCGATGGCCGCCTCGTACTCGGCGCGCACCGTGGGGTCGGAGATGTGCAGGTAAAGCTGGGTGGTGTGCAGCCGGGCGTGGCCCAGCAGTTTCTGGATCGAAGTGACCGATACCCCGGCGTCGATGAGGTGTCGGGCGAAGGTGTGGCGCAGTTTGTGGCACGAGATGTCGATCCCAGCCTGCCGCCCGTAGCGGGTCAGGCGATCCTGGATCGTGCGCACACTGATTCGCTGGTGCAGACGGCTGAGAAAGACGGCCTGGCTCTGCGCCTGGGGGCGGACGGCCAGCCAGTTGCGGAGTGCCTTGAGCGCCTGGTGCGAAACATAGACCACGCGCTGGGCGTCGCCCTTGCCGTGCAGCCAGAGGCGGGGTGTCGTCGAATGGCCGTTGTTGGCGTTGAGATACAGGTCGCTGAGGGACAGGCTGTGAACCTCGCCCACTCTTAACCCGCATCGTAGCATTAGCAGAAACATCGCCCGGTCACGGCGATTCTCGATGACGGTGAACAACTGCTCGATGTCGGCGTCTTGCACATCGCGGGGCAGGTGCTGCCCCTGGCGGATGTAGTGACGCCTGGGATGGACGGGGTTGAACAGGTCGTCCTCGTCCTCGCTGTCCAGAAAACCGTAAAAGGAGCGGATGGCGGCCAACCGACGGTTGACGGTGGCGATGGCGTGACCGTTTTGCTGGCAGTGCTCAATGTAGTGATCGATGTCCTGAAAGGTCACGGCGTCGGGTGGCTTGTCGAGCCAGGTGAAAAAGAGGTCGAGATCGTTGGCGTAATGGATGGGGGTGCTGGCGTGCGGACTCTTGCGCTGCAGCCATTTGCTGAAGCGCCGTACTTGGGGTAACATATGCATACCTCCTGGTGGTGTGAGATGGAATAGAACCTGTAGCGAGATTCTGAAACCATCCTACCACCAGGAGCGCAAAAACGCACGCTCCGGGGCGAATTGCGTGTAAAGAGGACTTTGGCCTGATGGATTACCGGGCGAGAATGTACAGCAGCCGGTTGGGCCGTTTCGTCAGTGCGGATACGATTGTGCCGGGGGTGGGAAGCGCATCGATAAATAGATATATGTACGTATCTGGAAATCCTATAAGGGTATCTTCTCAAAATCTTGGGGAGAACCGATTTTCCAAGATCATTGTTGCCAAG
>CAYRXM010000256.1:0-1933 GCA_964428175.1 uncultured Anaerolineae bacterium
CACACAATCATACCACATTACGCCAAAAACGCAGTTTGTGCCCGTGGGCAGTATAGCATCCAAAAGCTGCTGGGACACGCCTGGTTGACGACGACGCAAACCTACGTCGCCGCCAATGACCGCCAGGTGCAGGCTGATTATGACGCCGCCAGCCGCGAACTGGAGGGATGGCGATGAAAACCGCGACCGAGTCTGTGGCCGAACGCTATGACCACGCGCTGCATTGTGCGCGCCACTATCGTCTCTTGCCCGATTCTGCGGTTCCCAAGCCTACCGCTGCCTGGCCGCCGGAGAACATCGCTCTGCTCGAACGCTACCGCGACTGGCTGTCGAGCAGCGGCGCCAGCCAGTATGTGATTGATTTGCTCTACATCCCGATGGCCGGACACGTTCTTGGCCTGAATCTCAAGCCATACGAACAGCTCGATCTGGACGCAGATTTGGAAAAAGCATTGGCCTATATCAAAGCCAAACGGTTGAGCGCCGAGTGGACCGATATGTGCCGCAATGCGTTGCTCAAGTTTCGTCTTTTTCTGCGCCAGCAGCGCGACCAGCACGATGTGGTTCTTGCTTTTCCCGATCGTGACACGATCCTGCACCGCTACTGCACCGGCCTGCCCGACTGGCTGATCGAGCAGTCGGAACACTACCAGCACATCCGGCAGCGCCACTGGCGTCCGGCGCGGATGAAACAGCGGGTGCTGCGCTTTTGGAGCGGCCACACTCGCCTGTGGCGTTGGCTCTTTGAACGCTATCCCATCACCTGTGTCGCCGACGTCAAACGCCAGTACGTTCTCGACTTTATCGACCACCGCCTGACCGAGGGAATCGCCGTCAGCACCATCAACCAGGACCTGCGCGCCTTTCACATCTTTCTGCTCCACCTGCAAGAACAGGATCATCCGATCCCGCAAGTGTTACTGCGCATTCAGTGCCTCAAGCAACCCGACCGCCTGCCTCGCTTCCTGACCGACGACCAGGTGCGTGCTCTGCGCGACGATTTTGAGCAATGCGTGATCCAGGCACGATCACCTGCGCGGCGGCGCGATGCGCTGTTGGACCGGGCCGCATTCTACCTGCTCTGGCAGGGCGGCCTGCGTTGTGGCGAACTCGAAGAACTGTGTATGGACGATCTTGACCTGAATGGGCGAAAATTAATGGCGCGTCAAGGTAAAGGACGAAAAGACCGATCTCTTTTTCTCACTGACACAGCCGTCCGTGCTTTGAATGACTACCTTCAGGTACACGGTATGGGACCAACCAACCACGTCTTTTTCTATCGCAACCGGCCCTTGTGCAAAGACCTGGTACGCGACCGGATCAAGGCTGCCGGGAGGCGCGTTGGCGTCAAGGCCACACCCCATTGCCTGCGCCACACATTTGGGACGCAGCTCTTGAACGCCGGCTGCCGCGCGACCAGCATCCAAAAGCTGCTGGGACATCGCAGCCTGAATTCGACCATGATCTATGCGCGAGTACACGATCACACCGTCGCCGCCGACTATTATGCGGCTATGGCCCGCATCGAAAAGAGCCTGGATGCTTCAGACGGTGTGGGGCAAGTTCCAGATGCCCAGCCCAATGCCAACGAGCGCGGCCAACTGCTGGCCTTGCTCGACCGGCTGGCCGATCCGCAGATCAGCCTTGAAACACGCCTGGATTTGGTTGAACAGATGCGTCACATTGTGGTACAATAGGGTTGCCGGTGCGGAGGATAGGGCAATGCTGGAGAGCAACCCGAGCGCCGACGCCGGTGACGGTGCAACAAGGGCAGAGTCAAATTGACTCTGCCCTTCGCATTGAACCCAGGTTGCACTGTCCACAAGGCGATAAACTCATGGTTTGCCCAAGTCCACCTACTTTTACAAGCAAAAGGGTATGGGTAGTCCCCCCGTTAAGTGTTGTTGAGTACTGGGGGTGCTACAGTTGTCAA
>CAYRXM010000257.1:0-1932 GCA_964428175.1 uncultured Anaerolineae bacterium
GCTGCCCTGGGTGTATTGAGTGTAAAACGGCCTTTATCTCGGCCTTGATGCGCGTTGATCGACCATCATCTCATCTGTCAGGAGGCTATCGATGACCGGATTCACAACCGCATTGTTTTCGCAGCGCCACCAACGCCAGGCACTCTCGATATGGGGGCTGTGCCTGCTGGCGCTGATCTGCGCCGTCGGCCTGGCGGCGTGGGTGCAGCAGGATTTCGGGCGGGTGGAGGTGCGCAACGTCACCTATGCCAACGCCGGCGGCATCCGCGTCCGCGCCAAGTTGTTCCGCCACCGCGCGATCACGGCCCAATCGCCCGGCCCCGGCGTGGTCTATATCCACGGCTACCAAAACAACCGCGAGACCGCCGACCCGTATGCCATCGAGCTGGCCCGGCGCGGCATCGTCGTGCTCAGCATCGACGCCATCGGGCGCGGCAATTCCGGCCAGCCCACCGCCCCCGACGCGCCGGACTTTGATCCAACCTATGGCGGGACGGCGTCGCTGGCCTACCTCAAGGCGCTGCCGTTCGTCGACGCGGCGCGGGTGGGCATGATGGGTCACAGCCTGGGCGCGGAAATGGCCTACGCGGTCGCCCTCGCCGATCCCACGGTGCAGGCGCTGTCCATTTCGGGGTTTGCCTACCGCGAGGACGCCTCATTCACGCGGCCGCGGAACATGCTGATGATCTTTGGCCGCTGGGATGAGTATCGCGCGCGCATGACCGGCACAGACGATTTTGCGGGCGAATGGATGTCATCGTCGGTCACGCAGCATGTCATCGCCGCCGCCGACCCGCAGTTGAGCACAACCTATGGCGATTTCGGCGACGGCAGCGCGCGGCGCGTCTATATGCCGCACACTATCCACATCCTGGAATCCTTTCATCGCGGCGCCATCGCCGAGACGGCAGACTGGATGCGGCAGGCGCTGCAACCTGCGCCGGCGCTGTGGCGCGACCCCGCCCGCCAGGTCTGGCCGATCAAGGAAACGGCCACGCTGATCGCCATGCTCGCCGGGCTGATCTCGCTGCTGCCGCTGGCCTGGCTGCTGCTGCGCACGCCCTGGTTCAGCCCGTTGCAGCGCACCGCGCCCGCCCAGTATGCATCCACCGGGCGGCCTTTTTGGCGCGCGGTGCTGGTCAATGGCCTGCTGAAATGGCTCTACATCCCGCTGATTATGACCTTGTTTGCCATCCATCTTTATCTCGTTCCCATCGACGGGCTGTTTCCGATGATGATGGTGAACGGTCTGGTCTGGTGGTTTCTGGTCATCAACCTGATCGGGCTGTGGCTCTTTTGGCGTTGGCGCCGGCGGCAGGGCATTCCGCTGGATGATCTGGGCGTCTCCGATCAGCCGACGCGCTGGCATCTGGACTGGTCGTATCTGGCCAGGACGGCGCTGCTGGCGCTGCTGCTCTTTGCCGCGCTCTACACCCTCGAAGCCGGCCTGGAAGCGCTGTTCATCGTCGATTGGCGCTGCATCTTTCCCTTCCTGAGCGACCTGACGCCCTATCGCGTGGGGATGATGGCGCTGTACCTGCCCTTCCTGCTGGTGGGCTTTGTGGGGATGGGCGCCTTTTTGCACGGCACAGTGCGCCGGCCCCAGAGAACGACGTGGCGGCGCACGCTGGTCGATTGGACGGCGGCGAACGTGCTGATCCAGATCGTCCCGCTGCTGCTGTTTCTCGTGCTGCAATACGCGCCGCTGCTGCTGTTCAACGTCGTGCCACTGGTCGGCCCCGGCGGGGTGATGGCAACCTTTGTGATGACGCTGTTCCAACTGCTGTTGGTGTTGGCGCTGACGGCGCTGATTTCGACGGGGTGTTACCTGTTCACCGGCCGGATTTACCTCGGCGCGCTGCTCAACGCCGCGTGGGTGGCCTGGCTGCTGGCCTCGTCGCAGGTCATCGCCCCGATTCCGGTGTGAGGTGG
>CAYRXM010000258.1:0-1869 GCA_964428175.1 uncultured Anaerolineae bacterium
TGACTGATTTTGCTTCCGTCATCTGTTTGTGAAAACGTTTTGTCAGTCAAGCAGGGTGATCCATACCAAGACGCAAACAAACAATAGGTTGAAGACTTGGCGCTATCGTCAGCCCTCCGAGGTTTTTTCTCGTTCCCACGCTCCCGCGCGGGAATGCCATCAGTCAGCGTGCCGACGGAGACCGTCGGCGCGAGAAAAAAATGGCCGCACCCCCAATGCGAGAACGGAAGAAAACGGTCACCCAGCTGTTTTTTTCCGTTTCCTGGTGATCACTGGCACAAATTCTGTCACTATTTTGCTAATGGCGTTTGTCCAAAGCCTTGCCAAGGGTGAGAATTCCGCATCCAATACTCTGCCCCATCTTCGCCTAGAAAAAATACATTGATGAGCATATCTTGATACGACATAGGTTCAAAGTATACGACATCATTGACTACAAAAGATTCGGAAAGCAAGCCAATTCCCGGTTGAACGACGAATTTGTCCGGATCAATACGCGATTGAAAGCTTGACACTTGAATGCCCAAAGAGGGATAACTGAAAACGACAAGATAATTCCAAAAATCAGTACCACTAAGGCGTGTGTATACTTGCTCTGGTGCACCATATTTGTTGACTAGATCCTCTAGTGTTAGGTCGTATTGGATCCGGAGGTCGATTCGAATCACAATGCCGTTCTGTAAGTATAACCGATTGAGCCCTGTTCCTGATCCAGTCCATGAAAACACCTCTAGCGGAATTCCGTCCACAGAAGTTTGGTCGTATTCTACCGAGCGTTTTCGGACTGTTGGGTTCTTTTCCAGTTCCGAACGAACGTCTGTTTCTGTAGATATTCCAGGAACGATATTGTACCAACATGGGACGGTGCAAGGTTGACCTTCCAATAGGCTTTTGTCTATCTGAGGCTGAGTTTGACATCCTGCGAGTACAAACGAGAACGCACCAAGCAACAGAGCTACTCTAGTGCTGAAAAGAGTTTCCCAAAAACGCGCAATTTGTGTAAGCATATGCCTTGTCTTCACAGTCTTTTTTCTCGTTCCCACGCTCCCGCGTGAGAACGCCATCAGCCCGACGCGCCGACGGAGACCATCGGCGCGAGAAAACCGTTTTTGCAGTGAGCCCTCCAAGGTTTTAGAAATCCTTTCAGTCTACTAGCCGCTGGGCCTGCCGCTGTGCTTCCGCTAGCACCGATTCTGCTTGCCCGCCGGACAGAATCTCGGCAAAAGCCCAATCGAGCCACTCCAATTGATCGGACTGTTGGGCGGTGGGCCAGGGAACGGGAGTGTATTGCAACACAGTGCGATAGGTGTCCAAATCCTTCTCTTCACCAGCCCACATTTCAACATCGAGTTCCCAACCCGAGCACCGGGCCGGCATGCGCCCGGGAAAGAGGGCATAATCGCTGGCGAATTTGATCCATTCCCAGCAGGCCTGTGCGTGCAGAGTCTTGTCGCTGATGAACAGGCCGGTGTAGATAAACTGCGCAGCCGAGGCATCCAGCGAAACCGGCAGCGGCGCGATACCCACCGACATCGTAGCTGGCAGAGCCAGATCGCGGTCAATGCTAGAGTTATCCGTCCACATGGCAACGCGCCCCTGCCGCACCAGCAAGCTGAGCGCAGCCTGGCTATCGGCCTCCGACAGGTTGGCGGATAAAACGGGCAGCACGTGGTGCCGCAATGCCAGGTCGGCAAACCGCTGCACTGCAGCGACCACGTCGGGCGCGTCGAAACGCGGGTAGCCATCCGCATCCCACAACTCGACTCCTTGCAGAGCCAAAAAGACGGACATGTCGGCGGCCTGACCATTCAAAAATGCTAGGAGACCGCTGAAAAACCCCCTTGTTGAGGGCATTTGCACCTTGAAAAC
>CAYRXM010000259.1:0-1855 GCA_964428175.1 uncultured Anaerolineae bacterium
CCAGACGTATCTGAAGGATTGTTCCTTTTCGGGGGTATTTTGTGGTAAAGTAGCCCATCAAGTATCGAGATCCCAGTGGGCACTATGCCGAGTTTTCGTTTGACGGTAACGACGATGGCCAACATTTTTCAGGCGGAGGGGGCGGAGTTAAGGCTATGTCATATGCTCTCGCAGCTTCCGTAGCGGTCGTTGGAATGACTATCGTTGCAGATAAAATCGCTGATGAAGTCATCAAGACAAAGGACTGGTGGGATTACCAGACAAGTCGCGATTCGACAGACAGTGCGGTTTCATTGGCAATACCAAAGGGACTTGAAAGCATGGGATCTCACCTTAGCTTTATGTTCGGCTATGATAATGGATTACCAGGCTGGCCTGATCCATGGAAGCGGCACGATAAGAACAAAACGAATAGTATACGGAGTAATGGCAAGCATATTAAGGAAGATTTGAAGGGATTCAAACGCCAGGGAGTTAAAGATATTCACTCCTTTCTAAAGGATAATCTCAGTTCAGAGCAATATACTTCTTTATGCAAAGATATGGAGAACCTTATCTACGATCTCCAGCACCAAGGATACTTCTATAAGGAGATTGGTGCGGAAACTAGCGAGGCAATCCTAAGACTACTGACCGAGTTGAATTACTTTCCTACACCATAGACCAAAGGCAAGTATCAGGAGAAAATAAGAATGTCTGTAGATATGCAAGCCATACGTGAAAGGTTTTCGGAGCAAGGGACCATCTTTGATCTAGAGACGATTCGGTATCGTGTGATGCGGGGGGATGTTGTATTTTCTCAACGTGTTCTGTTAACTGCTTTGATCAAGTATAACCACGATCAACGAGAAAACCTGATCCAGCAACTCGGACGCGATTATTTTGGAAATTTTGATCGTCTATTTGACTGGATCGTTTTGGCGCCCGAAGATGAAAATGGTGTCGATGTAGATTATTTGTACGAAAAAACATGGAGCCATATACGAACTCAGACAATACCTGAATACATAACTTTTGTTGACCAAATACTGGCTATTGATATGCCTGAGCCTGAAGCGTTGGCAGATGCAGTAACCTACCTGCAACAGCTGCGGTTAGGGATGGCCAAGGTTCGCCAAGAAAGTACAGATGTTGAAAGACTTGTAATTGTTGCACTGATCAAAGGGGAGCAGAAAACGCAACAGCGGATTCTTGATCGACTGTCAACGGAGCATTTCCAGCACTTGGTGTTTTCTGCAATGTTTGAGTGGACGGCTGACTTGCTCAAATGCAAAGATAAAGTCGAGAAAGAAGACTTGCATGATCAAGCCACCAAGTACGTTCTTGATAGAATATCTCCCGGCTTTACATCACTCATTGATCATCTACTGATGATCGACGTTCCAGACATTCAGATCGTGGAGAATGCACTTGCAGTGGTCAAGAAAAGGTACGATAAAGATTGAATTCGAACTGTTGCCGGATTCAGACAACTGTCCTGTTAGGCCAACCATGAGTTTATCGCCTTGTGGACAGTGCAACCTGGGTTCAATGCGAAGGGCAGAGTCAATTTGACTCTGCCCTTGTTGCACCGTCACCGGCGTCGGCGCTCGGGTTGCTCTCCAGCATTGCCCTATCCTCCGCACCGGCAACTCTATTGTATCACAAGATGACGCATCTGTTCAACCAAATTCAGACGTGTTTCAAGGCTGATCTGCGGATCGGCCAGCTGGTCGAGCAGGACCAGCAATTCGCTGCGTTCGCTCGCGCTTGCGGAGTTCCGGGGCAAGACCTGCCCTGCGCCGTCTGAAGCATCCAGGTCCTATCTATTACCCACATCTTTTGCTTGGGTAGCAATATCGAGTAAACTATCCTC
>CAYRXM010000260.1:0-1777 GCA_964428175.1 uncultured Anaerolineae bacterium
CTGCTGCACGGTCACCATAGCCACACGAGGGCGCAGCGTTTCGGGAACGAATGGCCGCAAAAAGGGCATCAGGCCGCGCTGTCCCTGTGGGCTATCGCACACAAAGGTGGGATTGCGCGCATCGTACAGCAGGACAAAGGCGCCGCCCAATTCCAGCGCAAACAGCACTTCGCGAAAGAATTGATAGTACGAGGCCAGCAGGCAGGTCGCGTTGTCACGCATTGGGCCGGACAGGAAACCGTGCTTTTCGAGCAACGTCCAGTAGCGGCGTCCCAGGTGATGCAGGTAGCACAGCGAAAAGTTACCGGCGGGATTGCGCCCGTCACAGTCGCCGGCTGCAAACACTGAACAGCCACCGAATTCGCTCTCGACCAGCTTGGCCTCGATCAGAAAGACCGGTTTGTCCGCCTGATCGAACAAGACCAGGTCCACCGACGTGGGCTGTCCGGTGTCCTCGCGGAACACAGTCCGGTTTTCATACTCGAATACAGCCTTGAGCGGGCCGTCCGGCCAATCGATGCCTTGCCCGGCAAGAGCCTGCCGGAGCGGTTCCAGATCGTTAGAAACTATCAATGGACCGATCAGGTTAAAAAGCATCGCCTGGCTGCTCAGCCCGTGATGGATGTATTTGTGCAGTGGGAAGCCTTTTCCTTGTTCCTTCCGCTCTTTCTGCTGCTGGCAGATGTACGCCGCTACCTTGGGCAGGAGGATGTTCTCCGGCCACCGGTCGCGTTCGGCAAGGATGTACGGGTAGCGACGGCTGACCGCGGAGCCTTTTTCGGCAAACCAGGCTGCGGCGGCCTGGCGCAGCGCCTGCTCAAAATGGTGGTGGCGCCCATAGGGCCACGTCTGCGCCCGCGCACGGCTGCTGGGTTCAGTCATTACTGCCTCCTGAGAAAATGGTGCGGGTATCGCCGGGTCAGGCTTTCAGAGCAGGCAAGAGTGCCGCCAGGAACACCTGCCCGCCGGCTTCCAGATCGCCGGCGACGGAAAAGACCTGGCTGCATACACGAATCTGGCCGAAAGAATGATCCAGCGGCTTGGGCAGCGCGGTGGGATAGATCAGCACGGCCTGATGGCAGCCCTTGAGTTCGGCATAGGTGACGACCTGCGAAATATCCGTGTTTGAGGGACCATCCGGCGCTTTGTACTTGGTGTCGAGCACGCAGATCGCCTGGTGCGTGTGCGCGTCGTACAGGGTCAGGTCGATGTCAAAATGAAGCGTTTGTTCTGCGCCCAGTGTCACCCGATCCTGTGCCTTGACGTAAACCGCCTCTGGCGGCAGGTGCTGCTTGAGCCACTCGGCCACAAACAGCTCGTACAGGCGGGCCATATCGACCAAAAAAGGCAGCACCGCGCGGTCGCCGGCCTGGTGGCCCGGTCCGCTGTGTTCCAGGAAAAAGCGACACAGCGCGTGCAGCGGTTGGTAATCGTCGTTGAGCCGGTTGTAGAGCCGGTCCACGCAGTCGGCGGGCGTGCAGGGTGTCAGAGTGGTCAGGTCGCGCAAAATGCGGTGCGCGCGGCGCACGGTGGGCAGCACGTGTTCGGGACAAATCCCACTGCGCAAGATGTGCTGCAGCGTCCAGGCCAGGATTTGGTTCTCCTCGATGTCGGCGGTGTGCTCTTGATAGCGGCAGCGGCGGCTGACGGCCCAGGGCTGCTCGACCAGGTGGCGCACGTCCATCTGCCCGCTGATGTACGGCAGCCGTTCGTCGTATTCCACGTAGGCGCGGTACACGCCCTTGCGGCTGCGATCCAGTATGCGTAGGGCCAGCAC
>CAYRXM010000261.1:0-1683 GCA_964428175.1 uncultured Anaerolineae bacterium
TTTCGTTTTTTGTTAAGGTTCAGATACCGCTCAAGTGAACTCTAAACTCGAGTCATGACAAATGGCCCATGTTGAACCACAGGTTCGTTGATCGGGCGGCCCTGGAGCAGCAGCAGAAAGGCGTCCTGGTCTTCATTTTCCAGGATGACCGGCTGGTCGGCCAGCAGTTCGACGGAATGGTAGTGCGGGATGCGCATGCCGGCAACGTCGATGCTCGAACCCCGATAGAAATACAGCGTCCGGTCTGCTTCGAGCGATGCGGCCGGGATGACCCAGCGCGCGCCGGCTTGCAGTTTGAGCAGCCAGATGCCGACCTCGTTCTCGGCGTCGTTGGCCCAGGAATCGGGCGCCGGCGCGGGCGCAGCAACATCGCCGATTTGGCCGGCGATGACCGTCGCTGCTATCGCTTTGCCATGGGCATCCTTTTCGGTGTAGACCGGAATGTCTTCGGCCCAGAGCATCTTGTAATGCGGCCGGGCGAATTTTCGCGCTTGGGGCAGGTTGAGCCAGATTTGGAACAGTTCCAACGGGTTCGGCGCGTGTGGGTTGAGCAACGGAAACATTTCTGCATGTTGCAGCCCGGCGCCGGCGGTCATCCATTGCACGTCTCCATCGCCGTAACGTCCGGCCGCGCCGTGGGAATCCGAGTGATCGACAACGCCGTTCAAGACGACGGTCACCGTTTCGAACCCGCGATGCGGGTGGGCGGGAAAGCCGGGAATGGTTTCGCCGTGATACATCCGCCAACTCTGGTTGGTGTTGAAATCCTGTCCGAGGTTTCTGCCGGCCAGTGAGGCGGCCGGCCCCAGTCGCTCGTTGCCGGCCGGATAGTGATCGAGGTGATGCACGCAGAACAGGAACGGATCGCTGGTTTCCCAGGTAAAGCCCAATGGTTTGATGTTGACAACGAGTTTGTTATACATAGCGGTGCTCCTTTCTTTGTCATTCCAAACCTTGCCTCAAACTGTTGGGGGCAGCGCGTCATCGTGAAAAGTCGTCATGAACGGTATTCACCACCCAGTAGGGGCGAAGCATCTCTTGTACATGCTTCGCCCTTACCAGGGCGACTTTATCCAACGATGCAATATGATATAGCAAAAAAGCGGCACGGTGTTGTAAAACAACGAGGCGTGCCGCCCTCTCGAGTGCGCGTGAAATGCGCCCTCCGCCTTAGCTCATAGCCGCGACCGTGGTCGTCACCGAGGCCGCGATAGCGTCGTTGTGCATCATGACCGCCAGATACCAGCCGAGCAGGATCATCCAGGGCAGTTCGGGCAGGCTCTCTCCCGCAGCAAGGACATTGACCTCGGCGGACTGGTGGCTGAGTCCCCATTTGGTTTTAAAGCGCAGCAGCGGTTCACCATCTGCATTCTGGAACTCGTATTCGGTTTGCCAAAAGTTGCTGGTGACCGGAAATTCGCGTCCGTCGGCCAGGACCAGCGTGCCGCCACCCTTCCAGGTGTTGTTGTTGAATGTGGCCAGGTCGGTCTCGCTGTCACAAGCGCGAACGGTGACGCGATTCTGGAAAAAGCCCACCCGTTTGAACGTCCAGCAGCCGTCGGCGCTTTCGGCCGTCGCCAACGTGCCAAACGCGCTGCGGAAACGCAGTGTGGCGACCGGTTCGTCGCCCGCGCGCAGCTCGTACTCCATCTAGAGAAAGTTCTATAGAAGCCAAATGAGGGG
>CAYRXM010000262.1:0-1658 GCA_964428175.1 uncultured Anaerolineae bacterium
CCTGGGGGTATCATGGGTTGCCGCATAGTGTCCCCAAGTTGTTGAGAAGATACGATCTAGGAACTGCAACACGATCCCACTCAACCAGAATGGCCAGATACCGAAGTAACCAATCGCCACCAAGGTTAGAAAGAGCTTGTTGTAGCCAATATACTGCTTGCCAGAGCTGTGCTTCTCTTCCCTGCCTACGTGATCCAGTACGAGATGCTGATGAACAAAAGAGCCAGCAGGGGCAATGAAAGCAAAATCGCCGTAAGTCTTTGTGTCAACATATCAACTCCTATAGTTTCAGGGCTGCCCAACGATAAGCATAAGTCGCCGCGCCGCGGCTTTCCCGCTGGCCTTCATTAACCCAAACCGAACTTCCGCGACGCGACGCTCGCAATGCGCCGCGATAGCGGCGTCGGCTGCAATCTCCCCCGGCGGCAAAGCCCGCCTTCCATCCCCGATGACGTAACCAGGTTACGTCATTAGGAATGGGTGCTGGGCAGCTTTTTCTTTCAATGTTGCTTCTCGCTATCTTGTAACCAAACACTCAAGCCTCCGGCCAAGCTAAGGCAATCGAAGCCAGAACGGTAGTCGCGATAGCGTAATAATAAATCCAAGGCTTCTTATACCTGTACAGCAGAAAAATGCTAACGGCTACTATGACAATTATGGCGCCGATAGCTAAAACTGGCTTTTCATAGAATGCCAGGATTGTAGTAGTGACAAATATGCCCATCGGACCGACAAGGATGGTTGCCTTGATGGTGTCAGAAATCTTGGTGCGAAGCAACGCCCAATAAAGAACTAGGAGTGCCAAAGCATAAGCTCTGCGCATAGTGTCTGCAGGTACTGAAGTAGGATTTGTGGAGAAAAACTGAGATTCCACAAAATTATAGATGAATAAATAGAGCAGATAGCCTATCCCCAGTGTCAATAGGCCGCCGACTGGAATTATGACCAATGGAAGCAGGGTGGAATGGGAATAGTTTTTTTTCAGCATCATTTCATAAATGTCCCTATCACTCGGTAAATGCTACTTGTCCGCAGGTTCCCTGCGGACAAGATGTCACCAGGTGAATCTTGTTCAGGCATTTCGGATAAACCATTGCACTATGAAACAAAGAGGCAATCGTAGATCGTTCTTCAATTTCGACTACCAACAACCCGTTTGTATTAAAAACTATGCTAACTTCTTGAGTTTAGAGTTGCGACCAGGCGCGTGAAAGCGTGCGCTTGAGTCAAGCGTTCCTTAAAAATGAAAAAGTGAGTCCAAGAAGCTGTTTAGGGCGCGCAAGTGGCCTGTTTTTGGCTCTTGATGAGCACAGGATGGCGCTTTCTGGGTTGAGGATGGTATCCCGAAGCGCGTCCACACCCTTTACCTGCGGGTCTGGGCGACGAGGCCGGTGTGCCCAACCGGGTCAAAAAGCGCAATGCGCCTCGCTGGGCCTGTCCTGGCGTAAGCGGATGAGGGTTTTCAGGTCTGGGGCGGGAATGCCAGGGAGGACGTAAGTCTTCGACCTCGTCGCGCATCAGCACCAGTTGCCAGTAGGCCAGTGCGCACAGTCGCATCCACAGGTGAATGCTATCTGGATTGGTCGACTGATTGGCGTTCAGTCCGAAATGCTGTTTGAGAAAACGAAAGGCGTGTTCAATCGCAAAGCGCCACAGAT
>CAYRXM010000263.1:0-1634 GCA_964428175.1 uncultured Anaerolineae bacterium
GGATGCGCCCATCGCTCGTCATGTGATTGAATCAGCCGCAGCAACGGATGGTTTTTGGCAAGACGAGGAGATGCCGCGACAGGCATGGATGTCATTCTGTTCAACCCTGAACGGACTCCGGGAAGATGCCAAGCCCAACCCCATGAACAACCCCCTTTGCCCGCAGGGTCACTCATACCAGAGCAAATGGGGACAGAAAGAGACGGCTCAGCTCTCAGTACTGGAGTTTGCCCAGCAGAGATTGATGGAGTTCGACTACAACATTGTCGCCTGGGTCAGGCGCATGCTTCTGGACGGCCAGGTGCAGACAGTGCACAACGATCTGTGCTCGATCAACGGCATCGGCCCCAAAATCGCGTCGTTCTTTCTTCGCGACGTCGCGTGGTGCTTTGGAATCCGGGTTGTCAGCCATCGAGACCTACTGCAGCCGGTAGATGTATGGGTGGAGAGAACGACCAGACAGTTGGACCCAACTGCGAAAGGCCTGACGGCAACGTGGATCGTCCAGCAGTCTGAGGCGGCAGGGGTCTCACCGGAAGCCGTGAATGCCGGACTGTGGTACTTTGGCGCGTTGATCGCGGGCAGCGAGTTCCGCTTGTTTCAGGCGCTCAACGATCCACAGCGTGCGTGGCACATGGTCGATGACTATGTGGCCGGGTTGCAGAAGCAAGTGTATGCATGGAGACGTGAGGAATCCCTTTATGCCGAATCATGACATTGTAGACAATCGTACCGACAAACTGGTGGACCACATCCGCCGCATTCTGCCGACCAGTAAGGCGGCGCACTTTGCCGTCGGCTACTTTTTCCTGTCGGGGCTCGAGTCGGTCGCCAGCCAACTGGCCAACGTCCGCGACCTGCGCCTGCTCATCGGCAACACGTCCAGCCGGCAAACCATCGAGCAGATCGCCGAGGGCTACCGCCGCCTGGAGCAGGTGCGGGACGCCGCCGAAGCGCTGGCCTACCCCCGGCGCACCGACATGGCGCTCGCAGCCGAGGTCACCGCGGCGAACGTGGGCCAGACGGCCGCCCTGCTGGACCAGACCGACCAGGCCGAGCACCTGGTCAGCACGCTGGCGCGGCTCATCGAAGAGGGCCGGCTGCACGTGCGTGTCTATACCAAGGGGCGCCTCCACGCCAAAGCCTACATCTTTGACTATGGCCCGGTCTATGATCTGCTGGGCAACGAACTGCCGCGCGAAGAAAAAGGCATGGCCATCGTCGGATCGAGCAACTTTACCCTCGCCGGCGTGACCTCGAACACGGAGTTGAACGTGCTGGTCCACGGCAACGCCAATCACGCCGAGCTGAGCCACTGGTTTGAGGATCTGTGGGCGGAATCCCAGGATTTCGAAACCCACCTGATGCAAGAGCTGCGCAGTTCGTGGCCACTGGCCCAGGTGACGCCCTACGAAGTGTACCTCAAAACGCTCTATGAGCTGGTCCGAGACCAACTAGAAGGTGCCGAGGCCGCCCGCTTCTTGTGGCGCGACGACATCACCGCGGTGCTGACCGAGTTTCAGGAGCAGGCCGTGCGCCAGGCGGTGCAGATGATCGAGCGCTACGGCGGCTGTTTCGTCTCTGACGTGGTCGGCCTCGGAAAATCGTACATCGGCGCCGCCATCGTCAAGCAG